>VSPM01000111.1 GCA_009775365.1 Muribaculaceae bacterium
AAAGCGACATTTTGCCGGTGTTGATTTTACCGAATTTGTTGGGGAACGATGAATCATAGCTGACAATGATTTCAGCCTTGTTCTGTGCCATAGCAGCTATCGCCACAAAGCAAACGATGATTGATGTGAGTATCTGTTTCATAATGTCATTTGTAATCTGTTTCAAGTAAATCAAAACCATCTTTTCCGCTTTCATACTCTATTTTTTTTGAGAAAGACGCGGTCCGTTGCCACCAAAGTGCATATCGCTCATGCCCTGAAAATTATCATATCTATATCGACAAAGTCTCAGGAACTCTCTTCGAGTTGTCTTCTCATAAGAATATGGTTCATAAACTTTGGTAATAGGCAGATTGACTGATTGAATACCATTGGCTGTGAAATGATGTTGACTTGTGCTGTCAACGGCCTCTAATATTAGACCGGGCAATCCAAGCAGTTTCCATGGCCCAGTGTTCATTGGTACTTCTGGAGTGAACCACGCAGTCCAGTTACGTCCATGATAGTTGGCAGTCGCCATAATACAGTCAAAACCTAATATCGTCTTTGTGGTGTCATCAACAATAGTCCATTCTCTATCCTCAATTGGTTCTGTATATTTACGGTATTCATGATAAACCATATCCCAGACTTTGAACTTGTCATTATCCCTAACAACATAGAGATCTACCGGCCGACCAACAGGTGAACTGTTTAGAATCGCCTCTCGCTCTTCTCTGGATTTTTGCATAAGCTCCCCCATCATTAACAACGCTTGCTGGTTATACCATTGATCACCATCTTTAGTGCATTGTGTTGAGTCAAGCCATTGTGTATGGCTATTGTAAAACTTCGAGCAATCTGGCCCGGCAAGAAGTATGAAATCCTGTCTTTTCTCTATGCCCCGAGGGTCGAAAAAATGATATTCATATCCTACCTTTATTTGTGCTTTCTGCGCTATTGCAGCTATCGCCACAAAGCACATGATGATTGATGTAATTAGTCTATTCATTTTCTGAGAGATATTGTGATTAACAGCTCGCGACCTCGGAGCCAGCGTTGGCTCTCGAAGGAGGTGAGCTGATTGTATGTTGTATAGTTGTATGTTCGCTGATTGAAGATGTTGCTCAACGAGGCGGAGAGTTCCAGCCGCTTATTGAGTTTGTAGATTACCTTTGTATCAAGCAGAAACACGTTTTTGAATTGACCGGCGATAAGTTCGTTGCGGTAGTGTTCGCCGCTGATGTGCCATTCCCATTTTTTGTGGGGCATGATGTTGAGCAGCAATTCGTTTTCCATATTGCGGAGCCACGAGGCGTTAATGCCGTTCATGGACATACGGCTCGATGCCCACTCGAAACGATAGTCGAAACTGAGCCAACGGAGTGGCGAACCATTGATTTTCGCTCCGGCTGACCAAGAAGTGCCGACCGAATTTACCGAGCTGTTCTCCGAAATCAGGTGCGATTCATTGCGACTGAATGAACCGTTGATGTTTGCGCTACCTCGCATGAAATCAAGAGTTTTGCCGATTTTTCCGCTTGCCATAAGCATCTGCCAGTCGCTTTTTGCCGACGTGTAGGAATAGACCACATAGTCGCCGTAAAGCTGCTGTGCCAAAGTGTAAGGCCGGTGGCTCCATGACTGCAACACCATAGCGTTTGCGAATATTCCCCGGCGGGTGTGTTTGTAGGATAGTCTGCCTGATACCCGCTGGGAGGAAGAATTATAGAAATCATCGACACCGCGACGGAACGAGCGGTAATCAGTCATTACATATCCGGGCTGTATCATGTTGAGATCCATCGGCGAACGTCTGGTACCACCGCTCACGCTCATCGAGAAGCGGTTGTTGGGTTTCCAGTTCATGCTCAATGACGGCGAGAAATAAACCTCGCTACGGTTGGCAAGTGCCTTGTCGAAGGTATAATGGGCGAAGCTGACGGGTGCGTCAAGCGAGAAATTCACCCGCTTCACCCAATACTCGAATTTCGGAGTAGCATAAACCGTGAGATAGTTTGTATTCAGTACATTCGTTGTCTCGCCCGGTATTTCCTCAGGCATATCCGGCAATTCTGTGTTGAGAGAGCGGAAATAAGCTTTTACACCTCCTTCAAGACTGATTGTGATACCCTTGACGGAAAAGGCGTATGTAGCACTCTCGTTGGTATAGAACGCATGGTCTTTGACTTGTTGACGCATAACACCATCATTTATAGATACGGAAAGGGTCTGCGGCAGCGACTCCCATTCGTTCCTGCTAATGAAGGTGACAAGGTGTTTGCCGTTGAATCTCTTTATAAGCTTGAAATCATTGCCTACATAGTAGTCGGGGAGCGATGCCGTCTGGTCGTTGGGTAGTGAACCGGTTACACCGAGGCATACATTATCCCAGTCAATATTGGTTTTCAGGGTATTGTTGATAAATGCAGTCTTTTGGTTCAGCTCATAGATAAATTTGCCCGATAGGGAATGTGAGCGGTCAACGCCATTGCGGTCTTCGGTAACGACACGGTTACCATCGTTGAGAAAGTAGGTTGTTACGTTTGCCGCCTCTGCGGTGATACGGCTGAATGAGTAGTCAATCTGTGTCTTGAACTCTCCGCGTCCGAGTTTCCAAAGCGCGTTGGTTGAAACAAGCGCCGAGCGGTTGAACAGTGTGCGTTTCCGGCTGAGGTTAGGAACTCCGGGAAGAGACAGACCGACATATCGGCTCAGGTCGGTACCACGACGAGAAGCGAAAAAGTCTGTTGCCTGTGCCGAGAGATCTTCTCCGATGTTGTTGGTCTTGAATGTGGTTATATTCTGGAAATTGGGCATTACTGCCATTGCAAACAGTTCACCGTCCCATATCGCTCCGTCTGGTTGCCATGAATAGCCGCCTCCGGCATCGCCGTGGAAACTCCACGTTGTCTTTGCCTTGTTCTTCAGTTTGAGGTTGATAGCCGCCTTGTCTGAGAAGGATATACCCGACAGCACCTGCATCGGCTGATGGTTCTCCATCACCTCTACCGCGCCCACATCCTCGTGGCTGATGCCGTTGGTGGCAATACCGTATTTCCCTCCGAGGAGGTCGGAGCCTTCAATATAGAACTTGTTGATGTCCTCGCCCTGATACTGTATCTTGCCGTTGTTGGCAACATCTATTCCGGGCATACGTTTGAGCACATCGCCGATGGAGCGGTCATGTGCCTGTGCGAAACTACCGACATTGTAAGTTATAGTATCTCCTTGCTCACGGATTCGATCGGCCTTGACTGTAACCTCTTTGAGAAGAGTCGTACCCGGTTCGAGCTGAACGGTGAGCGGAAACGAAACGCTGTCGAGAGGAATAGTTTTCTTTGCGAAACTCATCATCGACACCTCCAGTCTGCAACCTGACACCGACGGCAGCGACATGGCGAAACCGCCGTCGCCCTTTGACGTGGCGTATTTCTTTATCTTGCCGTCCGCTCCCTTGACAATGACGGAAGCCCCGGTCAACGGCTCGTTACTATCCTTGTCAACGACCGTACCCGACACATTCACCTGTGCCACGGCACTAACCGAGACAATCAGGCAAAGCATATATGCGAGAAGACGGTTCATTCGTGGTAATCGGTTTCAATAAAGTCGATATTCTCTTTGTATTCTGTTGGTTTAATATTGACAGCGCCTCCGGTCATGGCACTAACCTGAGCGGCCCGGTTGCGGTTCCCATAATCCTTCATGCGCAGGACAGCTATGCGTGTGCTTTTGAAAATTTTATCGGGGTTCTCGTAAGGGTCTCCGAGCGGTTCGTCGCATTGCTGAATTCCTTTAATTGTGAATCCATATTCGCCATCGGCAGTAATAGCCTCCATTATAAGACCGGGCAGACCGCACAGCTGCCACGGTCCATCCTGTACCGGAATTTCGGGTGCAAACCACGCAAACCATTTACGCCCGTGATAATCGGCCGTGGCAAGCTGACACTCATAATCCAGCACCGTCTTAGTCGAGTCCTGAAGATTCCATTGCAAATCGTCCATCTCCACAGGATAACGATAGCGGTCGCCCATCTGTGAGTCCCAGACTGTAATGGTACGTAACTCAAAATTCTTAATGTTCTTGTAGCGGGAGCCACGGTTTATTCCCATCTTCTCGCGGATATCAAACCATGTCTCTCCTAAACCTGCGTTCATGTTGGCAATAGCTTTCTGCAAAGCTGCATCGTCAGCCTGTTTAAGCATCATCCTTCCTTGCGGGTCATTTTCAAGAGAATCTATGCGGTTGGTCTGCGGGTCAAAATAAAATGACTGACCTTGTCCTATTTTTAACACAAAGTCACTATTGTTGGTGATGGTGTCACCTGTTTTTGTGTTGATGGTTTTCGACATGGATTCATACTCCGCCTTTAAAAAAGCGCGTGGCGACTCAGCAATCACTGGAAATGTAGCGATTAAACAAAATAGATATGTGAGAAATCTTTTCATAATTAGTGATAATTAGTAGGTACTATTTTTCTAATTCGTTTGCAATCCATAAAGTCCACTCGTCAATATTATCCGCCAGAGAACTGGGATAATTAATGGGTATTACCACGTCAGGAGCTATACCGGTTTTATCAATGCCGTGATTGGGCAATCTGCACGATCTGGCAGTTGGTATGGAAATCGGATATCCACTATTGGGCAATGCCGATTCCCTGACTGATGAGCAATCAAGACAACCCCCGTATTTTCTTTGCCATAAATAATAGTCCTATCAGAAATCGCCTTGGCCTGTATCAATAATTCCTCAGTCGCAGACCCGTTGTTGGCATCTATAATAAAAGCAATTCTGCGAGGCTTCTTACCATCGTATTTCGGTACTTCAATTTCAATATCCTCTTTGTCGGTCAAGAGTATAAATTCCTTGTGAGTTTTCTTATACTTATCCAGAATCATTTGAGCCTCCGGAAATTCGGTAGCTGCTTGTTTAAGATATTCGATATTATTTTTAGACATTCTGAACTCTACACTTTTGGTGGTGCCTGGGTGGTCATACAGCATCGGCAACAACGGATGCCAAAGACGTTCATCTCCACCTCCGTTAGAGCGTAAGTCAATGATAAGATTTTCGCAACCTGACGAATTATAATCCCGAATAGCGTTTTCAACAAATTCCGGTGTTACGGTCTCATTATCAAATTCCGGCAATCTCATCAGATAGGTTTTAGAAGTAGCAGGCTTTGAGAGAGGCTCTGGTAAATACGGATGTATTATATCGTATGTCTGGAATTTTCTTCGGTCAGACATATATTTACCCGTCTCACGAAAACTACCCATATCCATTCCGAGATGCCCGTCATCAAACCATGAATATAGAAATAGCGCAGCATCAGATCCAGACCGTTCGTTTGTTCCGATTTGCTGTCGAAGTGTCGATACAATCGAGTCGTATTCCTGACGGGTTGAATCGTTGACATAAGTATCAAAACCGGCATAACTGGTTTCTAATTCCTTAAGCGCAAAATTGAAATCTTCAATGTTTTGATCTACTGAAAGCAAGGAATTATGCGGATTCGTTCCCGTCACGTTCACTTGTGCCACGGCTTCGACCACAACAAGAAAAAACGACAAATATGCAATTAAATTTTTCATTCGTGATAATCGGTTTCGAGGTAATCGTACTTTCGGCTTTCTTCGGTTACGGAAGCATCAACACCTCCGCCAAGTTCATATCCTGTCGCAGCCTTGAACATCGCATTACTATTTTCCCTGTAATGCCTCTCAGCCCGGAGCATATCAATTCGATCCATCTTTTCATACTCTGTATTGAAAACTGGGTAAATAGGCTGTGAACTTGTTTCAATTCCGGTAATAGTAAAGCTATGTTGTCCTGACAGTTCACTTGCTTCCATAATAAGCCCGGGCAGTCCGCAAAACTTCCATGGCCCATCTTGTATAGGAATTTCAGGAGTAAACCATACCGTCCATTTTCGACCATGATAATCAGCAGTCGCCATGATGCATTGATAGTCCAGTATCGTTTTGGCACTATCCTCGGCTATTACCCAGTCGATTTCAGAGAAAGGTTCATCATAGTACCCACATTCACCCATCCCGGCTTCATCGAAGGTAGTGGAAACATATTTGTCAAAATCTTTAAGAACATAAAGCCGTGAGTGATAGACAACACCATCCATAGCGCTACGGTCGCGATTTTGCACATATGCTGCGGCAGCAGCATCAAACATCTGCCTTTCCTTTGCTCGCCCCGATGGTGTGGAAAGCAACGAATCCCTATACTCTGTGCTTGGACAATAAAATTTGCTTTGCTCCTGATTGGCAAGTAGGATAAATGGTGTATTTTTCTCAACCACGCCGTCACCGCCACGCAGAAACTTATTGTAATAATTATATCCCACCTTTATTTTGGCACGCGGATATTCCCGTTCTTTCTTCGCGTTAGCTCCGAGAGCGACGCAAAGAAGAACTAATATTGTGATAAATCTGAGGGCTTTCATTGTTGAATTTAATTAGAATATGCAAAGTTCGTCATTTTTTACGATGTTGGTCTCAACAAATGTTGAGACCGGCAGAACATGATTAAGATTTTCTTAATCTGCTCAAATGTGTGGGGGTGATATTAAGGAATGAAGCGATGTCTTTG
>VSPM01000112.1 GCA_009775365.1 Muribaculaceae bacterium
GATGTATAAATCGGAGCGCCAACCCGGATTGCCAATGCCACGGCATCAGAAGAACGGGAATCAACAATTCTTTCATTTATTCCATCTGAAAACAATAGATTTGCCGCAAACACACCATTCGGAAGTTTATGAATTTCCACTTCCTGCAATGATATTCCAAAAGTTGCCAATGTAGCAACCATAGTGTCATGAGTAAGCGGACGAGGAGTCGCCACTTCCTGCAATTTGCATTCAATGGCCTGTGCCTCTGGGAAACCGATTATGATTGGTATCCGTCGTGTGCCTCCCACCTGCTGGAGAATCAAGGCATAGACTCCTGATTCTATCTGATTATAGGTGATCCCAACAAGTTCAAGTCTATATCTTTTATTCATTTGAATTTAGTTTTTCATTATCCAAGGCAACCTCGGCAATTCTCTTTTTATGACGCCTGCGCTTATTTTCCGCAACAGAGATCATTGCAGAGCCTAAACACAACGTCCTGTCAGGCGAATATATTATCGCGAACTGACCCGGGGCAATTCCCTGCACATCAGAATCTGACTCTATTTTCATGCCATCTGTGTCGCTATTAATCAATTTCCCTGAATAAAATTCAGGCGAATGACGTGTCTTGAATGATATTGCTACCTCATTATTGACTATGCCATCCTTATGGGCAAACGGCGACTCCGTAATCCAATTAGGTTCTGACAAAGGTATTGTCCGACCATACTGCAGTCTTGTGGCATAACCATTCGACACAAAAACAACATTGTCACGAATGTTCTTCTTCACCACAAACCATGGACCTCCGCTAAGGCCAAGACCTTTACGCTGCCCAATTGTATAGAACCAATAACCCCTGTGAACTCCAATTTTCTTTCCCGTCTCTATCTCTATCACAGGTCCCTCTTTTTCGCCGAGATGGCGGGCAAGGAAATCTGAATAATCTATCTTTCCTAAAAAGCATATTCCCTGAGAATCTTTGCGAGTGGCATTCGGAAGAGATATTTCACGAGCCAGCTGACGGACTTCTGATTTATCAAGTTCGCCAAGCGGGAACATCAGATGAGAAAGCTGCTCATAAGAAATCTGAGCAAGGAAATCGGTCTGGTCTTTAACCGGGTCTTTAGCTGTGGCAAGATACAACTTCCCGTCTCTTTCCGCAATCGAAGCATAATGCCCGGTTGCTGTCTTATCAAAATCTTTTCCCCATCGTTCTTCAAAGAACCCGAATTTTATGATTTTGTTACACATCATGTCGGGATGGGGAGTAAGACCATTCTTAACTGTGCGTAGGGCATATGCCATCACATTGTCCCAATACTCCTGATGAAGCGACACAACGTTGAAAGGCAACCCGTATCTCTTTGCTATCAGTGTGCACATCTCTATGTCTTCATCGGCAGAACAATCACCTTCTCCATTGTCCATACCTATGCGGATATAAAACAAATGAAGTTCATGACCCTCGGAATAAAGTTTGTGAACAACAACCGCGCTGTCTACGCCCCCTGATATAAGAACCGCTATCTTCATACCTCTTCAAGCTCTCCTTCGCTTTTATTTTCTGTGTGGATAATATGAAGTGAAAGGAAATAATCCACCGAGATTTTGCCCGGGCCTACCAGAAGCAAGAAAAAATAAATTCCTAAGAACATTATTGGCAAATAGCCCTGCTGCTGCCAATCGAGGAGATATGCCGCATCCGACACATAGTCATGAAGAATATGATATTCCGCTATAACCATGGCTATGAAAGGAGGAACAATCATCAGGCGAGTCAAAAAGCCGCACATAATAAAAAACGAGCAAATCACCTCAATGCAAATCATGACTACGAGCGACACTTCCGAAGGCATCCCGAGCACAGACGGAAATAGACCGCACACATCGTAATAATGCGCAATCTGTCTGACTCCGAACTGCATGAGCATGATTCCCACGAACAATCTCAGAAACAGGCGTCCAAGATTTGTGTAAGAGTATCCTGTGACACGAAAATACAGTTGCTTCACTGCTCTTGAAAAACTGAATTTTCTCATAATATATTGTAGTTTTTCATTAAACGATAAAATATTGATCCGGCTATTTCACAAGGTCGACAACTGAATTCACCGCTGTCTCAAGCGGGACGTTTTTCATAAAAATATTACCGTCTGAACCAACCACATATATCGAAGGGTCAACACGCATATCATATATGTCTTTAACCCCTTCAGAACATCCGATTGTCCAATCAGACGGATAATTCGACACCTCACTTTGCCAATTTTCAATCTTTTCAGGCAAAATATAGAGAATATTGACTTTTCCTTTGTCAACAGCCTGAGAGAGTGAAACATTTGTCTCCATTCTCAATCTTGCGAGTCGCCAGTCTGTATCTTTAGGATTCCCAAAAATCAGCATTGTCACGGTAGACATCGGGAAATAAGATGAAGTTGTGCCTTTAATATTCTCAAACTCAAATCCAGGGGCTTTTGCGCCCACAAGACAAGACTCAAGCTGCTGAAGTTGCTTTCTATATTTGTTTTTTCGCTCCTCCTGCACTTTTTTATTCTTAACAAAAGCCTTGAGGAACTGAACATAAACTTCATCCACCCATACCTCCGCCCTCGGGCCGTACATATTCTCTTCAGCCGCCTTAGTAAACTGGATAAACAAAGCCGGATTCTTCTGAATCGACTCTATGAGCTTATTCACAGAAACAAGAGCCTTGTCGCGATTGGCCCATCTCAAAGGAGCAGTATAAACACGGAATGCGTGATTAAGAGCTGTCTGATCAACCGTTGTTTTATTCTTGAAATTCATCGAATCCCAAAAATGCTCGACAAGGTAGTCTGACTTGTCTGCTAAAGAATTCAATTCTTCAGGAGCAGTAGGATATTCGAAAAGAGGCTGTATTTCGATCACATCTTGTGCGGCTACATTTCCGCCAACAAATGTAGAAATACAAACAGACGATAGTATCAAATATTTTAATTTATTCATTTTCATTCAATAATCTATTCATCAACATACTTTTTCAAACAATCACGCCACACGAGATAACCTTTCCCACTGAGGTGCAGCCCATCGTTTGTAAATTCTTTTTTCAACTTTCCTGAATCAGAATCTGAAAGAGCTGAGAACAAATCCACATAGGTTGCATCATATTTTGCAGATATTCTCTCGAGTTCAAGATTTAATTGTCTTACCGTATCCTCTTTCCCGATAAGGTTTTTATATCTGTTGAAGTCGTTATTTACGGGCATCACAGATTGAATATATAATCGCGTGGACGGTGATTTCTCTGCAATCTCTTTTACAAGCATCTCATATTCGCGAGCAAGTTCATTCACTGCCTTGTTATGGGATATATCGTTAATGCCTATTAAGAGAAAAATTTTGCGAGGGCTGCCTTTCAAAACCTGTCCAACCCTCTCTCTGACTCCGGAAATGACATCGCCTGATATTCCTCGGTTGATTATTTTCGGATTATCAAAGAGTTCTGCAAATTCACCTCCGTCTGTAATAGAATTACCTAAAAACACTATATTGCTATTATCCACAGGCAGACACTCGAACAACGACACTCTTTGATGCCAGTATTCACTTCTAACATGTGAATAAGACGGGGTAGTGGTGATTATGCCCAATAAAAATCCAATGCAACAAAACGATGTTATGGCAATCTTTTTCATTTATCATTAGATTTATGATAGTTAATAAGTCCTGGCATAGGCGATTCTGTTACTGTCGACACACAATAGCCCAACGATGAAGCCGCCTCCCTTAAAATCCTGTCGAAGTGAAATGCTATAGACCCTGTGAAACTCACCTCCAGCGAGTGAGCTCCCGGATACATTGCCACATTGCGGCGCACGAACCGTGTGAGCTCTCTTAACACGAGTGAATAGACATACGGATTCCAAAGATTCTTCTTCAGAAAGGGCACAAACGATGCAAGAAATGAATTTGGAGAAGGCGACTTGTAGACTCTGTTCAAAATCTCTTCCAAAGTGAGATGAAACTCTTCAAGGAATGCCTCTTTAACATTCTGAGGGAGCTGTTCCTTGAACGCATCACCAATCAGTCTACGCCCAAGTGCCGCTCCGCTCCCTTCATCTCCAAGAATATATCCTAACGACGGTATCTGAGATATGATACCCGAACCGTCATATAGACAAGAATTCGAGCCGGTCCCCAATATGCAAGCAATCCCTTTACGATTCCCGAACAAAGAACGCGCGGCACCCACCAAGTCTGAATGGACATGACATTCGGCATCACTCCATACATCGCTTAATGCTGTTTCCATTTTGGAACATATGGATTGAGTGGCACATCCCGCGCCATAATAATGGATCTCTTCAATTCTTTGATCGCCCTGAAAATTCTGAGCAACCGAAATAAAAGCCCTTTTCACTTCATCCTGTTCCGCAAGAAGGGCATTTAGTCCGGAAACAACAATAGTGTTCTCAATCTCTCCGGCTTGAGAAATCAGAGCCCATTCCACTTTAGTGGAGCCTGCATCAGCTAATAATATCCGTTTCATCACTTAAATTATCGTTTAAGAACAATGCTTGATTCCGCAACTTCAGAACGACAATACAAATTTAATAAGAAATTTATAAGTATGCAAATTAGAATACCCTAAGAATTAGAAATAATCATTAATATTTTCCGAGCCAATCAAATATTGAATAAGAAAACTACTATCGCTGTATGATGACAAGAAAAAGGCTGCT
The DNA here is from genome assembly GCA_009775365.1 of Muribaculaceae bacterium. Classification (GTDB taxonomy): domain Bacteria; phylum Bacteroidota; class Bacteroidia; order Bacteroidales; family Muribaculaceae; genus Lepagella. The sequence continues at coordinate 4,713 of VSPM01000112.1, forward strand.
CTGAATTTGAGCAGCCTATCTATAGATTTTCAACAATCTGAGTTCATTCCTTTATGGAATTAAGGTCACGGAACAGTTTCATATATTGAGGCCACATATAGACAATGCCATAAACTATTGCAAACAGTAGAGTAGCTGCCATAGCCCAAAAACCAATTTGGTTATAGCTCCAAAAAGATTGAAAAAGTAGTGTAAAAAAGACCACGAGACAAACAATGAAAAATACCTCTCCGGAAATCATCATCAGTTTAATGTTTGCCGTCTTGGAGAACAGATTGGCTGGAGTGAGAGCCGCGATATCAATACGGTTCAATTTAAAGTATATGAAGACATACCATACCGCCCCCACAGCAAGACAAACAGCCATGCCTATTTTGAGATAGTTCGGAAAAGATTGAGTTTCTACGTTACCAAGAGCCATTGCAGTGAAAACAACAGCAAGGATGATACAGGATACAAATCCTTGACGGAATTTATTGAGAATCTTGGATTTTGCTGTCTGTGAAGTTGACACATCAATCTTTATATCTGAGTTTGTCTTTGCGAGCACCTGCTCAAGCGTTGACATACTTTTTTTAAGTTCATCGAGTTGCATATTATATCTGTTTTGAGAGTTTGTCTTTAATACGGTGGATTTTAACTGCAACAGTGTTGCGCTTAAGTCCGAGTGTCTCGGCTATTTCATCATATGAGCATTCATCAAGCCAGAGGAGTATGATCGCTTTTTCTATATCTTCAAGTCTGTTAATAAGTGAATGTAAAGCCTGAAGATTCTCTTTTTGCGCATCATCAAACTCGGAAGAAAAGTCAAGCAGACTAAAGTCGAGCGACACAGTTTCGAATGTTGATTTAGATGAGCGCAGGGCCATGAGAGCTGAGTTTACCGCTACACGATAAATCCATGTGGATATTTTGCTGTCACCTCGGAATTGTTTTAATCCTTGCCAAATATTGACATAAATTTCTTGGCGAAGGTCATCAAACGGCAATTTATCCGTAGCATAGAAATAGCTGACCTTGTTTATGATTCCGGAGTGCTGTTCTATGAGCGAGGCAAAAACGTTTTCTTTTGCTGGTGGGTCTGCCATGCTTAGTTTGTTTAGTTTGTTTTGCCTCATTAGGTGCAAATTTTGCCTCAAAAGTTTCATATACAGTTGTCTAGTCCGGAAAAGTGTTGACCGTCAGATTC
>VSPM01000113.1 GCA_009775365.1 Muribaculaceae bacterium
CGGAGCCAGCACAAATAGCAAATTGCCATCCAACTCTTGACCTCGAATTTGATTAACACTTTTTAAGAGACACTAGTATTGTAATTTTTTTCTTAAATTTGCAGTCGAACAATCTATCACTCTCTCCCTTGAACACCTAATATATATCAGACTTAATGAACCTATCTATCAAAGAAAAAGTGTATGGAGCTATTTTCGGATACGCAATTGGCGATGCTCTTGGACTTGGCGCTGAATTTATGACTCGACAGGAAATCAAGAAACGATATCCTGAAGGACTCAGACACTACTCTCAGATTGTGCGCAACGCTCACCGTTCTCAATGGAAAAGAGGAGAGTGGACAAACGACACAGAAATCATTCTGATGTTGCTTGAAAGCATTGCTGAAACTAAGACCATTGACTGCATCGATTTTGCTTCACGCTTGAAAAAATGGTATCTTTCAAATCCCACCGACATAACCCACAATCTACGCTGGGTATTGTCGCAAGAAGATTTCACGAGAAACCCGTTTGAATCGACCAAAAGAGTGTGGGAAAAGATGAAAAGCTTCGACTCCACAAGCGAATGCATAGGGCGCGCACTGTTTACCGGAATGTGGAATGACAACTACGAACGCCACGCCATCGATATGTGCAGGCTCACTCATCCGCAGTCGAGATGTGAGACATCATGCCTCGTAATGGCCACAATGTCGCATTCTCTTTTCTGGAATAACGAAGAATCTTCTTACGACGACCTTATGGCATTGGCCAAACGAAACAACCAGGACGTGGTGAGATATATAGAGATCGCACGCCACGGCTCGCTCAACGATTTCAAACTCGACGATGAAGAAACATTCTGGTTTGTGAGAAAAGCAATGGGCGCCGCGCTGTGGTGCCTCTGGCATTGCGACTCCCCTTATGAGGCCATGTATGCCGTAATCGACCAGGGTGGCGACGCCGACACTAACGCCGCGCTGGCCACCGGCCTCCTTGGCCTCAAATTCGGTTTTTCTGCGTTAGAGGCTTCAGGGCCAAAAGGAATTATTAACCCCGAACGTCTGAGGCGCACCGCCGATGCCCTGATTGAAGTGCTCTCTGAAAGGGCGAATGCTGAATCTAACTGATAAAATACTGACCATAAACAATAAACGTTGCAAAAAATGACCCCTTGGATTGAAGCTATGAGGCTGCGCACACTCCCTGTGAGTGTGGCCGGAGTGGCAGCCGGCACAGGATGCGCCATATATCATCACGGCTTTGCCGTGGTGCCTATGATTATATGCCTGGCCTTTGCCATAATCGCCCAGATTGCTTCCAATTTTGCCAACGAATATTATGACTTCAAAAATGGCTTCGACAGAAAAGGGAGGGAGGGATATCGCCGTGGCGTGACCGAGGGCGACATCTCCCCTTCCGCCATGAAACGTGCCACATATCTTCTTCTCGCCATCGACGCCGTGCTGGGATGCTCGCTGATTGCCTGGGGCGGCTGGTGGCTGATTGCCGTGGGGGTGGCCGTGGCCGTTTTTGCCGTGGCCTATAGCGCCGGGCCCTACCCGCTATCTCATCATGGGCTTGGGGATGTGGCGGTTGTGATTTTTTTCGGTTTTGTGCCTGTGATCTTCACGGAATATGTGCAGACCGGTGTGCTCGACATCGACTCAGTGACCTTCTGCGCCTCCCTTGCAGTAGGGCTTATGGCTACAAATGTGCTGATAGTAAACAACTATCGCGACTGCGACGACGACAAAGCCGTGGGCAAGAACACCACGGTAGTGATTTTCGGGCGCAAGACAATGTCTGTGGCATATCTGCTTAACGGCATAATAGCGGCCATTTGCCTGTCGGGAGCGGCAAGCCGCGCCCCGGCCTGGACATCCGCCGGATGGATAGTTTACGCATGCTGTCACCTCACACTTTGGTCAAACCTCCGCACCCTGAAAGGGGCGGAACTCAACAAAGTGCTTAAATTCACTTCGATAATTCTACTTTTCGCTTCACTATATCTCCTTGTGATCCTTTCAGTTTGGCAACAAGGTGATTTCAAATACTAACAAGCGTGCAAAAAATGAATGCTGCATTCAAGATTTCGGAAGCCCTGAGCGACGTCGCCTGTAAGGAGCAAGCGGAAGTTCTCTCATATTTCTTCAAGACTGGGCCCGGGGAATATGGAGAAGGCGACAGGTTTCTGGGCGTAAAAGTGCCCAAGACCAGAGAAATTGTGAAACGTTTCAAAAAACTTGGCACTCTCTCCGACGTAGACCTCCTCACCAGCTCCACATTCCACGAGGAGCGCCTTGCCGGTTTTTTTCTTCTAATCGAGCTTTATAATGCGGCAAAGAAGAGAAAACTGGAAAATGAGACAGCGGAAATAGTCAACTTCTACCGCTCCATCATAGAACGCGGCAACAACTGGGACCTCGTTGACCTCGTGGCCCCAAAGATTCTTGGCGACCGTCTCACCACCGCCAACGACGCGGAACACATCTTGATGCAGCTTGCCTCAAGCGAGAATCTATGGAAACAGAGGGTGAGCATAGTGTCGACCCTCCCTTTGATAAAGAAAGGCGACTTCGACCTCGCGCTCGACATTGTGATATTCCTTATTCCTCACGAGCACGACCTGATTCACAAAGCATGCGGCTGGATGCTGAGAGAAGTGGGAAAAAAAGAGGAAGCTATTCTTCTGGCATTTCTCGACAGATACTGCACACAATTGCCTCGCACCACTCTCCGCTATGCCATAGAAAGGCTGGAGCCCAGAAGACGCCTGTCTTATCTCACACGCAAAGAAGAAGCCTCGCGCGACAAATCGAAGCCCCGAAAGGAAGAGAAACGAATCCCTATGTCGCATCGTCTCACCATCCCTAAAAAGAAAAAACAATAATGGCAAAAAAACCGGAATACCGACAAGAACTTATTGACCCTTCAGGGAAACTCCCTCCTCGCGACACCGACCTCGAAGAGGTGGTGCTGGGAGCGTGTATGCTTGAGAAAGACGCATACATGAACGTGTGCGACATCCTTGTGCCCGACAGTTTTTACGACCCGGTTAATCAGAAAATATTTCAGGCCATAACCACACTTGGCTTCAATCAGAGGCCAATCGACATGATGACCGTCACTGAGCAGCTTCGACATGACGGCACTCTCGAAGAAGTGGGCGGGGCCATACACATCACTGAGCTGACCGCAAGAGTTTATTCTGCGGCCAATGTGGAATATCACGCGAGAATCATAGCTCAGAAATATCTTGCAAGGCGCCTTATAAGCTTCACCGCCGACATAGGGACCAAAGCGTTCGACGAGAGCAACGACGTAAACGACCTCCTTCAAGAGGCCGAGGGGCAATTGTTCGACATCTCTCAGACTCAGCTGAAAAGAGAGGTCACACAGATTGACCCTGTGATAAACCTGGCTCTCGAACAGATTCAGACTGCCGCAAACAATGAAAGCGGACTCTCCGGCCTTCAGACCGGCTACACAGACCTTGACAGAATGACGTCAGGCTGGCAGAACTCCGACCTCATAATCATAGCCGCCCGCCCTGCAATGGGAAAAACTGCGTTCGTGCTGTCTATGGCCAAGAATATGGCCGTAGATTTCAACACCCCCATAGCTATCTTCACTCTCGAGATGGCAAACGTGCAGCTCGTAAAACGTCTTATAAGCAATGTGGCCGACCTTGAAGGCGAAAAAATCAAAAGCGGACAGCTGTCTCCCGAAGAATGGGACAGGCTGAACTCCAGGCTTCGCAACGTCTACAGCGCACCGCTCTATCTCGACGAGACCCCGGGCCTCTCAATCACTGAGCTCCGCACAAAGGCGCGGCGACTTGTGAGAGAAAAAGGCGTGCGATTGATTATGATTGACTACCTTCAGCTCATGAATGCCACAGGCATGAAACTCGGCAGCCGCGAGCAGGAGGTGAGCACGATATCTCGTTCGCTTAAAGCCCTTGCGAAGGAACTGAACATCCCTATCATTGCCCTCTCGCAGCTTAATCGAAGCACTGAGACCCGCGATGACAAACGCCCTGTGCTTTCCGACCTTCGAGAGTCTGGAGCCATAGAGCAGGATGCCGACATCGTGTGCTTCATTCACCGCCCGGAATATTACACAAAAAGCAGTGAAGACGCAGAGGGCCACGACATCAGGGGCCTGGCACAGCTTATTGTCGCCAAACATCGTTCGGGCGCAGTTGGCGATGTGAAACTGCGGTTCGTGTCGAAATATGCAAAATTCGAGAATTGGGACGAAGGCTACAATGTGATGCAGGAGACTCTTTCAGAAGCCCCCATGAAACTTGGCTCAAAAATGAATGCCGACGACAACAACTCTGCTGCTCCGTCTCCTTTTGGATTCGGATTGCAGCCGGGAACAATGCCCGACATAATGCCTGGGCCGGGCGACCAGGGGATACCATTCTGACACCGGAAAAATATCAACAGATTTTATCCATTTTCCGTGAACCTCGACTGCCCTACAAATGTTCTATATACAAACATTAAAATTAAGGTTATGGACAGCAAGGAAAAACACATCACAGAAAATGAATCGGCAAATGCCGACATGATAGCAAACTCTATGAAAGCACAAGCACGTGAGCACCATCGCGAAAACACCAAGAAGATCAACCGGCTATGGCTGTGGCTCGGGGTTCTGGTGCTGATTGCAATTCTTTTGTATTGGCTTTTCAGCATAGGCATGTTTGAAAGCCTCTCCGGTGCAGTCAACGGTTGACGACACATGCCGCGCTGTTCAGAGCATATCACTTTTCGGCTCATTTCTTGAGCCAGACGTAACACCCGGCCATTCATAGTCCTATTAAAAGGGCTTAGGCATATATAATAGAGACCGGGATCGAAGCCCCCAAGTGCAGCACTTCGGGGGCTTTTTATTATAACAAGCCACAACTGACAAAAGTATCACTCTATGCAAGGCACAGTATAAAAGACAATATATGGCAATATATAAAGGCCATATCTGGATCAGCGGCAACACAACAAAGGGACAACTCTGTTTTAAGAGATGCCCCTTTGTTGTAGGTAATGATTCCGGATTACTTGCCGGCGATGTGGTCAGATACTGTGAGCGAAGCGCGACCTTTAGCGCGACGGCGTGACAATACTTTGCGACCATCTTTTGTGGCCATTCTTTCACGGAAGCCATGTTTGTTTACCCTTCTGCGGTTGGAGGGCTGGAATGTTCTTTTCATTGTATATTGATTGTTTAATTTCTGCTTTTCGAAGTGCAAAATTAGGAAATATCTTTCACTTGCACAAATTTCAAGCCACTTTTTATAGGATTTTCAGTTAATTGGACTTAGTTAAAGCAAACATTTCCCTTTGAAGAGGCATATACACCTCCCGGAGCCTTGCTTTCCGTATCAATATAATCCATAAGACACACCAGCCAGCCATCACATATGGCTTCCAAAATATTGTCTCCCACAAAACGTCTGAATCCATTCGGGAACTGCGTAAAAACCTCCTTGAACAAACCCACAGTCAAATCTGAACTATCCACTTTATGAAGATAACGACATTAGGATGCCACAGGGATAAGCACAAGTATAAGCCTACATACTAATCATCAGGGCAACCGCATCAGAATCCATAATTTTTAAGAAGCGTTATCAAATATTTAGGATTCCAGGAAGCGCATCTGAG
>VSPM01000114.1 GCA_009775365.1 Muribaculaceae bacterium
CGGGACATCTTCCCACTATAAAATAGCACAATCTTTGAGAATGCAACGCAATCTTAAATGAAAGAGCCGTGTGAAAATGCCGAGAAAAACTTACTATATTTTCAGATTCACGGATTTTTCGCTAACTTCGCGTAATATTTAGGAATCAAAACATATTTCATATATATGGGATTTTTCAAAAAACTCTTCTCTAAAGAAAAAAAGGAAAAGTTAGACACCGGTCTGCAAAAAACAAAAGAAGGCGTCTGGAGCAAAATCACAAGGGCTGTTGCCGGTAAAAGCAAAATCGATGACGAAGTTCTCGACAATCTCGAAGAGGCTTTCATCACCAGCGATGTCGGAGTTGACACCACCTTGAAAATAATCGAAAGAATTGAAGACCGCGTAGCTCGCGACAAATATGTAAATTCTGAGGAACTGAATTCTTTGCTTTGCGAAGAAATAACCGACATGATTGCCAGGCCGGAATCTGACAATGACAATCTCGACGACTTTGAAGTGAAGAAAACCGGCGACCCTTATGTAATCATGGTGGTGGGCGTGAACGGAGTCGGCAAGACAACCACAATAGGCAAACTCGCCGCGCAATATAAAAAGGCCGGCAACAAAGTAGTGCTCGGCGCCGCCGACACATTCCGCGCCGCCGCCATCGAGCAGCTCGACATTTGGGGAGAACGTGTGGGCGTGCCTGTCGTGAAGCAGAAAATGGGAAGCGACCCGGCAGCTGTGGCCTTCGACACACTCTCTTCCGCCAAATCCCAGGGAGCGGATGTGGTGATTATCGACACCGCAGGACGTCTGCATAACAAAATAGGGCTTATGAACGAGCTTACCAAAATAAAGAACGTAATGAAGAGAGTCGTGCCCGACGCACCTCAGGAAATTTTACTCGTGCTCGACGGCTCAACCGGACAGAACGCCTTTGAACAGGCCAGACAGTTCGTGGCCGCCACTGAAGTCAACGCCCTCGCCGTCACAAAACTCGACGGCACGGCAAAAGGCGGCGTAGTCATAGGCATAAGCGACCAGTTCAGAATCCCTGTCAAATATATAGGAATAGGGGAAGGAATCGACGACCTCCAGATTTTCCGCCCCGAAGAGTTTATTCGTTCCCTGTTCCTGTCTTGATTTTTGATTCGCCGGATGTATAAGAAAAACAGAATAGACATAATATCCTTAGGATGCTCAAAGAATCTTATAGATTCAGAACGACTCCTGAAACAATTGTCGGCAAAAGGCTACGACACATGCCACGACCCTGAGAAGCCGAGAGGTGAATATGTTGTGGTCAACACATGCGGGTTTATTGCCGATGCCAAAGAGGAGTCAATAAACTCCATACTCCAGCTCGCCGAACTCAAGAAGAGAAAAAGCATCGGAAAAATCATTGTGATGGGATGCCTCTCGCAAAGATATATGGACGACTTGAAAAATGAGATTCCGGAGGTTGATGTATGGTATGGCAAATTCGACTGGAAGAATTTTATTGCCTCTCTCCCGGATAATTCCGGCTCATCGTCTCACCCTGAAAATTGGGAACGCACACTGACCACTCCTCCCCACTCAGCCTATCTCAAGATTTCTGAAGGATGCAACAGGTTCTGCGCTTTCTGCGCCATACCCATCATCACAGGGCGACACACTTCTCGCCCTGTTGAAGAGATTCTGGAAGAGACGCGAGCCCTTGTAAAGGATGGAGTGAAAGAACTCAATGTGATTGCTCAAGACCTCTCTTCTTATGGCACAGACCTTTGCAGACGCCATCTCCTGCCTGAGCTTATCGAGAAGATGGCCATGATTGAGGGCGTGGAATGGATCAGACTGCATTATGCCTATCCTTCAGACTTCCCAATGGAAATTCTTGACGTTATGGCGCGTCATGACAATGTGTGCAAATATCTTGACATCGCTCTTCAACATATTTCCGACCCTGTGCTCGAAAATATGCGTCGCCACATCAGCAAAGAAGGCACACTGAAACTGCTTGAGGAGATTCGCTGCAAAGTGCCCGGAATAAGAATCAGAACCACATTGATGACAGGATTCCCCGGTGAAGGCGAAAAAGAATTTGAAGAACTGCTTGATTTTGTAAAGAATCAACGGTTCGACAGAATGGGGGCATTCGCATATTGCGAGGAAGACGACACCTTTGCGGCAAAGAACCTTGACGACAATATTCCCGATGAAATAAAACAGCAGCGTCTTGACAAATTGATGGCCATTCAAGAGGAAATTGCACTCGCGCTCAACGAAGAGATGATTGGATCTGTGCAAAAAGTGCTTATCGACCGCATAGAGGGCGAAAAAGCATACGGACGCACACAGTATGATTCCCCTGAAGTTGACCCGGAAGTTATCATAAACGACCCGTCGCTGACTCCCGGAGAGTTTGTAAACATAAGAATCACCGAGGCATACCCCTTTGAATTAATCGGTGAGAAAGCAGAATAATGGCAATCAGATTTGACAAGGACACACGCCGGGCCACAAACGGCCCAATGATTTTCTTTAGCGACCCTTCGGCAGAAATATCAATTTCTGATGAAATAAGAGGAGCCATAGAATCTCGGCTGTCGTTTTACGCATATAGGATGCCGGGAGACATGATTATGTCGTTCGGCTCATCTGAAGGGGTTGTCGAGGGAATCGGGCAAGCCGGATTTGTCATAGCCCCGTTTCTTCCCGGCAATCCATACCTTACCATACCCTACAAGAGCCCCGGAAAAAACCAACTTCTCTCTGCTAACGACTTAAACGAAAGCATATCCCCTTTCCCTTCGCATTCCACCACAAAGGAGGAACACGAAAACGAGATTACGGCTATTAAAAAAGCTCTGCTAAAAACAGAGGGAGGAAAAATTGTGGCGGCAAGAGCTATCTTGATTCAAAGGAGAATAGATATTGGCGCCACTTTTTGTGAACTTTGCAGAAATCATCCCGAGGCTCTCGTGTTCTGCTTCAGCACTCCCCTGACCGGATGCTGGATCGGCGCAAGCCCTGAGCTTTTGCTTGAGTCTGCCTCAGACGGCATCAAGACCATGGCTCTTGCGGGGACTCGAAAAGCCGGTTCACAAGAATGCTGGGACATTAAAAATATAGAAGAGCAAAGCATGGTGACTGAATATATAAAAGGAATCATGCAGAAGCACAACCTTCATACTGAAACATCGCCAACATTCAATAAAATTGCAGGAAAGGTGGAACATATTTGCACCCCTCTCACAGCAATAAGCCGAACCCCTCTCACCCCCGACACGCTCTCGGCAATTCTCCACGACCTCTCCCCCACTCCCGCATTATGCGGGACGCCACGTGAAGTCGCACTTGAAATAATTAATGAAAACGAACACTTCAAGCGCGGATGCTACGGAGGATTCTGCGGCCCCTATCGCTCTCCATCCGATTTCACTTTCTATGTGAATCTTCGCAGCGCTCTGACAGAAGAGTCTGCAATGTCTCTTTTTGCGGGTGGCGGAATCACACTCCTTTCAGAGCCTGAAGCAGAATGGGAGGAGACTCAAATCAAATCGACCACTCTTCTCGACTCAATTCATTTTGAAAACTGACCACGCCTATGACATGAGCATGGACGCGTGAATTTCTACACCCAAAAAATATTTATTGAAATTCAATAAATATTTTTTGGATTTCCATTGCTTTATTCTTAACTTTGCAGCTGATAAAAAGTGCATGGCACAGTAATCCTGTTTCAAAGCTTTCTTATTTGTGAAAAAAACATCCATAAATATCCTCTGCATATTCATAATAGCGATATTGGCAAGCTCTGTCATTACCCCCGCCTATTATATATGCACCGTGTTTATATCAGGAGTGAAGTCCGGATACAGCCAATATCAGGGACACATCTCTGAAACAGCCTCCTTAGATTCATATAAGCCAACCCAGACAGTGCCGGTAGACCTTTCATTCTCTCCCGACATCCCCACCATGCTTGCAGGGAGCGACACTATAACAATCGGCAACAGCGAGCATTATCCTCTCACCTTCACCAGGGCCACAATCCATGTGCCTTCGGAAAAATGGGGAGAATCGCTTTCTAACGTCACTATCTTGATTTATGTGGCTTGTTTTGTATTGTTTGTGTTGCTCATGGTGCAATTCATCAAGTTCATAATCAATATAAACAAGGGGGAGATTTTTGTGAGAAGAAATGTGACGTTGCTTCGGCGATTTGCATGGTATCTTCTGTCGATTGCAATTATGAAGTGCATTGCCGGCCTGATTGAAGACTACATGTTCTCACAACTCGGATTCACGATTCCCGGTTACCAACTGTCTACATTCTGGACCATCCCCTGGGGCTCATTGCTGATGGGGCTTCTGGCCATGCTCATGGCCCAGATTTGGAGCAGAGGACTTGAGATGAAAGAGGAACAAGAATTAACCATCTAACATTGAAATCATGCCTATTATTGTAAATCTCGACGTTATGATGGCAAAACGCAAAATCTCCTTGGGCGACCTTGCGGAAAGAATGAACATCACGCCATCCAACCTTTCCATCCTTAAAACCGGAAAGGCAAAGGCCATAAGATTCTCCACACTCACCAGCATCTGCAGCATTCTCGACTGCCAGCCGGGCGACATTCTTGAATACCGCCCGGAATGAGTCGACACCAATGCAACAAAACAGCAAATGCCTATCGTTATCAAACTAAACAGACTACACTTTTTAATATAAATATAATAACATGAAACTGACACACGCTCTGCTCGCAGCAGCAATGATGGGACTACCGTCAACAGTGTTTGCACAGGAACACCTTAAAAGTCTTAATGCCTCAGGCATAGATAAGACCACTCCTGCATCAAAAGACTTCTATCAGCATGTCAACAAAGGCTGGATGGAGTCAAATCCGCTCACACCGGAGTATTCACGCTACGGACAATTCAACATCCTCAGCGACTCAAGCAACAACAGAGTGCGACGCATTGTGACAAACCTTTCAAAGACAAACCCAAAGAAAGGAACAAACGCCTATAAGATTGCCGCCCTCTACGAGGCTGCAATGGATTCTGTTCGCCGCAACCAACTCGGAGCAGAGCCCATCAAGGCTGACCTTGCTAAAATTGAAGGGACCGCACCCGAAGGCATGACAGACCTTTTGCTCTGGCTTCACAAATCATATGCCTCCCCATTCTTCGGGGCCGGCCCGATGGAGAATCTCGCCAACAGCAATGAATATGCAATGTATGTGAGCTCAGGCGGCCTTACTCTCGGCGACCGCGACTACTATCTGAAAGACGACAAACGCAACAAAGACGTGCGCGACGCCTACCAAAAACTTATCGAGGCTCAGATGGTGAATGCCGGCTATAGCAAAAAAGACGCCAAGCGCATTGTGAAAAACGTCATGAAGATTGAGACACTTATTGCCGACTCCACCTGGACCCGCGAAGAGAGCCGCAACCTGCCCGCCATGTATAATCCTCGCTCAATCGCACAGCTTCAGGAAATGTATCCCAACATTCCTTGGAACCGTTTCTTCGTCGAGACCATGGACATCGAGACCCCTGACCAGGTTATCGTGACTGAGATCAACAC
>VSPM01000115.1 GCA_009775365.1 Muribaculaceae bacterium
ATTCCATGCTTGAATATCCTGAAATTTGAAGTTGAAATTATTCAAAAACATTTAACCGTACAAATGTACGACATTACATATTTTTGATACACAGCCAACACACAGGCAATGAACATTTTCGATGGATTAATGTCTGTTGATTGTCAATACGGAGAGAGTGCGGCAAACCTTATGTGGGCCGCACTCGTTATATAGGAAACTTAATTTAAATAAAAACCATATGGCAAGACCATTTACTTTCGACCGCGTAATTAGAATGCTTATCGCTTTGGCGATAACTGCGGCCGCTGTCTGGCTCACAGGGGTGCTGAAAAATGTGCTCCTTCCATTTTGCCTTGCTTGCCTTCTTTCATATATCCTTGAGCCTTTTGTTGAATTTAATCAGCGTCTGCTCCATGTGAAAGGGAGGGTGCTTGCGGTGTTTATAACATTATTCGATGTTGCATTGGTGGTGTGCTGCCTGCTCTATTTTTTTATGCCTACCGTCATTGACGAGATTCATCAGATGGGCGATATGATAAACTCATATTCTTCAAAAAGCATAAGCCTTCCGTTCCTTCCTGAAGATGTGTCGAAAATGATTGAAAGCAAGTTTAATCTTTCGCAGCTTCTCGAACAACTGGAGAATGGCAAAGTTCCCACTTGGCTCGACAAAGGGGAGACCCTCGTGTCTTCTTCTATAGAAGTGCTGCTGCATTCTCTTGAGTGGCTGCTTACATTCATTTATGTGATATTTATTCTTATTGACTACGACAAGTTAGGCGACGGTTTTTTTCTGCTTATTCCTGTGAAGTATCGCGCTGCAGTCACACAGATTGCAAACGACGTGAAAGAAAGCATGAATAAATATTTTCGCAGCCAACTTCTCATAGCCACATGCGCGGCAGTGTTTTATTGCATTGGCTTCACAATTGTGGGTCTTCCTATGTCGATAGTGATGGGAATTGTGGTCGGCATTCTTTACATGATACCATATTTTCAATATATCACGCTCATTCCGGTGATTGCCATATGTTTCATAACTTCACTCGACGGGAGTGTGGACTTCTGGAGAATGCTTGGGGAGTGCGGGCTTGTGTACGTAGTGAGCCAATGTATCTGTGACTACATCCTCACTCCAAAAATCATGGGTAAATCATTAGGGCTGAACCCTGCCATAATCCTTCTTTCACTGTCAATATGGGGCACACTTTTAGGCATAATCGGAATGATTATCGCTCTGCCTCTCACAACGCTCATACTTGTGTATTATAAAAAGGTTATTATTGACCACATCCCACTTTCAGAGCCTACTTTTCCTGAAAGCCGGCAAGACACGGCAGTCAACAACACATAAACTATGTTTTACAATTTATTCCAAGAAAAGGGGTGCATAAGCATACTCTCAATGAGATAATAAAAATGAGGAGTCATCCGTGAATGCAGATGGCTCCTCATTTATTTGAACACGCCTTAAAACTCGCTTGCAAAATGGAATTTAATCTTGGGATGGTCATTGCGAGCCATCTGAAGCACATAGTTGGAGTCGGCAAGGAACACGTCGCGGCCCTCTTTGTCGGTAGCCATGAACTGATGCTTACGCTTCTTGAAAGCTGCAAGAGCCTCTTCGTCGTCACTTTCTATCCAGCAGGCTTTATACAGGCTGATAGGCTCCCAACGGCATTGAGCGCCATATTCATGAAGAAGCCTGTATTGAATCACCTCAAACTGTAGCTGGCCAACAGTACCGATGATCTTTCGTCCGTTGAAACTGTTTGTAAACATCTGCGCCACACCCTCATCCATCAATTGCCTTATGCCCTTGTCGAGCTGTTTGGCTTTCATCGGGTCGGCGTTTTCAATATATTTGAACATTTCAGGCGAGAACGATGGCAGTCCCTTGAAGTGCAATAATTCTCCGGATGTCAGGGTATCGCCGATTTTGAAATTGCCTGTGTCGGGAATACCGACAATATCACCGGGGTATGCTTCGTCTACGATATTCTTTTTCTGCGCCATAAATGCAGTTGGAGCTGCAAAACGCATCATTTTATCGCTGCGCACATGCCGATAGTTGACATTGCGTTCAAATTTACCTGAGCAAATTTTTACAAACGCTATACAAGAACGATGATTCGGGTCCATGTTCGCGTGAATCTTAAACACAAAACCCGAGAACGCCTCTTCTTCCGGCTTGACTGTGCGCTCGACTGAGTCAATAGGTCGAGGTGAGGGAGCTATTTTCACAAAACAATCCAAAAGCTCCTTCACTCCAAATGTGTTTAATGCTGAACCAAAAAAGACCGGGGCTACTTTACCTGCAAGATAATCCTCCACATTAAACTCCGGATAAACTCCGTCTATAAGTTCAAGGTCCTCTCTGAGTTTTGTGGCATCGGCTTCGCCAATAAGTTCATCAACAAGCGGTGAATTCACGTCTTCAATCTCTACTCGCTCGCTTATGGTCTGCTTTGACGGAGTAAACAAGTCAAGTCCCTGCTCATAGATGTTGTAGACCCCCTTGAATTTTGCCCCGATATTAATAGGCCATGACAACGGGCGCACGCCAATCTGCAGCTCCTGTTCCAACTCGTCAAGAATATCAAACGGGTCGCGGCCTTCACGGTCAAGCTTATTCACAAAAATAATCACAGGAGTGTTTCTCATTCTACACACTTCCATCAGTCGGCGGGTCTGTGTCTCCACGCCTTTTGCAACGTCGACCACAATAATTACTGAGTCAACAGCTGTAAGAGTGCGGAAGGTGTCTTCCGCGAAGTCCTGGTGACCGGGGGTGTCAAGAATGTTTATTTTGTAGTCTCCATAGTTAAACCCCATCACAGAAGTTGCAACAGAGATGCCCCTCTGCTTTTCGATCTCCATCCAGTCGGAAGTGGCCGTCTTTTTAATTTTATTGCTTTTTACCGCGCCGGCCACGTGAATGGCGCCACCGAAAAGAAGAAGTTTTTCTGTGAGTGTAGTCTTACCCGCGTCGGGATGCGAGATGATTGCAAACGTTCTTCGTTTTGCTATTTCTTTATTTAGTTCGTCGCTCATATCTATTTATGTTCTATAAAAAGTATAAAAGGTAGACTTTTAATCCAATTCTACGTTACTGTTCTCAAATTATTCCCGGCTATCGTCAAACAGTTGATTGTTAAAGTCTTTTTTATAATAATGAGACAGGAGTGCAAGAAACTTAGAAATCTGGGAAGCCGCATCAAGAGTTTCCTTAGAAATTTCTTTGCCTTGCAAACGAAGCATCAGAATGCCATAAAGAGCATTGAAACAAGTTTCAATCTCACCGGCTTTATTATCACCGGCCTTAGCTCTCAATTCGACAATTATAGGCAAAGTGTGATAAAACTGCGCGGAATATGCAGCAAACTTAGGGTCAGACAGCAGACGCCGGTGAATGTCATCAAGAGCAATGACAACATTTTTATTAATCTGCAAATGTCCGGTCTTGACCACGTCTTCTCTGCGCATCATGTCGATAAGAGATTCATACCATTCCCTCATGTCCTTGCGCTGAGCGTCGTCAATATTTCTATAATTGTCGATTATAGAAGACTGGATTTTGTCAATATCAAGATCATTGGCCCTTATCAAGTCTTCTATCTGCCACATATAAAGCAGATACTCTGCTATATTTTCTCTTTTCTTTGCTGAAGCTGTAATCATATCAAAATAGGGGAGAGCATTATTTGAGACTGCAAAATTAATGAATATTCAGATAGTTGGCAAATTTTAAGCTACATCTATATCACTATGAAGCGACGCACGCCCATACTTATATAGACATGCGCCGCATCACTTGCTTCATAAGAATTTATTTCCCTCCCCCAAGCGCATGATAGAGAGTAATAATGCCGGCAATTCGTCAGCCGAAACCGCTGCTGCCGCCGCTCCGCGCTTTGCCGCCGTCAGTTTGCCGAATATGTCAACCTCACACGAGGCGTTGAGTCCGACGTTGTATGTCTTGGTCGTAAGTCCATCATAGCGCGTGATATTGCCGTCATCTCCGAGATTGAGCGACGGGAAGTAAGCTAATTTCGCCGCTCCCAGCGAGGCGAGAGCCTGCTCGGTTCGCAACTGCGCCACCTGATAGTCGGTATTGTTCACCAATGCCGTGTCAATCAGCGACCGTAAATCCGGATCGGTGAAAAACTCGTGCCACGCTATTGTAGCCAATGATGCTGTATCAGTCGCTTCTATATCGTTACCATACAAAGCCGTTCTTACTTCGGTCACCGGCTGATATTTTCGATAGGCCCCGAAGGATGTGAGTAACAATCCTGCGAGTGCCGTCATTATAATCTTATTTTTCATCATCTTTCTGCTTTTTAAGGTTGGCAACTCTTTCAAGCTCCGCACTCATAGCCCAGTCAGGGTTCTTTACTTCCACGGGGCGGAACCGCTATTCCGCCGGCCTCTTTACAACTGCTTGTTGAAAATGCTTTCAAACATAACGCATTCCCGAAAGAAAGCCCGTTGGTAATAGATATGATGCTTGATGAAGAACGTATAGTAGTGCGTAACCTTAAACAGCCATTAGTGTCTGCTGCCGAATCAACCGGTATCGGCCTTGCAAATATCGTAAGCAGATATTCGTTGCTGGGTACCAAAGAAGTTGAAATTGAAGATTCCGAGCATTTCTATTCGGTAAGTCTACCAATGCTATAAATTAATGAATATGAATATATTGATTATTGAAGTCGAGAAACATAACGCCGACAGGCTGATGCGTCTGCTCAGCAGTTACGAAGACAACATTATCATCTATGGTCCGCTGACAAGCGTTGTCGAGGTGCGCGATTTTTTCAACAGCAATACCCTGATGCCGAAATTATAGTTGGCAAAGAAAAGGCAACTCGTTTTAAACAGTGGCTCGATCACTGAATTTTAAACTCTAATCGCTTGGTCAGCAGTTTTATTCTCAATTATGCTCATGTCAATCAACAATTCCTATTGCATAAGCAACGTCATAGTTTTTTTGCTTTGATACGAACGGAATCAGGCCTATGCTTCAACAATGAATCTGATTTTTCATGATGAACACTCAAGGAATCCTTGACAAGAACTTCCGGCGGTTTTATATCGACAACAGCCGGTGAGAGCGGATGGCTCACCGGAGTCTGAATGATATTGTTGTATGACAATTGAAAAAAGGTGAGTATTACACCGCCTGCAACCAGCTGCGCTATCAATCCCCAGCAAAATTTATAGCATTTTTGTCTGAAGCCATGCACAAGTCTTATTGCAGACACTACACAAATCAAGGCGAATAGCATCCATGCAATCCATAACGAGAATAGGTTACATGCTGTGCAAATCTCTATCAGCAAGGGAACAGTCAGCAATGCTGAGATAGCGAAAACTGTGCCGGAATATGGGAATACAGGTTTTTTCATTGTTATCAGTTTTTATATTGTTAACAATTTTAAACATCTATATGTTGAGACAAAGTTTCATACTCTACAAAACATTTCTTCATATTTTACGCGAGTTCGGGATAAGAACTTTATGTTTTTCAACCAAGCAAAAGACATAGAGTATTGGGCGGCCTTTCAAGGT
>VSPM01000116.1 GCA_009775365.1 Muribaculaceae bacterium
AACCCGGTCTTAATTCATCAGACAGACTAATAAATTCATCTATTAAATAAGAAATTTCTTTTTTCATTAATTTTTTTTCGTTAATATGTTGCTAATTCTTCCGCAAACAGTCCTATCGTCTCTACTATTCAAGTCAACTGACTGACTATCTTTTTAACAAACTCAGTTTTTGCTTCAGTGTATCCATCGCGATTGTTCCTGTATTCAGGTAGTAGCGACAGCTTCAACGTTTCATACTCTTTGGCAGATTCTGGGTGCGCTATCAGATAGTCGCGGAATAGGATTTCATCATTATCACCGGTCCTGTGCACGTGAACATGAAATACCCTGTCGGCATATCCGGCAGGTGTATATCCTTTATTGAAACTAATACGGGTTTCTGATTCCGACATACAGATATAGCCATTGCGTTCAAATATGCCTGTTATACTCTGCCATTCAATGTCAGGAGAAATCTCTACAAGAATATCCACTATCGGTTTGGCCTGAATGTCAGGAATAGCAGTACTGCCGATATGGCTAATGATTGGGTGATATTTTACAAGAAGTGATGACAGCAACCGCATTTCTTCCTCTGCCCAAACTGACCATTGCGGATTATGCGCAGTCAGAACTATCGGAAACAATTCCCATAGTTCCGCTAATGTCAGATCTTGTAGCTGGTTTTCTTGCATGATATGTATGACTATTGTTGCTGAGTGAGTAGTAATTGCAATTACTCTATATTTATCAGTTTATACATCAAGGCAATATCCTCCGATGCCATTTGGAACTTTGATTTCTCAATCAGAATGTTCTGTCCGGTCATTATGTAAGAGGGTATAATGCGTATTTCTTTATAGAAAATCTCAGTGTTACGCAATTTGTAGGTAGATATACTTGGAACTGCATTTTTCCCGGTTGCCTTTTTGCTTATCATATTAAAGGCTTTTTTCGCCACATCACCCATTAGCATGACAACCTGAAGATTAGGCAACAGCTCAAGCTCCTTTTCAAGATACGGCAGACTTTCTTCAATACTATCCTTTGAAACTGTGTATTCCGATTTGGGTGTCTTGACGGCATTGGTGATGTAGATGCCGCAGTTCAATATATCCTGAATACTCGTTACCTCTATCCCTGCTTTTCGGAACAGCGGGATTGTGGTCGACATATATGCGGAGTCCGGCTTTCCATAGAAGTCATCGTCAGAATCAACCGGGACAACTTCGTTGATCATGATAGCCCGTATCATATCCGGCTCAATATTTACGTCATTAAACCGCAGCAATTCTGTATCACCACAAAGTTGTTGCAGTTGCGATTTTATATTCATGATGGTATCTCGTCTGACTTAATATCGCGAATTATGGCATCTGCATATTGTTCCATTTCAATGCAGTTCCACGTTTCACCAAGACATGGGTAGCTCTCAGTGTCCTGCCGTGAAACACGATGAAATCCAGCCGCCTCATAGCAATGGATGGCTGCGGGGTTATTGTCAAATACCCCAAGTGACACTCTCGTGGCTCCAAGCGTTTCAAAAGCATATTTTACCGCCATTGAGACAAGAGCTTTCCCTAAACCGATGCCGCGCTTTGAATCATCGACAATGACAAAGCCCAATCGTTGTTCAGTCGTATCGTCTGCCGGAGTTCGCAATGTGATGTAACCGACAACCTCATCGACATCCGTCATTGTCAGGGCACGCGAGCGTTGGCCGTCAATATACCGCTCGTGATATGAATTCATATCTTCGGGCGTTACGGGATAATGCTCATACCTGTCGGCGCACCATTGGCGCATAAGGTATTCGCTTTTCAGCCACGATGTGATTATCACAGCATCAGTCATCTGATATGGGCGTAATGTCATACTCATTGTGGGTAGTCACGTTTTATATCTCAGATGTATTCAATAAATTCAGAGGGACACAACACTTGACTTAGTCTTTGGTGAAAGAGTGGATTTCAATCAGATTTCCTTCAGGGTCGGCAATGTAGCAGGTGCGTTGCCCCCAAGGCATAGTTTGCGGGGCAAATACTGATTTTGCACCAAGGCCGGTCACTCTCGCATACTCTTTATCGACATCGCTGAATGTTGGTACGTGAAAAGCCAGTTCGACCGTGCCGTTAATTCCTTTCGGATAAGAATATTCCCGCCCGGTCATTTGTTCAAAGGCTGTGCGTGGGAACATTATCAGCCACATATTGCCAAGCTGCATCCTTACATCAGGATCTTTACCGTTCCAATCAGTTTCAAAGCCCATAATGTCGCGGTAAAATGCCACCATGCTGGCATTGTCGGTAGTAAACAGCCCGATGGTATTGAAATTAAACTTATTTGCCATAGTTATCAGTTTGCATTTTGTCGGTTCATCATTATCTGTTCAAAATTCTCGCGCCCCCAGTTAAGCAGAGCCTCGACATGTGGCAGCAATGTCTTGCCGAACTCCGTCACCGAGTATTCCGTGCGCGGAGGGACATCCGGGAAAAGTTCGCGGCGGATTATACCGTCGGTGGTTAACTGCCTTAAGACCTGCGACAGCACCTTCTCCGATACCGACGGGATGGTGCGGTACAGCTCGTTAAAGCGCACCGGTTCGTTCTCGGAAATCTTCAAGAGAACCACCAATGCCCACTTGTTGCCGAGCCATTCAAGCATCGGGGCAGCCTTGCAATATTCATAGTCAAGTTTTTTAGCCATAACCGGGGTTGCAAAAAAGACTGATTATGAGCAACACAAACTTTCCGGTAAGGGTCAAACCCGTAGGTAAGTTATTGCTTCTACTCTGATAATCATCTAATTTTGCGCCACGAAGTTACAAAAAATAATCGAGATATGATGTATCCGCAACTACATTTCACCGGGCAGGTATGGCGACCGCCATACGAGGCCGATTCCCAGCTTCTTCAGATTACATCCGGCTGCACATGGCACAAGTGCAAATTCTGTAGTCTTTACCACGGCACTCCGTTCCGTATGTCGCCTCTCTCGGAGGTAGAGGAAGACCTGAAAGTCATCCGCCAGTGGCAACCGCGAGCACGGCGAGTCTATCTCACCGGTGCAAATCCTTTTGCATTGAGCTACAACCGACTGATGGATGTGGCTCTTCTACTAAGGAAATACCTTCCTAACATAGCATCGTTCGGAATGTTCGCACGTGTGACGGACATTGCACCAAAATCGGTGGAGGAACTGAAAAATCTCAGTCACATGAAGCTCGACAGCATCAACATAGGTATTGAGACGGCTCACGACGAGACCCTCGATAGAATGAACAAAGGTTATCACGCCTCTGACATTCTTGCGCAGTTGTCGAAACTCGACGCGGCGGGAATCCGTTACAATGTATTCTATCTTAACGGGCTCGGAGGGAAAGGAAAAGGAGTGGAAAGTGCCGTGGCAACAGCCGACATCCTCAATCAGCTCCATCCCTGCATCATCAACATCGTATCGCTCACGATATTTCCTGAATCACAGTTGTATCAGGAAGTGCTCAACGGCTCTTATGTGGAAGAGCCGGAAATCGAAAGGCTTATGGAGATGCGGACACTTGTTGACCGACTGAAGATAAAGGTCAATCTGCTTGGTCATCACGTTTCCAATACGGTGCCGATAACCGGAGCATTGCCCGACGACAAAGCCGCGATACTCCGTGAATTTGACAAAGCGATAGCCGAGTTCCCTGAAGAGGAACTCAAAGCCTATCGCAGCAGGATATGGCATCTGTGAAGATTCCTTATCCATTTCAGGTCTGTCTCGACAAGGACAGGCCTTTTTTATGCCATAATGTCATTGAAAATTCGTAACTTTGCATTCTAAAACTCAACATATTCAAAGCAGTACAGAAAATGACTAAAGCAGAAATAGCGAGTGAAATATATTCGCGTATGAGCCGAAAGCGCATGTCGGCAACGCCGGTGCGCGGTGCGGAGCACTCGGACTCATCGCAAATCGCAAAGACAACCGGCATCGACAAGCCCGCTGTCGTTACCGTTATCGAACAGTTTATGACAGTTGTTAAGGATAGCCTAGCACACGGAGAAAACGTTTATCTCCGCAGCTTCGTTTCTTTTATCGTCAAGACCCGTGCCGAGAAAACCGCCCGCAATATCAGCAAGAACACCACACTCGTCATCCCGGCCCACAACATTCCGGCTTTCAAACCCGCCAACTGCTTCAAGGAGGAAGTTGCCAAGTAAATGAGATTCAATCCCACAGCGAAAAAAGCCATTTCAGCATTACTCATTCTATTGTTGATGGCTGGATTTTATGGAGCAATCATTGCCCTGTGTAATCAGTATCTGCGTGAACATGATATGTTGACAAACAGCTCCAAGTTTATCCTCGGCGTATTTATGTTTGCCGGATTCTACTTCATTTACAAACGGTTCTCAAAACGGATTGACGCAATCCAAAAAACAAACGATTGATGGACTACGAAGATAATGAATATGGAGAAAACGCCGTTGAAGATATGATGGCCGATTACGACTATCACATCAACACCGGCGACCTTCCGGAACTGTTTGATGAATCATCGGTTGACGACTTCATCGCCAACCTTAACGACTGGGACTGAAATATGGGATTGCTCAACCGAATAAAGAGAACGAACGTAACTCGGAATGTCTGGACCCAAATGGCTCAGATAACTATCATTTGCGGACTTATTGTTGCTGCCGGAACAGCGATAACCTGTAATCAGGGTGAGCATTGCGGTCTCGCATTTGTCAGTGTGGCTGCAATTTTAGCTGTTGCCATTGTCTTTATTGCCTGGTTGGTATGGTTCATATATGTCATCTGGGCTAAACGCTATCTGACCCCAATGGCTCTGCACGGATTCAAGATTCTTGATTCAATTGATTTTTTTCTTTTCACATATTGGATAATCGCTTCGATTTTCAAGGTTGCGATTGGCGCATGGATCGCCCCAATAGTTGCATTAATCTGGATAGCATCCATCTCAATAGCGATAAAATATCGTGAATCTAAATGATTAAACTCCGGTGCGTCGTCGAGCATATCACTTACCAGAATGAAAAAAAACGGCTGGTTGGTGATGAAAGTCAAGGTCAAGGGATATGACAATCTCGTGACCCTGACCGGTTCGTTGCTTGACGTACCAGTGGGTAGTGTGCTTCTCGTTGACGGTGACTGGCGTGTTGACCCTAAATATGGTCAGCAGTTTGTGGCTCAGTCTTGGACGGAGGTAATCTCAATATCGAACTGCAAAACGCCCTCAATCCGACGGGTTCGTCATTGGCTCGTGGCGGCTACACTTTCCGTCAGGGCGACAAGGTGATGCAGATTCGCAATAACTATGACAAGAACGTATGTCTAGTCCGGAAAAGTGTTGACCGTCAGATTCAACATTTTTTAGTAAAATGTGTGAAGAAAACAAAAAATTCT
>VSPM01000117.1 GCA_009775365.1 Muribaculaceae bacterium
ATCGCTATCTGCTTCTCGTTCATGACGTCCATGATTCTTTTGCCATGCTCGACTACGCATTGCCTGACATAATCCGTACCGAGTGCCGCAAACAGCCTCTCGAATGTGTCCCGCGACGGATTCCGGTCTGTATACGGCAATAGCCCGAATTCCCCGGACCGGTGTTCTGCGAACATGGCCATATCGGGGTAGTCCTCTCCTCCACATAGATATGTCAGAAGTGCTATCGCCATTAAATCCCCGGGTTCATAAGTGCATTGATCTATCTTTCGCGGATCCTTAACTCCGTCAAATATCGTTATAAGCATGTTTCTCATGCCTATAAAATAATGCCTTCACGCCCGATGTCAAGACCATGTCGATTTAATAATGCCTAAATCTTTATAATTTTTGTAGATTCCGATGCGGTTGCCCTGAAGGGTTTGCGTGTGATTTTGCAGTGTGGAAAAAGTTTTATAAATTTGCGGCGAATTTGGTGTTCATTTCCCCGAGAGAGGGGAGAAAAAAGGGAATCCGGTGAGAATCCGGAGCAGTACCCGCTACTGTAAGGCTTATTGAGCCATGATGCCACCGGCATCGATGACTCAGAAACGGAAGGACAATATGTGCCACTGTGCGCTGCTGCGCATGGGAAGGCGTCTTTGCCGGAGCCAAGTCAGGAGACCTGCCAAGTTCAGATATTGATACTAATCTTCCGGGAAATCTTCCGGAGTCGTCTTTTGTGGACGCTGCCGGAATTAATGAAGTTTTTATTAATAATTTATGGACAAAAATTTTTTCAGGGCCGCTACGCTTTTCAGTCTGGCCACCCTGAGTGTCACCTCCGTGGCGGCTTCCGGCCATGACAAGGTGAAGAGAGAGAACAAAGACAGCATCGTGACGTTGAACGATTTTCATGTTGTAGGCAAAAAGATTCAGCAAACCAAGATGCTGCCGTATGGTGTCGATGAGAAGTATCTTCCGGTAAATATGACGGAAGTGGACCGCAAGACGTTGGAGAACCGCGACATCAACGACATCTCCAGCGCATCGCGGTTTCTTCCCTCGGTGAAGAACCGTACCACTTATGGCGGTTTTCAGGAGTTTTATATCCGAGGGTTCTCAAGTCAGCTTGTAGCCACTGACGGTGTGGCCGACCAGAGGTCTTTCATCACATCGATGCCGATGCACGACCTCTCCAATGTGGAGCGTATAGAACTTCTGCGCGGCCCGGCGTCGGCTCTCTACGGCCAGTCGGTGGTGGGAGGGGTAATCAATATCTCCCGTATGCAGCCCACCCGCGAAAATCATTTCCGGGCCAAACTGAGTCTCGGCTCATGGCATACATATTCCGGATTCGCCGGGATGTCGGGAAAACTTGTCGGCCCTTTCAATTATTACGCCTCTGTGAATCTTGGGAACAGCGATGGCTGGCGCGGAAATTTTGAGCGCCGCTTCACTGCATACGCCACGGTCTCCGGCTGGTTTTCCGACAAAGACTTCCTTCAGCTCATCTATGATTTCTCAAGCGACCGCTATGGCACCGACACCGGCCTCCCTCCTTTGATGTCAAACGACATATACAATGCCGACGGCACGCTGTATCTTCCCCGCTTCGCGAGTCTGCCGAATCTTCCTCGCACGGCCCGCTATAACAATGAATCGGATTTCCTAAATAACCGCACTCAGGATGTGGAGATAAGATATGAACATCATTTCAGCGAGGCGTTCAAGCTGAGAGACGTGGCTATGTTCCGTTATGACAACATCAATTATATGTCGACAGAGACACTCTCCTATGTGACGAGCGAAGAGCCTGTATATCCCCATTATTATGAGAGCAACGGTAAGCGCACCTATATCAACCTCGATGAGCTTACCAACAGTTCTCCGTTGCGTTTCAATCATATTGCCTACTCTTATCACAACCAGCTTGAACTTACCGGCAATTTCAGAGTCGGAAACGTGAAGAACAACTATGTGGCCGGCTATTCCATAAACTATCTGCACCGTCCTTCATACGGGCGAGGCACATTCTTCGGCCCCGGCAAGAGCTACACGTTCCCGACCTACGACCCATATTCCGGAGGCGCCTATTGGGCTCATATGGGGCGTGTGAGCATAAGCGACAGGATGTCGCAAGGTCTGTTCCTGTCGGATGTGGTGGATGTTTGCGAACAGTTCAAGTTTATGCTCGCCGGACGTTATGACTACTATAAATACCGTTCGGCAACTGTGGAACTGGAGAATGGTTCCTATGACTATGAGAAGCCGTCTTCCGATTCCTACAGCTCAATCGTGAACAATGCTCTCTCTTATCGTGTGGGGGCCGTATATGTGCCTGTGACAGATCTCTCGCTTTATGCCTCAATGGGTTCGTTCTTCAAGCCAAACAATACGGTGTATACCGACAACTATATATATCTTGACAAGAACGGCAACCGTTATTTCCCGGAAGAGGGGGGAGAGGTGTTCGCCCCGGAGAAGGGATGGCAGTTTGAGATAGGTCTTAAATATGATTGGAACGGACTTTCACTCAACGGTTCTTATTTTTACATCCATAAGGATAATGTGGTGACATCGTTGGGAACAGTGGAGGAGAATGGAGTCTCGAAACAAGTGCGCGGCCAGGTAGGGCGTATGCATTCTCAGGGCTTTGATATAGATTTGAACTACACGGTAGGTGATTTTGTGTTCGGAGGAGGATATGCATATACCGACCCGCGTGTGGGGAAGATTGCGGCTAACGACTATGTGACTGTCAATGCTGACAGAGGCAACCGTTACACATATATCCCGAAGAACCAGTTCTTCATCACCTCAGATTATGAAGCCTCGGCAGGTAAGCTGAAAGGGTTTGGGGCGGCGCTGTCGCTCACTTATCAGGACAAAGTATACACAAACCTCACGAACGGAATCACACTCGACTCTTATCTGCTCTGCGATCTCTCTCTGCGCTACCGCATGGGCAACGGTGTCGGGTTCATGGCCACAGTCAACAATCTTTTCAACCGACATTACAATGTGTCGAATCTCGGAAACCAGATGATTCCGGGACAGGACATAAACTATAAGTTCAGTGTGACCTACTCATTCTGACATTTTTCAAGAGACGCCCCTCTGTTGATGTGGGCGTCTCCCTTTTTCTGTCAGTATTCTAATTTCAATACCTTGTATGAAACATATTTTCAAAATCCTTTACAATTGTCATAAATGGTTCGGCATACCCTTGGCACTGATGTTTATAATGTGGTATTGTTCGGGAATAGTCATGATGTATCACGGATTCCCTCGTCTTTCGGGGCAAGACCGTCCGGTGGAAAGAGTGGATCGCACTGAACTCGACTCCCTATGGCGTATGGCACCTGATTCTGTAGGGATGAGCCGTCTGGCCTTCTCAGGCAAACGGCTTCAGCTTATGACCGGGGGAGAGACTTTTGGAGGGTACAGACCGGACTGTCATGCGCTTGAGGAGATTGCCGCGTCGTTCAACACAGTGATACAGAGGGTTGACACGCTGGACGACATCGACAAATGGACACCATTCAATCATCTTGTCAAGCATTTGCCGTTCTATCGTATTGTAGGGGATGATGACTCATATATTTACGTCTCATCGGTCACGGGGGAGATTGTTCAGCACGCCACATTGTCAGCCAGACGCTGGGCCTGGGTAGGGGCGTTGCCACATTATTTCTATGTCACTCCCATACGACGTGATTCCGCCCTTTGGCGTAAGGTGGTGATATGGATGTCCGGGCTTTCTACTCTTTCAGTGCTTTTCGGAATGGTCATAGCGGTGAGGTTTCTGCTTCGTCGCAGGAAGCTGCGCCTGTTCATAAAACGGTCGTGGCAGTGGCATTATTCCTGGGGATTGTTTTTCGGAATATTCATGTTTGCATTTATTTTCAGCGGGATGATGTCGCTGGCCGATATTCCGGACTGGATTATGAAGTCGCGTCGGCTTGAAGGGCGTGGCGCAACGGCTGTTGCCAAGGAAGACGTTGACCTGACCTCGCTTCCGGAAAGGTTCGGGCAGGCGACGCTCAATGTTGAGCCGCAGCTGCTGTGGACTGTCGACACAGGGGGTGAAAAGATTGTGACAGGCGCGGAGTGTGGCCGCGCCCCGGACTTCACCCCGTCATTCATGACCGGGATTATAGAACGGCAGACAGGAGAGAAGGTCACGGACGTGTCTCGCACTGATGGCGATATCTATTATAATGTGGATGATGTCCCGGGCTATAAGGCACGTACTGAACATTTCACGGTCTATTGGAACGACCGGGGCTATTACCGGGTTCTGGACGCGAAAGGAAAAGCACGTAACATATGTTACCGTTTCCTCCACACGATGAGGATTCCTGGCCTTGTACGCGTGAAATGGCTTCACGAGCTATATATGTGGGTCATTCTGCTCGGAGGTATTGTGATTGTGGCAACAGGGACGGTGCTTTCTGTGCGTTCATTCAAGAGGTGACATCCCCAGTCTGTGAGGCGGATTCAATCTCTGCCCGGCTTTTGCTTCGGGTGACGAGGTCCACTCCGACAAACACGAGGGCTATGGCCACGGCGCTTGCTGCCGAGAACGATCCGACACCTGCTATGACCGCCACCACAGAGGCCAGAAGTCCCATATCGGCTGAATCAGAAAAACTGGCATCCGCCTACATGGGCATACAAGAGATTCCGTAAACGTATCGAAACGATATTTTCTCAGCTCAACGACAATCTTATGATCTGTCTCGCAAAAATAAAACCGGCTAAGTACGACAAAAATTTGAAAATATCAAATTTCGGCTTGTAGAGAGGTCTGAGGAGAACATTTGCGATTTCTTCCAAACCATACTTTACCAGCGATTTGGCTCTCTTGCCGTGTTTCAATATCCTGACAGCTTTAACATTCATATCCTTATGTTCGCCAACGAGATACGCCCATACCAATGCCATGCAGACCATCGCCGTCAGACGCGCGATGCGGTCGATGTCGCGCAGGTGTGTGTCCTCGATATTGAATCCGGAGGACTTCATGGCGCGAAAGCATGTCTCAATCTGCCAGCGTTGTCTGTAGGTCGCTACGGCATCTTCAGGGCGGTTGTAGCAAATCAGGATTTGCAGTTCAGGCACACCATCGGAGTTTTTCAGTGTTGTAGACGCTGCCGATTAGATTCCGGATGATATGGTGCTGACAAAGGGCATTTGTCCTGAGTCCGAACCCTTCACGCTTGCAAAG
>VSPM01000118.1 GCA_009775365.1 Muribaculaceae bacterium
GTATATCAGGAACTTATGGCTATTCACTCATGATTTTTGATTCAAAAATGAGAACATAGAACTGAACACCCTAATTAGTTTTATTCTATAGTGATAATTGAGTAGCCCTATTGCACCGAAAATAATTTTCCCGCACCGGGATTACATAATTGAGACGAACAGAAAATCAAGGCCGGCCATGCAATTGACCGGCCTTGATTTGCGTATTGAGAGGCGTGATTCTTTCAAAGTTGATATAAGAGCGCGTCTATGTGGGGATGGCAAAGATTGATGTCGGAAAATTTTTGCTATCTTCGCAAAAAAAATTTAGTCATGAAACTCTCATATTATTTATTATTATCATCATTGGGGTTTTGCTCATTTGCCAATGCTGCAGAATTTTCCAGCCCCTCAGGAAATATTGTGGTAAAAACTGAAATTGCCGAGGGAGGTTCACCGGTCTATTCAGTGTGCCTTAACGGAAAGCCAGTAATAATAAAGGCGCCAATAGGGCTTGTTGCCGATTTTGCCGATCTTTCTTCAGGCCTGGATGAAAAGGGCTGTAGAGTGACGGAAGACAGACGAAATTATAAGCAAGATAAAATCAAGAAAAGCAGCATAGAAGTTAATGCAGTCAACGCCAAGGTTGAGTATTCAGGAGAAGGGGGTAAGGCTCTTGAAATGGAATGGCATGTCGCAGATGATGGTGTGGCATACCGCTACAGAGTGCCCCGGCAGATGGATTGTGCCTCAATGATAGTGAAGGAGGAGAAAAGCTCGTTTGCATTTCCGGATGGCACCACAACATTCCTTACTTCTCAATCCGATCCCATGATTGGCTGGAAACGAACAAAGCCGAGTTATGAGGAGTATTATGTGGTAGATGCCCCTATGAACCGGAAATCGGAATATGGAAGGGGCTACACGTTTCCTGCATTATTCAAGACTCCTGACGAGAACTGGGTCCTTCTGACTGAAACCGGTGTTGACGGTTATTATTGCGCTTCTCATCTAAGTGATTTTAAAGACGGTCGTTACACGGTGGCTTTCCCTATGCAGGAGGAGAACAACGGAAATGGATGCGCCGAGCCGGGTGTGCCTGTTCCCGGCTATACACCTTGGAGAGTTATGGCAATCGGCGACAATCTTGCTCCGATTGTTGAAACGACTTTGCCATGGGATCTCGTTGAGCCTCGTTATGCCGCTTCGCGTCCGGCTCGCCCTGCAAAAGGCGCCTGGAGCTGGATTCTTTGGCAAGACAATAGCATCAACTATGAAGACCAGGTGAAATATATAGATTTTGCCGCCGAGATGGGATATGACAATGTGTTGATAGACAACTGGTGGGATAGCAACATCGGAGAAAAGAGAATGGAAGAGCTCATAAAGTATGCTCACTCTAAAGGAGTCAATCCTATTTTGTGGTATTCTTCATCGGGGCATTGGAATGACATTGTGCAGGGGCCTGTAAACCGAATGGATCGTCCGATTGTGCGTAAGAAATGGATGAAATGGATGAAGGAAAATGGAGTTGACGCAATCAAAGTTGACTTTTTCGGAGGAGACAAACAAGAAACCATGAGGCTGTATGAAGATATCCTCAGCGATGCAGCCGATTATGGAATCGATGTTGTGTTTCACGGATGCACATTGCCGAGAGGCTGGGAGAGGATGTATCCAAATTTCGTAGGGTCGGAGGCTGTGCTTGCATCCGAGAACATGATATTCGATCAAAAATTCTGCGACAAAGAGGCGCTTCATGCCACTCTTCATCCTTTTATAAGGAATTCTGCGGCTATCATGGAATATGGAGGCTCGTTTCTTAACAAACGCATGAATCGTGGTAACGACGGCGGAAATATTCGTCGCACCACCGACGCATTCCAGTTGGCAGTGGCTGTATTATTCCAGAATCCTGTGCAGAATTTTGCATTGGCTCCTAATAACTTGACAGATGCGCCTGCGGTTGCCATTGACTTTATGAAATCAGTGCCTACTACATGGGACGACACCCGCTACATTGCAGGCTGCCCCGGAGAGTATGCCGTGATTGCCCGTCGCCACGGCAAAGTATGGTATGTGGCCGGGGTAAGCAATCTCGACAAACCTGTAAAGCTTGAGCTTGATTTGTCGATGTTTACTAAAGGTGATAAGTTATCGCTTATAAATGATGGCAGGAACGGAGAGCCTGTAAAGTCTGAACTTATAGTGAAGAATCCGCAGAAAGTGGCAGTGACAGTGAATCCCTCTTCCGGTTTTGTGATAATGAACTAACCGACAGCAGAAAGAAAACAGAAAAGGATTGTTTGATGCTGATTAATCGTTTAAATGGATATAATAACAGCCACACCTGAGCAGTGTGGCTGTTATTATAGTTGTATGTCGTTGGTTTTAACGAACGATTATTTTCATTGTCTTTCCATCAATTTCAAGGAGATAAACTCCGGATGATGCGTTGAGCACGCATTCTTTCCCTATCGAGGTGATGCCGGTGTGTAGCCTTCCCTGAATGTCGAAAAGCCTTATGTTGGCGCCGGTTTCGACACCGCTCACAGTAATGCGTGACCCGTTTACATTCACATGGATTCCGGCATCGTCAATCTTATCGATTCCCGAGAGAATGTTGTCTACAGTTATTATGTTAGAACGGTTTGTAGCATAGTCGGTATAATCTTTGGAGGCAGATGCTGTCACATAGTAAGAGTAGCTGCTTCCTTCAGGAAGGGAAGAGAAATTGTAGGAGGTTCCGGAGGTGACTACAGAAGTCTGGTCTGATACGAGAGACTCGCCCGCTTTCAGATTCTGTGATATCCTCACATCATCGATAAAGAATGTCAGGCCGCTCATGCTCATAAATGCGATAATCACATCTGAACGGTTTTCGTCGCTTTCATCGAAGTGTACTTTCCCGGACACAAGCCCCGGCTGGCTTCCCATCTGAAGATTTCGTGAGTCAAGAGCCTGTTGGTCGGTCAGCTCGTTGAGAATCATACAGAAAATCACATCATCAGGCTGAGTGTTGTAGGCCGTGAATTCTACATCAAATGCACCTCCGTTGTTTGAAAGTGTAAGACGAGGCGACGCTACAAGACCTGCTGAGCCATACCATGAAGTGCCCGCCGACCCCGCCATGCCGTTTGCCCATCGAGGCTGTGTTGCCATCCATGAGGAGTTTGCCATATTGTTATCTCCGAAATTGAACGGGCTTACGAAGTCATAGCCCGGGTTATCGACTGTGCCGTTGATGATTTTGTCGAAGTTTTCTTCTATTACAGTCACGTCTTCCATGTCTTTCTCCGCTTTTGTGAGGCGGGAAACTTTTATGGCATAGTCGGTTGCATGAGGCATTGCTTCCCATCTTGCAGTGAATGAATCTGCGGTAACGTCAGTAGCATCCAAAGCCACCGGTGTGAGCCCGGTCAATCCATCTACCCAAATATGATAGCTGTCAACCGACATCAGGTCTCCCGATTTAGCTTTAACGAAATAATAATAGTTTTTCTCAGGGTCTATTCCGTCTACTTCATAAGAGTTAATTTCGCCGCTGATTTCAAGGTCTTCTATGAAAGGGACGCGGACATCTGCTGTTTCATATTCCAGACATATGTCGTCGATTGCGAAACTTACAGATTTTTCACCTTTCTGAAGATATTCGATTTTCACTTTAGTGACGCCTTCGCCGATAGCTTCGGCATCGAAGGAATAAAACATTCCATCTTCTTCGAGCCAATAGTTTGGAAGGTTGGCTATTGCAGACCATTTGTTGGAGAATACACTAACCTGGATAAGAGAGTAGTCATACGACTCCTGCTCTATAGTGCTTGGCTTTATCCAAAACTCCAGACTTCTTATCGGGAGTGGCGTCTCGCATGAGACTATGCGGTCGCCTACGGCGTCAAGGTTGATTGCCAGTGGCGACGAGTTGTAGCTTCCGGGGTCTGTGCAAACGTCATTATTGCCTGCGTCCGACACACTGATTTCCCAGCCTTCAGGATAGTTCGGGTTCTCGTTGTCGATCGATGTAGTTCCGTCTATGATATTGATGGAGTCAAAATTTTGATAGATTGAGCCTTCTTCGAAATGTTCAGGCTTCTCCTTTGAGTAGACGTTGAATACATATGACTCCGGGTCTGCCACCGACTCCCATTCCGCCCTGAATGCAGTAAGGCTGAGGTTGGTGGCGGGGAGCGCTGAGGGTTCAACAACTTTATTGTGGGTTACGGCTATTTTCAGGTCGTCGATGAGCACTTTGCAGTCTTCGGGTGAAAATTGGAAATAGTTGTTGTCGTATGGAGTTGACTCAAACGAGGTGAATGTAAACTCCTGCCATTCGTCGGTCAGTTCACAGTCGAGTTCATCGACAGGGCCGTCATAGTCATCGCAAAGCGGCACCCACATGTTTCCTGATTGCGAGCCGATAGTCTTTGCCCGGAATGATATAGTCACTTCCCCGTAGAGATACATCCTGGGAGTGTGGATATAGCCGTTGGTCTCGCCATAGTATTCATCTTCGTAAGAGAGAATAGCGATTGCGCCATTTGCTTCAGCAACTGCTTTTCCTGTCCATCCGGGCTGTGCGGTGAGATTGTCGGGTATATAATACCCGTCAAGGTTAATGAGCACAGGATTCTCTTCTGAACCTTGAGTCAGTCTGGAGAAATCTTCATCTACCACAGTTTGTGGCGAAACCGGAGCCTTAGAGGCGGCCCTCACAGACACGTGTCTTGTGGGTGTTGTAGATTCTCCTTTGATGAAGGGCTTGAAACCGGCTGAAAATGACGGTGTTGCTGCCATAGCCGCTAAAGAAGCCAAAAGAAATTGTTTCTTCATAAAATTAAATTTGAATTAAATAATATGCACTTCTTTTGAAATGCCTGGTTAGAACTGAAATAGTTTGCAGAATAGATGTGATTGAAAATCATATTTCAAATGTTGACTTCAAACAAGTCTGCCTTGCAAAGATAGTTAATAATTATTTATTTTACAATATTCATGGATAATATTGTCATGCAATGTGCAGAAAGACACGGCTCTTTCATTTAAGATCGGCCGAAGTTTACAGAAATAGTGGTATTTTATAGCGAAAATGTCTACCTTTG
>VSPM01000119.1 GCA_009775365.1 Muribaculaceae bacterium
ATCTGTCGCTCATCCAGCCAGTACCCCGTAATAATATCGGTCCACATTATTTTCAAGGCATCTTTCTCCTCTTTGCATAGCTTCTTATATTTCTTTCGTTCCGGCTCTACAGGAGGCATGATGTCAATGTCGGGATTGAACATATCATACTCCATGTCGCCGAACAGTTCATCATCATAATATTCGTCAACAACCTGAATGTCAGGGTCGATTTCGACCACTTTATTTTTCTTTGACATACACGCCTTGCAGATATGCTGTGCATGTCCTTTGCCGCTGAATTTCTCATTGGCTTTATACTCACCGCATATCCGGCAGTAATGTCCTTGTCGTTTCTTTTTTGCCATACACAAAATTAACGATTTATCCTCGGTTTTGTATGCCCTGCAACTGAAATACTGAAATATTCTCATGCGGATTTGTCAATATTAGGAATAATTGTTATCTTTGTAATTGATAATATTTAGTCAGTATATGCGTATATATGAACTATTCAGATAATATGTTGTCAGTATTAGATGGTTTTGCGCTGCCTGATGCGGACGATGTGGCCCGCAAGATGGCGGATGACTTCCGCAAGAGGCGTGTGGAGCGTGGCTTGACACGGGAGGCAGTCGCCGGGAAATCCGGCGTGGCTCTCGCCAACATAACACGCTTCGAGCAGAAAGGACTCATATCCCTGAAGAATCTGATACTTCTCGCCATCTCGATGGATTATCTGCAAGAAATACGCGACCTATTTGCCATTCCAAAGTATTCTACAATGGAGGAACTTTCATTAATCCGCAAGAATACCGGCAAGAAGAAAGCATACAACCGTAAACCCCGCACCGATGAAGAAGATTGACCGTCTTTCCGTGAAATACCATGACCGCAATGTCGGCTCGATGTCGCTTACACCGGATAACCGCCTGTGTGTCTTTGAATATGACAGAGAGTGGCTTGCCTACGGGTTCAGCATCTCTCCGCTGGAGTTGCCGCTAAAACCGGGGATGTTCATAGCCAAGCCGACACCGTTTAACGGTGATTTCGGTATTTTCGAGGACAGCCTTCCGGATGGGTATGGACGTTACCTGCTCCACAAGGCTCTGCTACGAGAAGGAATAAATGATTCCGACCTGTCGGCACTTGACCGACTTAGCATTGTCGGCAGTGGTGGCATGGGTGCGTTGACATATGCGCCCGTCTCGAATATCGTTACAGGCGAAGAGTCCGACGATATCGATATGCTCCAGCAAAAGGCGCTGGAGGTGCTTCGGGAACGGCAGGACGATGATGCCGAACTTCTGCTTTTCAACAGCGGCAACAGCGGCGGCGCAAGACCGAAAGCGGTGTTTTCAGACAGTGACGGTCACTGGCTTGTGAAGTTCCGGCACACCTACGACCCCAAGAATATCGGAGAGCAGGAATATATCTACAACGAGACAGCTCGAAAATGCGGGATAGCGGTTCCGGATTTCAAATTGGTTAACGGCAAATACTTTGCCTCACGCCGTTTCGACCTGACGCAATCAGGAGAAAGACTGCATACCGCCACAGCCGGCGGACTGCTTTGCATATCCCTCGGCAATCCGATTCTCGACTACAGCAATCTGCTTGCATTGACCGGTTTTCTGACACAAAATCCAAAGGATGTCGAGGAGATGTTCCGTCGCATGGTGTTCAACTATCTCACCGACAACAAGGATGACCACTGCAAGAATTTCAGTTTTATAGTGCGCCGAGACTCTTCGGGTAAATGGCGGTGGCATATTGCCCCAGCATACGACCTGACACTATGCACGGAGGGCTACAACGGCGAACACGCCACATCGGTCAACGGCACTGGGCACCCGACAATCTCGGATTTCATAGCAGTCGGCACAAAGGTAAAACTGCCGGAAACAGTATGCCGCAGGATAGTAGAAGAAGTGGCTGACAACTGCGGCAATTTGCTGCGCTACACTATAAAGCAATAACACACAAATACACAAGCCTATGAATGAGGAATTAAAAAAGAGAAGTCTTTCGGAAATGCTCGAAAGACTCCGGGTAGTAGACCTGAAACAGCTGCTGGCGGACCTCTCGCTGAAAATGAGGTCGGGAGTAAAAAAAGCCGTAATGGTGAAGTCCATTGAGAAATGGCTTGTAGAAAATCCAGCCGAATTGATTGACCACATGCTGACATACGAGCTCCGCATGTACAACGACATCGTGAACCATCCCGAAAAGAGAACACGGATACCCTTCGCTCTCAAGCAATATCCGATAGAGGACATAACGTTCACTTCCGATGGGGAGATGGTCCACTATCTCGCCCCGGAGCTGGAGCCGAAGCTTGCGCCGTTGTTTGCCGCCGCAATCGAAGAAAGGGAGAAGTCGGGCGAGGAGGCTGTCGAGAACCGTATCGTCGGACTGCTCAATCTCCGTGGAACAGTTGATTTCTTGAAATTGATCACCTTCATCAATTCAATGGAATCAGACCCGGACAAACAGGATGCAATATTCAGACGGTTCAAACGATTCATAGTCTCCGACGGGGAGGAACGTCTTGTCGCTGTCTCACCCTTCGCCCCATTTGAATTCAATCCCTTCAACGAATATCAGGTTGATCCCGACACCGAGCCGAAGGAGTTCTCCGACAAGGAGATAGCGGAAGCCTCCACTATGCCCTATCCACGCATCGGAGGCAGAGCCTACGATAAACTGGAAAAGAAACTTCTGAGCTTCGGGCAATCTGAATCAGAAGTCCGCGACTATATCCTTGAACGCTGGTTGCACAAGCAGCGCAATACAATGAACCCTGTTGATGGTCTGCATGACTTCAACTTCAATTCGTATAAGCAGGTTGAGGAACTGATGCCGATTCTCACGGAATACGTAAACGATGTGCCGTTCTGGAAATTCAAGGGCTGGTCGTCAAATGAAATTGCCGCAAGAATGCCTAAACCGAAGCCCGGACAGATGCCTCATATATCAATAGGCTCGAATATGCGTGCCATGGGCATAGAGTCTTTCGAGCAGCTCATGGAAATGGCTCGCAACGGCGAAGAATTTCCGACACAGCCGTTCCAAACATCAGCTAAGGTTGGCCGCAATGACCCGTGTCCTTGCGGCAGTGGCAAGAAGTACAAGCATTGCTGCGGCCGGAACCGTTGACAGCTATTCCATGTGAAATACACCAACGGATAGCAGCTATAGTTCCGACATTCAGTTATTTTTGATACCTTTACATCCCGAAAACTCATCAAATTCAAAGAAGTACAATAAAATGACAAAAGCAGAAATCGCAAACGAAATATCAAAGACAACTGGCATCGACAAGGCTGCCGTTGTTACCGTAATCGAATAGTTCATGACCGTTGTGAAGGACAGCCTCGCACACGGCGAAAACGTGTATCTCCGTGGTTTCGGCTCATTTGTGGTGAAGCAGAGAGCCGAGAAGACTGCCCGCAACATCAGCAAGAACACCACACTCGTTATCCCGGCTCACAATATTCCGGCTTTCAAACCCGCCAACTGCTTCAAAGAGGAAGTTGCCAAGTAAATGAGATTCAACCAAACTGCGAAAAAAGCCATTTCAGCAATACTCCTCCTATTGTTGATGGCTGGATTTTATGGTGCAATTATTGCCATGTGTAATCAGTATCTGCGTGAACATGATATGTTGACAAACACCTCAAAGTTTGTCCTCGGTGTATTTATGTTTGCCGGATTCTACTTCATTTACAAACGGTTCTCAAAACGGATTGATACAATCCAAAAACAAAACGATTGATGGACTACGAAGATAATGAATATGGAGAAAACGCCGTTGATGATATGATGGTCGATTACGACTACCATGTCAATACAGGAAACCTTCCCGAACTTTTCGATGAATCATCAGTTGACGACTTCATCGCCAACCTGAATGACTGGGATTGATTATGTGTCTGACAGCAGAATATCCGTTCAGTATAACAGACTTGCATACAACTCCGTTAGGTGTTGAACGTATCAGGAGAAATCTCAACTTGCCGGAATCTCTGGATGTTGTAGATTTTTGCAGGTGTTTCATCCTTGAAGATTTTGCCACATTTGAGCGTAAGGGAAAGAACTGATATGTTACCGCAGGGCATGTGCGCATAACAGTCAACGCAAACAGCAATACCATTATCACCGCCCATAGAATATAATGATTAAACTCCGGTGCGTTGTCGAGCATATCACTTACCAGAATGAGAAAAACGGCTGGTCGGTGATGAAAGTCAAGGTCAAGGGATATGACAATCTCGTGACTCTGACCGGTTCGTTGCTTGACGTACCCGTAGGCAGTGTTCTTCTCGTTGACGGTGACTGGCGTGTTGACCCTAAATATGGTCAGCAGTTTGTGGCTCAGTCTTGGACTGAGGTAATGCCCGCAACTCTTTATGGCATCGAGAAGTATCTCGGCAGCGGTCTGGTAAAAGGTATCGGCCCGGCATACGCCAAGGCAATAGTGAGCCGTTTCGGGCTGGAGACAATCGACGTTATTGAAAACGACATAGAGCGTTTGCTTGAAGTGCCTCGTCTCGGCAAGAAACGCATGGAGAAGATTCGAGATAGCTGGGAGAAGCAGAAAGACATCAAGGAGGTTATGGTGTTCCTGCAAGGGCATGGCGTAAGCACAGCCTTTGCCGCCAAGATATATCGCAAGTATGAAAAGGAATCAATTGTCGAGTAGGTCAGCCCCATTGCTGGGGCTTTCCCCTCTAAGAACCGTGCATGAGAGTTTCCCCTCACACGGCTCAAGCAACGCATTGCTATTCTTACTGAAGGACTCAAATAAGGCTGGAAAATCAAAAACAGAAGTGCTTTGTATCGTCTGTCATTATAGAAGCAAAGGAAACGCTTTTTTGCGTTCCCTTTGCTTAATTTGCCCCACTTTCTGCCCCACTATTTTATAAGTGGTTGATTTTCAGTAATGGTTACGGAAAGACAGGGGGCGTGCTTCTCCGCTGCAAATGCAGTTATATCAAATAGTTGGATATTCAATATTTTTGTCAGTGCCGTTTTAGTGCCAAAGTTTACAACTCGGATTTTGGACT
>VSPM01000012.1 GCA_009775365.1 Muribaculaceae bacterium
GGGTGGGGACGTTGCCGATGAATTTAAGTTTCATTCGTGCGCGGGTCATGGCCACGTTCATGCGCCGGAGGTCGCGAAGGAAACCTATGTTGCCGTCGTCGTTGCTCCTTACGAGGGAAATGAGTATCACGTCGCGCTCTTGGCCTTGAAAACCGTCGACGGTGTTTACGGAGATCTGCCGGCGGAATGGCTTGAAGAAGGGTGTGCGCGAAATAAGCCTCCTGAGATAATGCACTTGCGCACGGTATGGCGAAATCACTCCTACGTCGATGCGCTCTTCGAGAAAACGTTGCCCGCCGATGCGTTTTATGTAGTTCTGAAGTGTCAGCAAGGTGAGAATGGCCTCGTCTTTGTTGAGGCGCCCGTGGCTTTCTCCGGCCATGGTCTCTCTGAATGATATTTCCGGCTGGGCCGTTAGCATAGGTGTATCCGTGTTGTTGGAGCCGGCATCGTTTTCCGGCAATATCTGAGATGTGTCAAGCCATTCAATGGGTGTGTCGTAATCGAGGATGCCTCTGTGCCGCACATCAGGGGCGGCTTCGATGCCATTGTTGTAGAACCATTTGGCGGAGAATCGCATTATGTCTTCGTGCATTCTGTATTGCACTGTGAGCAGAGTCACCGCTTCAGGGTGGTTCTCCGCGATTCTTTCCATAAGCGACTTTGCAAGGCCACCCTTCATAGCTTCGTAGCATTTCACGGTGGGAGGCAGCTGGCAGTGGTCGCCGGCGAGAATCACGCGCCCGGCGCGCTTCATAGGTATCCAGCAGGCGGCCTCCAGGGCTTGCGCGGCCTCGTCGATGAAAAGTGTTGAGAACTTCATGCCGTCTAAAAGCCGGCTTGCGCTTCCCACAAGCGTGGAGGCGATTACGTGTGCATTTGAGAAGAGGTCGTTGTTGATGCGTATTTCCAGTTCTGTGGCACGGCTTTTCAGACGGTCCATTTTTTGATGCCACTGTTCTGTGGCGTGTCGTCGAGCTCCCTGAAGTTCGCGTATAGCCTTTCGTATGCTCCAGAGAGTAGGGTAGTCGGGATGTGCCTCAAACCTGCGTTCATATGTGAAAGAGAGCATCTTGTCGTTCACGCGAGACGGATTGCCGAGGCGCAGCACGTTAATGCCTCTGTCGGTAAGTTTTTCAGAAATCCAGTCTACAGCCATGTTGCTTTGGGCGCACACAAGCACCTGGCTTTCGCGGCGCAGGGTCTCGTGTATGGCTTCAACGAGAGTTGTGGTTTTTCCGGTGCCCGGAGGGCCGTGCACAATGGCCACGTCTTTGGCATATAGCACCTTGTTCACGCCGGCCTCCTGTGTGCGGTTAAGATAGGGGAATCGCATTGGTGCAAAAGAGAGTTCTTCTGCTTTTCGTCGGGAACAGAAGAGGTCCCTGAGCTCTCCGAGACGACCTTTGGCCTTCATCACATTGTCGATTGCATCAAACATGGTGCGATAGGTGGTTTCATCAAACGACAGAATCACACCTGCGTTGCCTGATGAAAGGCGTGAAATGTCTGCCCCGTCGGGAATGGCGGCTACCATGCGGTTGCCGTCGACATAACTCACGGTTCCGGTAAAAATAATTTTATTGGAGGCTTCAAAAGTTTGTTCAGATATGAAAAATGCGATAGGCCGGCCATACTCGAAATTGTGGTCGATGTCTTCGTCTTCGGTTCTGAATATTTCTGCAACTCTTTGATTTAAGGAATTGTAATAGACTTTTCCAATTTTGACGGAAACCCAGGCAAGACCCTTTTCAACAAGGCGCGAGATTCCTGTCTTCTCAGTGAATTGACTGAAAGACAGTTTTTCTGCTTCATATTCGAGCTGTAGCAGCCTTCGCTGCTCACATAGTGACTGTATGGCTGCATTCATGACAAATTTGCGATTCCGGTTTTTATAGGGTGCCTATGGGTGTTATAGAAATTATGCGCAAAGATAATGCTTTTATTTGGTTTTCTTGGAGTGATATTTCTTTTTGGAATGGCTGGCGCAGTTGTGGAGAGTTTTCAAAATCCGAATAAATGACCATAAAAAAAGAAAAATATGGCAATGTGTGGTGTCGTTATGAATTTTTATCGTTAACTTTGCCGGCCTGAACAAGGAAAATCATAAGAGTTTAGAATCGGCTGTAACTAAATGGCACGGTTTTAGCTACTTTAATAACCCAAAATATAATTTTATGAATTTTATTTATGTTAAGGGGCTGGCGTTGGCGGCAGTGTCGTGCCTCGGATCTTTCGCCGCGATGGCAGAAGGGTATCAGGTGAACACGCTCAGTTCCAGTCAGCTTGGAATGGGTCATACGGGAATTGCAATGAAGCTTGGCGCGGAGAGCCAGTTTTTTAATCCGGCCGGTATGGCTTTCATGGAGAATAGAGTTGAGGCTTCAGCCTCGTTGAATGCCGTGATGCCGTATGCCAAGGCGATTGTGAATGGAAAAACCTATAAGACAGATAACGATGTCTCCACTCCGTTCAGTGTGTTCGGGGCGTTCAGCATTCTTGACAATCTTAAAGCGGGAATAAGTGTCTACACGCCTTATGGAAGCTCTATCAACTGGACAGATAATTGGCCGGGTGCCACTTTGAACCAGTCGGTTAAGCTTGCCGCCTATACGGTGCAGCCCACCGTGGCATGGCGCATAATCCCCGGATTGTCTGTAGGTGCAGGGCTGACATTGACCTGGGGCGATGTGAACCTTAACAAGGGCTTGATTTCAGGGGGCGAGCTCGACGCGATGTTGTCGGCTCTCGGCATGGCTTATCGTTTTGGAGAGATAACCCCAGCTTCGGTCAATCTCAACGGGCGTGCAGGAATTGCGTGCGGCGTGAATCTCGGCGCCATGTATGATATTTCGGATCATGTTACAGCCGGCGTGAATTTCCGTTCCAAGAGCCTTATGAAAGTAAAAGCAGGCAAAACTGAAGTAAAATATGCCACGTCAGATCCGGCAATCCTCGGCTTGCTTTCATCAAAGCTTGATGGAATATCAAAGACAGAATTCAGTGCGGAGATGCCGCTTCCGGCAACCTTGGGTTTCGGCGCATCATGGCATAATTCTCGTGTGGTGGTTGACCTTGAGGCCCAGCTTACATTCTGGAGCGCCTATAAGTCGCTTGATATTGCGTTTGAAGGCGCGTCGCAATTTGACCAGCATCTTGAAAAGAACTATCACAATTCATGGCTCGTGAGAGGTGGCGTGGAATGGAACGTGACGCCTCGCCTTGATCTCAGGGCAGGAATGATGGTGGATTTTTCACCTTGCGACAGAGAATTTTATAATCCGGAGACTCCCGGAATGACAAAGATAGAGCCTACACTTGGTTTGACTTTCCGCCCGATTCAGAACTTGGGAATCAATGCCGGCGTTATGTATGTGGCCGGCCTTGGGGAGGATAATGCGTCATACACCTCGCCAAATATACTCACGGGGCAGCCGACCGTGTTTACGGCGGATTATAATGTGCATTCCTGGATAGCTTCTGTGGGCGTGTCTCTTGCGTTCTGAAAGAGATTTCAATTTAAGGTAATTGGAAAAGCGACAGCCGATAATCATCAAGATGATTATCGGCTGTCGCTTCGTACAGGAAGTGGGACTCGAACCCACACAGCCGGTAAAGGCCAAAGGATTTTAAGTCCTTCGTGTCTACCATTCCACCATTCCTGCAACTCAGATAGGAATCCGGCCTGCGCCTTTTCCTTTGAAATTGGTTTCGGAGGACAAAGATAGTGTTTTTCTCTCTTATTTCGTTTATTTAAACAGGTTTTAACATTTTGATGCAAGCGATTGGCAGTGGAGCCATGTAATTTTGCATTAAAATTATGAAAACTATGGATAAGGGACGAAATAAGAAGATAGAATATGGCGACCGTATATTCGCTCGCCTCACAATGGGCCGCAGAACAGTTGTAGAGTTTATGATAAACCGTGTGGCCGACATGACAGAGCTCATAGGGGAGCTCCGTCATCTCACTTATGGTATGCGCGGGCTTGCCACAGTGTATATCCGCAACCAGAGCCGAGGATGGAGCCTTGAGCGTCCGCTCATGCTCTATTCCAACAGTGCGCCGGGAATGCTCAAGTCGGCCGCGTCAAACTATGAGGTGGCAGAGCCTGCGCCGCGCCGCATGTTGTTTCCCTGGGAAACGCACTGACCCGGAGAGAGTCGTATGGCGGAGACCTTCCGCCTCAAGGGTTGAGAAGGTCTTTATTGTAGTAGTCGAGGATATCGTTCGCCGCCTGCAGAGCCATTTTTGCCCGGCTTTCGGGATTGATGCGTATGGCGGAAAGATAGTTGTTGATTGCCAAAGAGCGCTGTCCCAGGGCCCAATGCTTGATTCCCCTGATTGTGTATGCCTCATCGTCTGAAGGATAAAGCGTGATGAATGCGTCGAGCAGCGGTATGGCCTCCTCCGGCATATGCTCCTTGATGCTTTCGAGCAATTCTGATGTTTCGCTCCGGCATGGTGACTGAAGTGTTATTCTTTGTGAGTGCACCTCTGAGTCGATAAAGAATGATGCAATCTCGTCAAATTTTTCTTGATTTTCCGTTGTCAGGAATTTTAATCCACCCTCTTTGCCGCATTTGGTCTCAATTTCGTGGTGGCGTGAGAGATAATCGGCAAGGCTTTCGGCCACGAGTGCGCCCTGGCTGATTACTTTCATGTCGCTTCCGACATATTCAGATATTTTTTCAATTAGCAGAGGATAGTGTGTGCATCCGAGCACAAGAGTGTCGATAAGAGTGTCTTTGGCAAGAATCTCGTCGATGTATTTCTTCACAAAATAGTCTGCACCCGGGGAGTTGGCCTCATTGTTCTCAACCAGAGGCACCCACATGGGGCAGGCATGCTCTGTGATTGTCATTTCAGGGTCCATCTTTTCCATTTCCAAGGCATAGGAATGGCTTGCCACGGTTCCGGGAGTGGCGAGAAGTCCGATATGCTTTGAAGCCGACACTCCGGGCAGAGCCTCTACG
This sequence comes from Muribaculaceae bacterium, assembly GCA_009775365.1. Lineage (GTDB taxonomy): Bacteria > Bacteroidota > Bacteroidia > Bacteroidales > Muribaculaceae > Lepagella. The sequence goes on from VSPM01000012.1 coordinate 4,978, forward strand.
GTGGGCCTGATCACGCCAAGCACTCTCTTTGACGGGTCTATTTTAGGAAGGTCGTTTTGCTGTATGGAGCGAAGAGCTTTTGCGGAGGCAGTGTTGCAGGCGAGAATCACCAGCTGGCACCCTCTTTCGAAAAGTGCGTTCACGGCCTGGAGCGTAAAGTCATATACAAGCTCGAACGAGCGAGAGCCGTAGGGCGCCCGCGCATTGTCGCCGAGATAAAGATAGTCATATTGCGGCAAGCGGCGTCGAATCTCCTTGAGGATTGTGAGCCCGCCGTAGCCGGAGTCGAATATTCCGATTGGCATTGTTGATTGAATTTGAGTGTTAAGACTTCTTTTGCGGCCTTTTCATAAGATACTCTCCTTAGGGCCGATTGAATAAAAGCGGAGCATGTGCCCCGCTTTTATTTATATTTTCAGATGGTCTGTGATTCTTAGTTTACTCCAAGTTTGGCTTTGACTTCGTTTGTGAGGTCGACAACGGGAGCGTCGAAATAGAGCACAATCTGTGCGTTCTTTTCCTGCACATAAGAATATCCGCCCTCTTTGCCTACAGCCTCTACAGCAGTGCGTATTTTCTGGAAAATTGGCATCATGAGATCCTGCTGAAGCTTCTGGATGTCGTTCATTGCAGTCTGCTCAAACTGCTGAATTTTCTGCTGGTAGTCGGTAAATTCACGGGTCTTGCGTTCGCGGATGGCGGGGAGTTCGTCTTCTTTCATTTCCTGAAGCTCGTTGTACATGCGCTTCATTTCCTCGCCAAGTTTAGTGTACTCCTCGTCATATTTTTTTGTCACATCGTCAACCTGCTTCTGTGCGGCTGCGGTGTCAGGGAGTTTTGCGAGAATCTCGCTTGTGTCTACAAGTCCGATTTTAAGGGTCTGGGCAGAAGCCAACATGGGGAGTAGCAAGGCTGCCACTAACAAAAGTTTCTTAAACATTTTTGTTGTTCTTATTTTTGAATTTCTATTAAGTTACGACTTTAAAGGATTGATTGCTGTTTTGAGTTGCAAAGTTACTGAATTTATTTTGAATAACCCAATTTTGAGAGCACTTCGTTGCTGACATCGATTCTTGGGGAGGCAAAAACTATGCTCTGCGATGATGCGCGGTCGAATATGGCCTGATACCCTTTTTCTTCGGCAACAGCCTTGACAGCATTGTAGACATCCTCCTGAATCGGTTTCATGAGGCTTTGGCGTTTCTTGTAGAGCTCGCCTTCGGGCCCGAAATATTTATATCTTGTGTCGGTCACCTCTTTCTCTTTGGCCACAATCTCTTCTTCGCGCTTCTTTTTCTGGTCGTCGGTGAGGAAAACCATGTCGCTCTGATAGTTCTTATACATTGTCTCAGCCTCTTTAGAAAGTTCGTTCACCTCCTTTTCCCATCGGAGCGACACCTGGTTGAGCTGTTCGTTAGCCATCTCATATGCCGGAACATTTCTGAGGATGTAGTCCATGTCGATAAGGGCGAATTTCTGAGCGGATGCCGCCATTGTGGCCATCAGCGCCACGAAGAGAGTCAATATTATCTTCTTCATTTGTATTCTGTTTTTTAGGTTCTTGTTTCTTTTCAGACCTCTCAGGGCTTTGCAGGTTTAAACGGATAGCTGAGGCTATATGTTCAGACCATATGAAAAGATGTTAAAAAAAAGCGTCAGAACTCTTGTCCGAGCACGAAGTGGAGCTGGCTTCCGCCACGGGTGCCAAACACTTTGTCGAAGCCGTATCCCCAGTCAATGCCGAGGAAACCGAGCATCGACAAGTAGAGGCGCACACCCACGCCGGCGCTTCTCTTGAGGTTGAACGGCGAGAACTGCTCCATCGATGTCCAGCAATTACCTGCCTCGGCAAACGCCAGGGCGTAGATTGTGGTCGATGGCTGGAGCATGAACGGGAAGTGGAGCTCCATGCCGAATCTGCCGTAGGCATACCCTTCGTAGCCCCACGGTGTGAACTGTCCGTTCTCATAACCGCGCATGGCAATTGTCTCGGTGGCATATGTATAGCTTCCCGACATGCCGTCGCCGCCGAAATAGAAGGTCTCGAAGGGGGTCTTGATGTGCTTGTTCCAAGAGCCGAGCAATCCGAAGTCGGCGCGGGTCATGAGCACGAGAGTCCATTGCCCGTCAGGGTCGGTGAGCGGAGTGTAGGTTTTGCTCTTGAATTTTATCTTAAAGTATTCAATCCATTTGTACAGCTGCTTTGAGGCGGCCTCACGCGATTCTGTGTCGGTGTTTGAACGCGACGAAAGGCGAGCAAGCTCCTCCCAGTTCTTGTGGCGAGAGAAGAGCGATGCCGGCGGAGTGAGTGTGACATCGATAGAGAACTGAGAGCCTCGGCGCGGATAAATCGGCTGGTCGATACTTGTGCGCGACAGCGAGAGCCCGAGCATCAGAGAGTTTGACACGCCGTTGTTCATATAGTAAAGATACTCCCAGTTTTTGAGATAATACCAACGATATGATAGCGAAGCCTGGAACTGGAAATAGTCGTCAGGCCACGACAGGCGAGTTCCGAATCCGGCGCTCACACCGGCCATCTGAAGCACCTTGTTGGGGTCGTAGGCGTTCTGATAGTAGTAGCTACTGTTGTTGTAGCCATAGGAGCCATTATAGAAAGGATATAATTGTCCGCTTGTATAATAGTTGTTGTTGTAGAAACTTGAGTTTATACCTGTTGAGCGGCTATAGTCAAGGCTGACCGACAGAGAGTTCGGGCGTTTTCCTCCGAGCCAGGGGTCGAAGAAAGATATGCTGTAGCTCTGATAGTATTTGGCGTTGGTCTGCGCGGATATGGAGAAAGTCTGTCCGTCGCCGCGCGGTATGATGCCTCTATAAGATCCGGGGTTGAAAAGGTTCTTTATAGAGAAGTTGGAGAACGACAGGGCCACCTGTCCGGTGACACCGGTCTGACCCCATCCGAAAGATAGCTGCACCTTGTCGTTGGCCTTGCTTTCAAGGTTGAGAGCGATGTCTACGGTGCCATCGTTCTGGTTGGGCTGAATGTCGGGGTTCATGTTCTCCGGGTTGAAGTGGCCGGAAGCCATGATTTCGCGCATGGAGCGCATAAGGTCTTCGCGTGAGAAGAGCTGACCCGGGCGGATATAAAGCTGGCGGCGGATCACCTTCTCGAAGAGCTGGTCGTTGCCGTTGATGACCACGCGGTTGATTGTGGCCTGCGGACCCTCCATCACCCTCATCTGGAGGGCAATGCTGTCGCCCTTGATGTTTTCCTCTATGGGCACGAGAGTGAAGAAGAGGTAGCCATTGTTGAGATAGATGTTGCTCACGGCGTCGTCATCTTCGCGGGTGCGTTTGTCAAGCAGCTTCTGGTTGTAGACATCGCCCGGGTATATGCCGAGCACATTGTTCAGCACCTCGGTAGAATACACGGTGTTGCCCACCCAGTTGATGTCGCTGATATAGTATTTTTTGCCCTCTTCCACCTCAAGATACACATCGACTTTGCTGTCGTCATATTTCACCACGCTGTCTTTCACGATGCGTGCGTCGCGATAGCCGAGTTCGTTATACTTGTCGATGATCCTTGTCTTGTCGTCCTTATAGTCGGAGTCTACGAATTTCTTTTGCTTGAAGAGGTTGAGGATGTTGCCGTTTTCATTGGTTTTTTTCATGGCCCCCTTCACCTTACGGTCGGAGAGAACCTCATTGCCCGACACATATATCTTGTGGACCTTCACCTTGTTATGGCGGTCTACATCGACATCGAGAATCACCTGGTTCTCCTTTGAAAGGTCGGGCACCTGGCTGATTGTCACATTAGCGTTTTTGAAACCTTTCGCGCCATAGTAGTCTTTTACAATCTGGGTGGCGCGGTCCACGATGTTGGGCGTGATTTGCTGACCCTGCACCATTGAGAGGCGTTCGAGAATGTCTTTCTTTTCACCACCTTTCACACCGTTGAATCTCATTTCTGACATTCTCGGCTGCTGACGGAGCGAAATCACGAGCCACACCTTGTCGCCATGGATTTTTTCGGCGCTGATTTTCACCCTTGAATACAGGCCATGCCGCCACAGGCGCTTTGTGGCGTTGGTCAGAACGTCGCCGGGCACCTCCACGCGTTCTCCGACAGAGAGTCCGGAGTTTGCGATAATCACATAGTCGTCGACATGGTTAATGCCCTCTACCTTAATGCCGGCAATTTCATACACCTTCGGAATCGGCGAGTAGATAATGTCGGGGTTGTAGATTGTGTCGTTAGGAAGCGCCGGAGCCGCCTCCTGCGCCAAAGCGCCGGAAGCAAAGGAGAGTGACAAAGCGGCTAATGAAATCTTCAGCAGATTTTTCATTCTTGGTGTTGGTTATTCGTTATTCTGCACTTGCTCGCTCGTTTTTCCGAAGCGTCTTTCACGGTTCTGGAAATCGATGATGGCGTCGACATATTCCTCATTTGAAAAGTCGGGCCAGAGCACAGGGGTGAAATAAAGTTCGCTGTAGGCAATCTGCCATAGCAGATAGTTGGAGACTCTCTCTTCGCCACCGGTGCGTATCAGGAGGTCAGGGTCTGGCATTCCGGTGGTTGTCAGATTGTCGGCCACCATCTCTTCAGTGATGGAATCAGGTTCGATCTTGCCTTCCGCAGCCAGTTTTGCAAGTTTCCTTGCCGCGTCGGTTATTTCCCATCGGGAAGAATAGCTGAGGCAGATGTTAAGCTGCATTCCTGTGCAATGGGCTGAAGAGTCGCGGGCGTAGAAAAGCTTCTGTCGAGGCTCCTCCGGAATCCTCTCGATGTCGCCGAGCAAATGGATGCGCACATTGTTGCTGAGTAGCTCCGGGAGCTCGCGTTCGATTGCCCATCCGATAAGATACATCAGGGTGGCCACTTCATCAGAAGGGCGGTTCCAGTTCTCTGTGGAGAAGGCATAGAGTGTAAGATACTTTATGCCGAGGTCAGACGACATTTTAGTGACACGGTGCACGGTGGATATGCCCTCCGTGTGGCCGTCGCTGCGGGCGAACCCTTGCTGCTTGGCCCAGCGGCCGTTGCCATCCATAATCATTGCCACATGCACCGGCATGCGGCTTTTGTCGAGCGAAGATATTTTTTTCTCAAGTTGATCCATGATGTGTCAGTCTTTATAGTTGCACACTGCGCAGCGTTTGCTGAACTCGTAACTCACGGTGAAAGTGAGCGTGGAATACCAGTCAGTGTTCTTCATGAAAGAACTCTTTATCCCCATCGGGTCGGCCAGCGAGGGGCCGTCGAGGCTGTCGGTAAAGGTTTTTTTCATAAGAAACTCCAGGCCGAAGTTTAGCCTGAGACTCGGTTTGTATTTGAATCCTATCCCCAGCGGGATAGTGAATGCTGCTCCGAAATTGCTGTCTACGCTCCACATGGTCATGCCAAGTCCGGCTGTGATGTAGGGTGTGAACCGTTTGAGTTTGCGGTATGACTCGCCCATGCCGTAGCTGAAGAAATTGAATTCAGCCATCTCTCCGATTTCATAGAAAGTAGTGGAGAACTTATATGTCTGGTCATCGGGGAAGACATTGGTCATTTTTGAAGAGTCGCCGGAGAGAGACCCGATATATATATTCGACTTGAACGCCCAGCGCGGGTTTGCGATATATCTGAAAAGCAGCTCCATGTCCCATGACGGTTTTTGCCAGAGGCTGGAAGTATTGGCGTCTCCGAGATAACCGGTCATGCCCAGTCCGCCGCCGGCGTCAAACCGGTAATCTTCCTGGGCTTTGGCGGAGAAAGCCGACGCTGCCAGCATCACTGTCGCCGCTATGATGGTTAATGCTCTTGTGCTCAAATTTTTGAGTGTTAGGGTGATGGAGAATTAGTTTGTTTGTCAGATTATAGGAGTGAATGTGAGTCGGGCCAGCACGCCTCTCCATATCTCGGACGACATGGTGCCGTCGGGAAGGGTTCCGCCCAGGAAGTAGATATACGGGCATTCCCAGGTTATGTTGTCGCCGTCGACGCTGTAGGAAGGCTTCATCCATCGGCCGGCAGAGCGCGAAGGCATTCGTTTCCACGCATCGGAGAGGTCTGCCTTCAAATAAGAGTCGGCCACAATTCCGTCTGCCCCCGTGAGGTGAGGGAAGTAGTCGGGAAGCTGCATGGCAGATGACCCTTTCTGCCAGTTCACGCCATTGTTGAGTGAGATGAAAAGGGAGCTGTTGAACGATCCGTCGGCAAGGGAGCCGCCGATAATCAGCCATGCGTCATATTGCTTTTTTACAAACACCTTGTTGGTGTTGCGATAATGCACGTATTTCACGAGAGTGGCCCCCTTCAGCGCCGGTATGCCGGCATTGTTTATTGTTGCCCAGGAAGAACCGTCGAACGCCCACACATCGGAAGACACATTTCCGGAAGCGGTGACGCCGCCTGCAAATATGGCCGTGGGGTAAGGGGTGTAGGGATTCTCTATCGACCTCAGTTCCGACCTCTGATATAGGGGGAAATCAGGATCGACAGGGGTGTCGGCAATCATGTCAGATGCCGGGTAATGGCAATGTGTGAGATGTCCGCCGGCATCTTTCACGCCAATCACTCGGTCAAGATATGAACCAACCAGGGTTATCCAGCGCTCGCCGGTTGCGCTCCATGTCTTTGCGTCGGCAGAGGTGTAGAGGTTGCCATCGCTGTCGAGCATCCAGAAAGCCTCGGAAGTGGCGGTCAGGCTTTCGATTTCGGGAGAGAACGGAATTGTGACGCTCTCTTTGCTCCAGCTGCCTTCCCCTATGTTGGAAGTAGAGGCGAGAGTGAAAGAAGCGTCGCTCTCTTCAATGAGGGTGAATACTTTTTTATCGCGAATAACAGTTTTCTGCGCCACAGCCCCCTTCAGCCTTGAAGGAAGGTCGCTCACGCCGAGTTTGTCCCACATCATAGAGTCGGGCACTTCTTTGTGAACGTTCACCTTTATGCGGTAAGAATATTTGTTTATTCCGTCGGCGGCGGTTACGTTCAGCGTTACTTTGCCTGAGAAGTCGATAGTGTCGTTAGGGCTTTCCAGATAGTCTACCGTGCCGGTCTTCTCGCTGCCGCCCTCCATTTCAATCTTTACCTCCGACATTGAATTGGCAAAAGTTATCACAGGAATAAGTTTTGTGATGTTAGTGCCTTTAGGGAGTGAATCGGCGTTGAAAATCACTCCATTGTCGAGATCGATGGAGAAGAACACAGAATCGAGATTTGAAAGCACTGCCGAATTTGCTTTCAGCGTGAATGCTTTCACTGCTGTGGTGGATGGTGTGACTACAATTTCTTCCGGCTGGTCTGATTTTGAATTACATGCAGAAGCCATCCCCATTAGCAGGAATGCTGCGGGGAGAAGAATCGATGGATGTGTTATTCGTGACTTTTTCACTGTCTATGACGTTGGTTTGCGGTCGCTATTCTTCCGTTTGTAACACAATTCGGAATTGTGCGCGCTTGTTACAATCTGCAAAATTAGTATTTATTGTGGAAATTCTAAGAATAAAAACCGCCGATTTTAACAAATAAGTGATTTTTATGTCTTTTTAACGTCTGAAAACATTGATTATGTTCTTTCGGCATATTTCAGTGCCGGCAATGCCAAGCCCCTCCGGGAGCAGGGGCGCCCTAAGCCCGCAAGAGATAGCAACAGGGGCGGTTTCAACTCTTATTTCGTCATAAAGACCCGACTCGATGAAACTTGAAAGCAGTTTCGGGCCACCTTCCACCATTAGAGAGGTGATCCCTTTTTTTCTTAGGTTCTCCACCAGCTCGCGGCAGTCGGTATTATGAAGGCATTCCACCCTTTCAGGGTTCTTGCCGCTCCAGAATCTCACGTCGAGCCTCGGATGGTCTGTCTTTTGAGTGTTGCAGCCAACCATTATAGCCTCGGCCATTGCTCTTTCTCTGTGCATCCACACCAGCGAGAGGGGCGATGAGAGTTTCACGGGTTTCGGATTCCCGTTTTCATCGGCTGAAGCCATGAACCCGTCGGCGCTCTGAGCCCATTTCAGCTGAATCCATGGGCGAGGGTTTGTCTGCGCGGTCATGAATCGGCGGTTTATGTCAAGACATTCTTTCAAAAGCACCCCTTCAGTTACCTCAATGCCGTTTTCGCGCAGCATTCTTATGCCTTTGCCTGCAACCATAGGGTTTGGGTCGGGCGCACCGGTGACCACGCGGGGAATCCCGGTGTCGACAATAAGTTTTGCGCAAGGCGGAGTCTTGCCGTAGTGTGAGCATGGCTCAAGAGTGACATATATTGTGGCCTCTTTAAGCAGGTCTCTGTCGCGCTCTTTCACAGAAGCAATGGCGTTGACTTCAGCGTGAGGGCCTCCGAATGTGGCGTGAAACCCTTCCCCGATTATTTTTCCGCGAGCCACGACCACAGCCCCTACCATCGGGTTGGGAGCCACTCTTCCTTCACCACCCCGGGCAAGCTGCAGGGCCCGGTGCATATAGATTTCCGGATTCAAGTTTTCAGTTTCCAATTTTCAGTTTTAAGTTGTTGAAAAAACGACAAATGATTAATGGTCGCAGACATAAGCCGTGGCCATTAATCATTTGTAGATTGATATTCCAAGAGTTATTATTCAAATCCACGGAGGCGGAGAAGAGCGTGAGGGTCAGGCTTGTGGCCTCTGAAACGCTCGAAGAGCACCATTGCGTCTTCAGTGTCGCCGCTTTCAAGGATGTTCTTTTTGTAAGATTCGGCAGTTTTCTTGTCGAATATGCCATTCTTTTCAAATAGCTCCCATGCGTCGGCCTCAAGCACCTGGCTCCAGAGATATGTGTAATATCCTGAGGCATAGCCGTCATCGCCGAAGATATGTTTGAAATAAGGTGAGCGATAGCGGTAGGTGATCTCTCCCGGCATGCCAATCTTGTCAGACACCTTTGCCTCGAAGCCGGCCACGTCGATGCCTTTTCCGTCGGTCTGACCCCATTCAAGGTCAAGGAGAGCTGCTCCTGCGAGTTCGGTAGTGGTGAATCCCTGGTTAAACTTGGAAGCGTTGTTGAGCTTTTTAATCAGTTCGTCAGGAATCACTTCTCCAGTCTTGTAGTGGCGGGCATATGTCTTCAGCAACTCAGGGGAGAATGCCCAGTGCTCATTCATCTGAGAACTCATTTCCACATAGTCGCGGTCAACGTTTGTGCCGGCGATAGAGCGATAAGGAGCTTGAGAGAGAATTGCCTGGAGCGCGTGGCCGAATTCATGGAATGTGGTTTCAACCTCGTCAATTGTGAGAAGCGCGGGAGCGTCGGCAGTGGGGCGAGTGAAGTTGCCTACGTTGTAGACAATGGGGCGACGGTTGCCGTCTTCATAAAGGCCGCAGCTCTGGAGCTGCTCCATCCATGCGCCCTGGCGTTTTGAGGCACGCGGGAAATAGTCTGTCATAAACACAGCCACATGGTCGCCGGTCTTTGAGTCTACCACTTCATACACAGTCACCTCGTCCATGTATTTAGGCGCGTCTGGCATCTCTACCATCTTTATGCCATAAAGGCGCTCGGCGGCTGTGAAGAGGCCGTTGAGCACATTCTCAAGAGAGAAATAGGGGCGAACCTCAGCCTCGTCGAGGTCATATTTCTGTTTCTTCACCTTCTCGGCATAATAATAATAATCCCAGGGAGCGATCTTGAACCCGCCGTTGTCAGCGTCGACAATAGCCTGCATGTCGGCCACCTCTTCGTGGCTTCTCTTCACAGCCGGCTCAAACACCTGGAGCAGAAGATTTGTGGCCGCTTCCGGAGTCTTTGCCATCACGCGAGATGTCATCATCTGGGCGAAATTGTCGAAGCCCATGATTTTTGCCTTCTCTGCGCGGAGTTTCACGATTTTCTCAATCACGGGATAGTTGTTGTATTCCCCGTAGGAAGCAAGGTTGGTGTATCCTTTGTAGATCGCTTCGCGAAGTCCACGGTTTTCAGCGCTCTGAAGCACCGGGAGCCTGCTTGGCGCATGAAGCGTGAACACCCACAGTCCGTCGAGGCCGCGGGCTTTTGCTTCTTCAGCCGCCTGGCTGATTGAAGACTGGGGAAGCCCTGCGAGGTCTGCTTTGTCGTAGACTGTCACAAAGAAAGAGTTAGTGGCGTTGAGAAGGTTCTTGTTATACTGTATGAAAAGTTTCGACAGCTCGTCGTTAACTTTTATTAGCATCTCCTTCTTGTCGGCAGGAAGGGCGGCACCCTGCTCTGCGAACCGGCGATAGTATTTTTCCACCACTCGTTTCTGCACCGGAGTGAGTTTGAGCTTGTCTCTGCGGTTGTAGACGTCCTGTATTCTCTGGAAAAGCTGCTCATTGAGATTCACCTGGTTTGAAGCCTCGTTGAGCAAGGGTATTGCCTCCTCGGCCATAGCGGCGAATTCATCGGTAGACAGTGCGCTGTCATAGTGATAGAACACACCGGCCACCCGGTCGAGAATCGGAGAAAGATTTTCAAGCGGGAGGATAGTGTTGTCGAAATCAGGCACGGCTCTGTTTGCCGTGATTGCAAACATATTTTGTTTTTGCTCCTCAATTCCGGCTTTGATTGCGGGAATAAAATCAGAAACCTGAATCTGCTCGAAAGGCGGAATCTGATACTTGTTGGCATAGGGGGTCAGAAACGGATTGGCGTGAGTGTCTGCCATGATTGCCGGTGTTGCGGCGGCGCAAAGGAGAGTGAGAGCCGCCAGGTTTAACAGTTTTTTCTTCATGCTGAAAATTAGTTTATTATTGAGTTTTTATGGTATAAGGTTAAAGGTCGTGACAAAGTGGGCTATGTCACTTCGTGAAAGCAAACTCTCCGATGAGCGGATAATGGTCTGAAGAGTTGATTTTCCCGATTTTCAGGCTTAAAGCCTCAAGGTTGCCTCTGTAGAGCATCTGGTCTATATGGAAATAGAACATATGCTGGTTGTAGGTGTAGGTTGGCCCGAAGTTTGTTTCCACATAGGCGTCGCGCATGTCGTCGCCCTTGATCAGGTTGTAAGCCCAGGAGCCGGCCACGTCGTTGAAGTCGCCACACACGATAAGCGGGGCATTGGGCCTAATCTCGTTGATAGCCTCGCGAAGATGCTCGGCGTTCATAGCACGCATCCTGAATGCGTTGCGCAGTTTTGAAAGAATAGACCCTTTCAGTTCTTTCATGCTTGATTTGGCGGTGTCAACAGACTTTATTTCAGTCACCACCTGTCTCTCTTCTTCTGAAAGATCGTATGAATATAGATGCACCATAGCCACATTCAGGATTCTTCCGCCGGGGAAATTCACTTTGAAAAAGTCGAAACGGTGGTGCCCGTTGTCGCTGATATAAGATATTCCGCTGCGGTCTACGGGATATTTTGAAAGAATCTTGATGTCGGTGGAGTTAAGCCCCGCCCGGAAAGGGTATGTTCTGCTAAGGCTGTCGATTAGAGTGGGGCTGGCTTTTTTCATTTCTTTAGAGCTGAAGTTGTTCATTTCAGCAAGGCATATGATGTCTGCCTCTGATTCGATCATATACTCCAAAGCCCTGTTGCCGGGATAGTCGGGTTTGCGGGTGTCGTCGGTGTGAAGCACATTCCAGGATATTATCTTGAAAGTGGTTTGCCCGGGCTCTGCCTGTTTTGATCTGTTCAGAGGCATGGCCTGGCTTATCGGCCCTGTGCACGCAATAATGGTCAGAACTCCTAATGCCGTGAATATGATGCGTCGGTTCACAGCCCAGAAAACTATCAGGATTATTGTGGCAATGGCAAAATATGGCAATGCGAGACAAAGAATAGACGGGATGGTGAGGTATTCCGGATTGAATTTGCCGCCGTATGCCGATATGATAGTGAGAAGAAACACTATCATTGAAATTATTCTCATCACCAGGCGAAACACTGGATTTAAAAGTGGGATTGAAATCATATCAAATTGTGTCAATATTCAAAGAGGATTGTCAATGATTGTCTTTCATTAGCCTCTGCGAAAGTGCGTTGAGCTCATTTCTTTCGCTCGCTGTGAGAGAGGGATAGCCCGACATTCTGATCTTGTCGAGAAGCTGGTCGAGGCGGTCGGAATCGGCAAGGCGCCCGGCTGCGGCTTTCGCCACGGCATTTCCGTCGCGGCTCACATTCATGCGAGGCTTTGCATTGCGAGGCTTCCTTGTTATTTCTGCATTTGAAATATTCAGTTTCTTCGCGGGGTCGAAGCCCATTTTAGTTGCCAGGGCGAATGATGCGCCGAAAATCACGCCGCCTATATGTGCGGCCTGTCCGCCGGAATTACCTCCGCCCACACCCACGAAAGTGAGTATGATACAGCCGATTGCCACCCATTTCAGTTTCACTTCCCCTATAAGAAACAGCCCGACTCTGAGATCGGGGGTGCGTATTGCCGCAGCCGCCATAATCGACAGCACAGATGCCGACGCCCCGCATAGATATGTGGCTGTTGCCGACCCTTCGGGCCATGTGGCTATCGACAGGATGTAGAGCAGCGCACCAAAGAGTCCGCCTCCCACATAAAGCCATAACAGATGGCGCTCACTCAATGTGGTCAGCAGCATCCTTCCGAACCAGAAAAGCCATAACATGTTGAACAGGAGGTGCAGAAAATCATAGTGGGTCACCATGTAGGTGGCTGCAGTCCATATTCTGTGCAAGAAAAGCGACGGAGACGCCGGCACACAAAGCCATTGCATTGTGAAGTTGCCTGTTTCGCCCATTGCATTGCCTGCGAGCACTGCTGCCCACGAGGCAAGAAAAACCGCGATATTTGCGATAATAAGGGCAGACAGCGTCTTAGAGCCGCAATAGCGTTGGAATTTGTCAATAAAACCTGCCACCTCTTAAAGTACCTTTATTTTTCCAATACAATAATATCGCAAGCCCGAAGAGCATACCGCCCAGATGTGCGAAATGTGCAATCATGTCGTTGCCTCCCACTCCGAGGAAAAACTCCAGCACTCCGTAGCCTATCATCATGTATTTGGCTTTTATGGGCACCGGGATAAAGAAAAGATATAGAGGCTGGTCGGGAAACACGAATGCGTATCCGAGGAGAAGCCCGTATACTGCCCCGGAGGCCCCGATTGTGACCATCTGGTTTTTAAATGATGCTATTGCCGAGAGGAAGTCGGCATCGCCGGATGCAACCGCTGAATCGACCACGGCTTTCATATTGTCGTAGGTCAGGCCGTTGAGACGCGCTATGCCCGACACATATTCGTGGCTCCATGACAGCCCCCACACAATCTCCTGCACTATGGCCGCTCCGATTCCGCATATGAAATAGAACGCGAAAAATCGCTTTGACCCCCATATCCGCTCGAGGGTGGAGCCGAACATCCAGAGCGTGAACATGTTGAACAGCACGTGGAGGGGAGAAGACGGAGAGTGCAGAAACATGTAAGTGACAATCTGTACAGGATTGAAGTTCGAGGCCGAAATAAGATGAAGCCCCAGCACTCTTATAAGGGTGTCGGAAAACCTCGGAAAGAGGGCTTCCGACAGCCAGACTATCAGATTGATGATTATTAAATTTTTGGTGACCGGCGGTATCGATGCCAGAAAGCCACCTCTGTTATTTCCAAACATAATGCAAAATTAACAAAAAAATGAGAGAGGGCAAAATTGAGAAAAAGTTTGAGCCTTTTTTTAAAGTTATTTGCTTAACTGTTTTGAATTAACGGATAAAATATTACCTTTGTTGCCATATTCCCAAATTATTTAAACATATCTTTAAGATGAAAAAACTAACCTCGATTGCTCTGGGGTTGCTCGCAATGGCCTGCGGGCGCAATGCCTCAGACAAGGTAGGGGAGCCGGCCATAGCCCCCGATTCAGAGCTTGAAGCGCAAGTGCAAAAAATCGTTTCCGGAATGTCGCTTGACGATAAAGTCGGTCAGATGTGTGAAATCAACATTGATGTGATCTGTGCCGATTCATTGGTTGACGGTCAGGTGGTGCTCGACCCGGCTAAGGTGAAGACCGCCTTCGAGCAGTATAGGGTGGGTTCTGTGCTCAACACTCCGTTAGGGCATGCGCAGACTCCCGAAACCTGGCATCGAATAATAAGTGGAATCCAGGATGCCTCTATGGAATATATCGGAGTGCCTGATATTTTTGGCGTAGACCAGAATCATGGCACCACCTACACCCAAGGCGGCACTCTTTTCCCGCAGGAAATCAACATGGCGGCGTCTTTCAATCGCGACCTTGTGCGCGAGGGGGCCAGAATCACAGCCTATGAGAGCCGTGCATGCGCTATCCCCTGGGTCTATAATCCAGTGATGGACCTTGGCAGAAATCCTGTGTGGAGCCGCATATGGGAGAGTTTCGGCGAAGACCCTTATATCAACGGCGCCATGGCCGTGGCAATGGTTGAGGGGTATCAGGGGGATGACCCGAATCACGTGGGGCCGCAAAACGTGGGTGCCTGTCTGAAGCATTACATGGCTTACGGCAACCCTGTCACCGGCAAAGACCGCACCCCGTCGTCGATTAATCCGGTTGACCTCCGTGAAAAATATTTCCAGCCTTACAAGATGGCCATACAGGCCGGGGCGCTCTCTGTTATGGTCAACTCAGGAATCAACAACGGTCTTCCGTTCCATGCCAATCATGAGATGCTCACAGTGTGGCTCAAGGAGCAGCTCAACTGGGACGGCATGATTGTGACCGACTGGGCTGACATCCACAATCTGTGGAAACGCGACAAAATAGCTGCAGATTATAAAGAGGCAATCATGTTGGCAATCAATGCCGGCATCGACATGTCGATGACTCCGTATGACATGGAGTTCTGCACACTCCTGAAAGAGCTTGTGGAGGAAGGGAAGGTGTCAGAAGAGCGAATTGACGATGCTGTGGAGCGTATCATACGTTTCAAATTGCGTCTTGGCCTATTCGAGGCTCCTGTCACCAATCCTAAGGACTACCCGCTGTTTGGCAGCGATGAACACGCCGCAAAGGCACTTGAACTTGCCGTGCAGAGCGAGGTGCTTCTTAAAAATGAGAAAGGCGTGCTGCCGATTCAGAACGGCAAGCGCATACTTGTGACAGGCCCTAACGCCAATTCCATGCGTTCACTTAACGGAGGATGGTCTTACACATGGCAAGGCACTAACGAACCAATGTTCCATGAGAAGTATAACACAATCTATGAAGCTCTCAGCAATGAATATGGCAGCGCCAATGTAGTTCTTGAGCAGGGCATGGATTATGTGGAAGACTACGGACAGTGGGAGCGTGAGCAGAATGTAAGAATAGAGAGAGCAGTGGCTGCCGCCCGCGGCGTGGATGTGATTGTGGCTTGTGTGGGCGAAAACTCTTATTGCGAGACCCCCGGCAACACCAATGACCTGACACTCTCTGCTAACCAGACAGCGCTTGTGAAAGCGTTGGCCGCAACAGGGAAGCCGATTGTGCTTGTGCTTAACGAAGGTCGCCCGCGCATTGTGAGAGAGATTGAGCCTCTTGCTTCTGCTGTGGTCAGCGTGCTCCTCCCCGGCAATTATGGCGGCGACGCTCTGGCATTGCTCCTTTCCGGAAAGCGTAACTTCAGTGCAAAGCTTCCCTACACCTATCCGAAATGGATTAACGCTCTTGCAACCTATGACCATAAGCCTTGCGAGACAGTAGAAACAATGTCGGGCGCTTATAATTACACAGCCGACATCGACGTGCAGTGGCCTTTCGGATTTGGCATGAGCTACACCACATATGAATATTCCAACATCACGATAGACAAGGCTGAGTTCTCGCCCTCCGACAATATTACAGTGACTGTGAGCGTGAAGAACACGGGCTCTGTTGAAGGCATGGAGCCGGTGATTTTCTATAGCAGCGACCTCGTTGCGTCTATCACGCCCGATGTGCTCCGCGTGCGCGGGTTTGACAAAGTGAGCCTGAAGCCAGGTGAATCTAAGAATGTTTCGTTCGAGATACCGGCCTCCGACCTCGCGTTTGTGAACTATGACAATAAGTGGACACTCGAGAAGGGTGAATTTGAATTCACAATTGGCAGTCAGAAAGTGAAAGCGACCTGCACCTCTACCAAAGTGTGGGACGCCCCTAACATCTGATGTTCACCCCGTCGCTGAAATTGCACCATGGACTGCAATCGAGAGCGTTAACAAAATATGGGTGGCCTCCCCTTAATATTGTTGGCAGAAAATGCTAATTTTTAGCGTTTTCTGCCAAAATTATTGAAAAATTATATGAATAATGGTCTGTGTCATGATATTTTTTCCGGTTATATTGTTGAAACTTGTATAAAGTAGTAAATTTGCAAAAAGAGTTCAAAGGGCATTGCCCGCAAGAAGCTGCTTCCGTTAAAATTCTAAACGACTTCATTGTTAAAACATATAAATATTATTGATTATGAATAAAGGAGATCTTATCAACGAAATTGCTGAGAAAGCTCAGATGAATAAAGTTGACGCAAAAAAGGCGCTTGAGGCTTGCCTTGAATCTATAGAGCAGGCTCTTGCCAACGACGACAAGGTTCAACTCATAGGCTTCGGCACCTTCTCAGTGGTTGAAAAGCCGGAGCGCACCGGCATAAATCCGCAGACAAAAGAGAAAATCACGATTGCCGCACGCAAGACAGTGAAATTCAAACCTGCGGTTGACCTCGGCAAATAATCACCGGAGTCATTTGGTGCATAAACACCGGAAGTAATGCACAAACACCGGAAGACCTTCCACGGCGAATGTCTCCCGGTGTTTTTAGTTTTTTGATTTGCCGGATTAGCTCTGCATGAAGGATGGCGTCAGATTGTTGCCTCAGATTAATATGGGTGTTGACTGAGTAGCTGTTAAGTCATTTTTTTTTGTTAATTTTCCTCTAAAGAAAAATCATTTCTTTATTTTGCCAGTGTAGAAATCTCAGGATTTTTATCTAAATTTGCAATTTAAATAATATTGGCAATTAATTTTAAGGAAATCATAAGGATAAACAATGACAATAGAATCTATAATTGCAGGTGCTGTAGACAAAGCTCTCAAGGAGCTCTATGGCGCAGAGGTGAATCCAGAGACAATCGTGCCGCAGGCCACAAGGAAGGAATTTGAGGGGAATCTGACAGTGGTGGTGTTCCCATTTCTTAAGGCTTCTCGAAAGGCTCCGGAGGCAACTGCCACAGAGATAGGTGAATGGCTTGTGAAGAACGAAGCTGCTGTTGAGAAATTCAATGTAGTGAAGGGTTTCCTCAACATCACTGTTGACCCTTCTTTCTGGCTTGGCGTGCTTCATGGCATTGCCGCAGATGAAAAATTCGGAATCACTGCCGCCGACGAAAATTCCGACCTCGTGATGGTGGAATATTCTTCTCCTAACACCAACAAGCCTCTGCATCTCGGGCATGTGCGCAACAACCTTCTCGGTTATTCGCTCGCCTGCATCCTGGAAGCCAACGGTCACAAGGTGGTGAAGACGAATATTGTGAACGACCGAGGCATCCATATCTGCAAGTCGATGCTTGCATGGAAAAAATGGGGCAACGGCGCCACTCCGGAGTCGACAGGAAAGAAGGGGGATCACCTTATCGGCGATTTCTATGTGGAATTCGACAAGCATTTTAAGAATGAAGTGAAAGAGCTGATGGACTCCGGGCTCACAAAAGAGGAGGCGGAGGCTCAGTCGCCTCTCATGCTTGAGGCTCGCGAGATGCTTCGCAAGTGGGAGGCCGGCGACAATGACGTGCGCTCGCTCTGGCAGACAATGAACGGATGGGTGTATGAAGGTTTTGACGAGACATACAAGCGTCTTGGCGTAGGCTTTGACAAAATCTATTATGAGTCTGACACATATCTTGAGGGTAAAGACCTTGTGCTCGGCGGAATTGAGAAGGGCATAATGTATCGCAAAGACGACGGCTCTGTATGGGCTGACCTTACAGGCGACGGACTTGACCACAAGCTCCTTCTCCGCGCAGACGGCACATCGGTGTATATGACTCAGGACATAGGCACCGCCAAACTCCGCTATCAGGACTTCCCCATCGACAAGATGATATATGTGGTCGGAAACGAGCAGAACTACCATTTCCAGGTGCTTTCACTCCTTCTCGACAAGCTTGGCTTCAAATGGGGCAAAGACCTCACGCATTTCTCCTACGGCATGGTGGAACTCCCCGAAGGGAAGATGAAATCAAGAGAAGGAACCGTGGTGGACGCCGACGATCTTCTCGACCGCATGGTTGAATCCGCTCGCGAGGCGTCGGCCGACCGTTTTGCTGACATGCCGGCTGAAGAGGCTGCCGAAGTGGCGAGAATGGTGGGTCTTGGAGCGTTGAAGTATTTCCTTCTCAAGGTAGACCCGAAGAAGAATATGCTCTTCAATCCTAAAGAGTCGATAGATTTCAACGGCAACACCGGCCCGTTCCTGCAATACACCTATGCGCGCATACGCTCGGTGATTCGTCGCGCAGGAGGCATCGACATGAACATGACCCCTGCGGCTGAGCCCAACGACAAGGAATGCACGCTGATTCAGAAAGTGGCAGACTTCCCCAATGTTGTGAGAGAAGCGGGAAGAAGTTATTCTCCCGCGCTGGTGGCCAACTATTGCTACGACCTCGCAAAGGAATACAACCAGTTCTATCATGATTATTCCATACTTAAAGAGGAAGACACTCAGAAGCGAGACCTCCGTTTGCTCCTTTCAGCTGTCGTGGCACGCACTTTGAAGGCAGGTGTTGCCCTTCTCGGAATGGAAATGCCGGAAAGAATGTAATTTTTTTTCGGTGTTTAGCGTAAACTTGGCGCGAAGTTTGTTGTCATATATATGAAGACTTCAATTGCTTCGTCTATCATCATAACATCAATACATAAATAGAATATGGATTACAAGAATCAAAATATCACTCCTCCGCCGTATTACGGACAAGGAGCAGTGGTGAGTCAGACTAACGCAGTGATGAAGCGCGTGTATGTGCGCATGTTCGTAGGGCTTCTGATCTCTGCTTTCTGTGCGCTTGGCGTAGCATCGAGCCAGGGCGCCATGGCATTCTTCTTCGGCAACCAGCTTATGTTCTGGGGAATGTTTATAGCCATGATTGCCATGGCATGGATTCTCCCGGCAAGAATGCAGAAGATGTCAACAGCCACGGTGCTTCTGCTCTTCTGTGTGTTCTCTGCGCTGATGGGCGTGTGGATAGCTCCTATCTTTATAGTCTATAAGTTAGGGACCATTGTCTACACATTTTTCATAACAGCCGGTACATTCGGCGCAATGTCGGTTTATGGCTATTTCACAAAGTCAGACCTCTCGAAGATGGGAACCTATCTCACAATGGCTCTTTTCGGGCTGATGATTGCCATAGTTGTCAACCTTTTCCTGAAAAGTTCTGCTATGGACTGGATTATCTCTATTGTGGGCGTGCTTTTATTCGTAGGTCTCACCGCATGGGACACTCAGAATGTGAAGCGTATGGCGGCAGCAAACCTTGACCCGCAGCTCACCGACAAACTCGCAACAATGGGAGCGATGAATCTTTATCTTGACTTCATCAACCTCTTCCTTTTCCTCCTTCGCATCTTCGGAGGCGGCAGCCGCGACTAAGAACACAATCAAGTCATATAAACAAGGGCGCCACGGACAACTGTTTCCGTGGCGCCCTTGTTTCAGGGATTTTTTAGTATGTTAATATTTATTTGCTTTTAACTGCAATGTCATGGCAGTTAAAAATGATAATTTTGCATCGTGAAAAGGAAACGGCAGGTTAATGTCTGTCGTGGCCGCCAGAACAAAACTTCAACGCAAAACATTCAAAATTATGAGACAACCACATCAATCAAAGAGAACATCCGGCACATTCAGGCCGGGGCTATTGCTTATCTACGCCACAGGGCTTGCCATTATCGCACTTCAGTTGCGCAGCATTCTTGGCTGACGCATAGATATATGGGAATACTGAGATATATGGGAATACTGACAGTGAAAAAGCTGTGTAAAATGTAAATCTCCGCCTTTCGCAATCCGTTTGCAAGGGGCGGAGATTTATTTATGTCCGGCAGATGATGCCGGATGATATTGTCTGCTGAGTCGATGGTTTTGTCAATGACGCCCGAACTTAGCGCACTTGGGGGAGAATGCTATAGTGACACAGTGCCCTTCTGATTCGTAAGAATAAAGATTCATGTCTACATCCATAGCGTCGCCTTCTTCCATGGGTATTGAAATAACCGCAGTGCCGATTACGGGGGCCGGGGCGCCGGGAAGATTCATTTGCCTGTCTATTTTGGGAAGAGATGTGATCTTGATTGCATCCTTGAAATCGAGTCCGGATGTCATGGCAGCTTTGTAGAGAGCCTCTTTTGCAGTCCATGCAATTATATTGGCTTCAAGATTGTCGGCTGCCACAAACTCTTTTTCAGCGTCAGACAAGAATTTGTCGCGCACCTTGATCACCTGTTCACGGTCAAGACGTTCGGCATCGATTCCCATTGCTGTGCGCTGGGCAAAAGAAGCGAGGTTCGACTCCGGTGTCTTAGGCAGCGTAGCCACGGCAAGCAGATGTCCTGTGTGGGTTATTGAGATGCGGGCGGTCATTCCAAACAGGAAGGGGGCTCCGTTGGGGAAATGACCTATTTCTCTGAAACCGTCGCGTCCGTTCTCGCAATAAATCTGCATGGCGAGTTCGCGCCATATGGCGCCTGACTTGCTCTCCATGCCGGAGATCTCTTCCACCTTGATGCCAACAGGGGTGGGGTGGGGCCAATATATGAATTCGTCTTCCATGTGTGATGTGTATTAAGGTTGCGGAAGGAGAGTTACTTTCACTTTTGTGATTCTATGACGTTGAATCTGAATTGCCTGGAATTTGCATGTGCCTCGTTCCATGGTTTCTTTCGGAGAAGGGAAATCTCCTTTGATTTCCAAGAGCAGTCCCGCGAGGGTTTCTGCTTCTCCGCAGTCGCCAAGATCCTCTTCATCGATGTCGATTATATGGCAGAAATCGCCAATTGCGATTTTAGCGTCGAATATGTAGGTGTCAGGGCCGATTTTTTTATACACGGATGTTGACTCGTCATACTCGTCGTCTATTTCACCCACAATCTCTTCTATTATGTCTTCGAGCGTGACCATTCCCTGGGTGCCGCCATATTCATCGACCACTATGGCTATGTGTATTTTTTTCTTTCTGAAATCTTCAAGAAGGTCGTCAATCATTCTTGATTCAGGCACAAAGTATGGGTCGCGCAAAAGAGTCTGCCAACGGAAGGAGTCTCCCTGTTTGCCTATGTAAGGGAGCAGGTCTTTTGAGTAGAGAATCCCTCGGATTGTGTCTTGCGAGGTGTCATAGACGGGTATTCTGGAATAGCCGGATTTCAGGATCACCTCCATGGCTTCTGTCCAGGTGTTGTGATATTCGATTGCAGTGATGTCCACACGCGAGATCATGATGTCGCTCACCTCTTTTTCTCCAAAAGAGAGAATCCCTTCAAGCATCTCCTTGTCTTCACCCTCCTTGATGTCTGAAATCTGAAGCGCTTTCTCAAGCTCATCGGTGGATAGGCTTTCGTTTTTCTTAGTCACCACCTTATTCACAATGTAGCTCGACTTAACCATCATTTTAGCCAGAGTCCCAAGCACATTATAAAGCATTTTAAGTGAGGACGATGCCATAAGCACCCATTTCATTGTGCGGTTGCGGGCCACGAGTTTCGGAAATATTTCTCCAAACATCAGCAAGAGAAAGGTCAGCAGCACCGTTTGTATCAGGAAATCGAGCACCGCACTGTTGAACGTGGCCACCTGATTGAAAGCGAAACTCAGAAGCACAACCATTGTGATGTTGACAAGATTGTTGGCTATCAGGATTGTAGCCAGAAGGCGTTCGCTGTTGGAAAGCATAGAGAAAGCCCTCTTGGCCTGTGGCTCTTCGCTTTCGCTGAGTTCCTCAATGTCGGATTCTGTCAGCCCGAAATATGCAATCTCGCTTCCCGACACAAATGCCGAGACGAGAAGACATCCAAAGGCCACAATCACAATGGTAATCCACATGACCCAGTTTTCCGGGGCATGCAACACTATTGCCTGTGACAGAAGAATAAGTAAGGAAATGGCCGGATGTGGTGATGGTAAAGGATCTGTATCCAAAGTTTAGTTATTTTGGTTTTCGTGTGCAAAGATAACGTTTTGGCTTGAATTGTGCAAATCAAACTTTCAACACGTTCAAATAAGGTTGTCCTCCGCGATTCGTTCGCTGTGGTTCAGATGTATTTTTAAGGTTAAGGCTCCACTTCCACAAGGCGGTTTTGGCGCACATACCAAACATATCCTGAGATTCTATTGATTCCCGCAGCCTCGCGAAGAGCCGACATATATTCTTTCACTTGCCTGGTGTGGCTGTCATTGTCGGGGATGGATCCGAACTTATAGTCCACCACAACGGCGCCTTTCCTGTCGGGCGAGATCATAACGCGGTCGGGGCGGCGGTTTTTATCGTGAGGAAACAGGATGTCGCGTTCGTTAAGCACTTTCCATTTTCCGTTATACCAATGTGCGGTGTCTTTCCTTGAAATTGCTTCTGCAAGCATAGGCTCCCATTCTTTGGCCTGTGCAGATGAAATCATGCCGCGCATTTTTAAAGAGAGCACGGCGCGTGGCAGGTCTGACGCCTTTTTCACGCGCTCCATGACAGCGTGCAGCAGATTCCCCTCAGAGCGAGGGTCGGTGTCGCTTGCTTCCGGCATGAGAGTCGAGGTGTCGGAAGTGTCGCTTTCAACATAATGGAGAATTGCCGGACTGCTGTCCACCCCATACTCTTCAATCTGAAAACTGTCTTGCTCGCCCGATGCGTTGTCATTGCCGTCGGTCGCGTCATCTTGTTTTTCCATAAGCGGCTTCTCTCCAAAAGTTAGAATGTCGCCGTAGTCGTTCCACTTTGCCATCCCTTCCGGGAGCATATACTCTCGCTCTTCGCATCCGTCAAATTCCTGAAGGTAGTCGTCGGCGTTTCCGCAAATCTCATTCAGGAAATAGCCAGCGGAACTGTCGCTTCTGCCCGGCATAGAGGTGAAAATATAGAGTTCGCTCACCGCTCTTGTGAATGCCACATAGCAGGAGTTGATTTTGTCCATCATGTAGAGGTCGAGATAATCGCGATATACCTCGGCGTGTTCCGTGTGCTCAAGGTTAGGCTTTGTCTCGATAGGAATGAATGGAGGAAGCCCGGAGCCGTCAAAGCATTTAGCCACATGCACCCATCTCCATTCCGATTTGCGTGAAGGCACAAATGACGGCCTGTAGAAGGGGAGAATCACACATTTGAATTCCAGCCCCTTGGCTTTATGTATTGTCATGATCTGCACGGCATCGGTGCCTTCGGGCGATGAAATAGACCTCTCAGACCCTTTTGACTGCCACCAGTTGAGGAAAGAAGCCACGTCGGCCGCATAGCGGTCGCAATATTCGAGCACCATGTCTTGAAGAGCGGCTATAAACACTGCTTGCGTGCGCCTCATCTGCACAGGCACGAAGTTCTCTGTGATTGCTTCCACCAGGGCCGGAAGCGCCACAGTCTGCATGTCGGCCAGCATTTGGCTGATGGAGTCTTCAGGGGAGTCTTCTTTTAAAAAACTTTCAACTTGCATGGCCGGAGTCATTTCCGGATGGCGAAGTGCATAGAAGTTGAAGTTGCATCTAATGTCATTCCACGATGTCTTGTTCTCATGCCCCGGCTCTTTAGGGAGAATGGAGCCTCCCGCCATTTTTTCAAGCACGCTGATGATTATGCCCACAGCCTCCGATGATGACACAAGCAGCGACTCTTCGCTTATGAACTCTATTTTCTTTGCGCCCTGTTCAAGAGATGAATTATAGTCTACGAGCGATGCGATCACATCTTTACCCAATTGGTTTGTATCGACAAGAACCGCAATGTCGCGGCGGCTGTATCCCCGATCAAGCAGTGATGATATGAGCGGCCCTACTTTTGAAAGAGCCATGCCTTGAAGTGTAGACGTTTCGTCGTTCCGATGTTCGCTTTTGGGCGCCGTCTGAGATTCTGTTTTGACTTCACTTCCGGCCGATAAAAACTGAATCTCCACATATCCTCTGTTCTCTCGATGGCTCGGATATTGCGCCACATTGCTGTAGAGGTTGGCAAAATCAATTTTCCCATCCTTCAAGTCTCTAATCTCTATGAGTTTCCTGACAAGGGCGGAGAAGAAAAAATTATTGAATTCCACAATCAGTCGGTCGGAACGCCAATTGGTGTTGTCGGCTTTGCTCATGCCGGCGGCGTTATGGCGAGGAAACTCCTCCGGCACGCTTGTGGTGATAAGCGAGGGGTCGGCGTTGCGGAAGCGGTAGATGCTTTGTTTGGCGTCGCCGATAATCAGATTGTCATGTCCTCGGCTGTCGTTCTCTTTGAGCAGGGGGCGGAGGTTGTCCCATTGCATTCGAGATGTGTCTTGAAACTCGTCAATCAGATAATGGTTGATAGAAGTGCCGAGGCGCTCATAAATGAAAGGGGCATCGTCGTCGCCTATTATGCGCTGCAGCATCGAGTTGGTTTCTCCCAGTTGAATCATGTTGTTTGACTCCAGGAAACTCCGCATCTTTTTGCGCGCTTCGCTCAGCAGCCCGAGATAAGGGATTAGGGGAGAATAAACAGTCCAGTGAATCCATTCGGCCGACTCTCTAAGCGACAGCCATTGGTTGAATGCGTCATACATTCTGATGGCCATGTCGGTCATCCGGCCGGAGTCGGCAAATGATACTCCTTTCTTGAACAGAGGCTTTTTGTCGGAAATGGTGAGAGGCTTGAACATCAGTTTCGATTTTTCCGGCTCATCGAATGAGAGCAGAGGAATTTTTCTCAGATGCCCGTCAAACCACCTTTGGCAATCCGCCGACGGGTCTACGCCGTTTTGATTCATCATCAGTTTGAGTTGCCGGCAAAGGTCTTTTAGCGTGGCGAGAGCCTCTTTCACAGGTTTCTCCACACGGTCTCGCAGATTAAGATATGCAGGCACCAGCGGGTCGGAGCCGTCGGGAGTGTCGAAATATTCGTCAAGGTCTTTTCTTATTTCTTTAAACTCCTCGCTCTCAAGGCGCCTTATAGAAGCACGGAGCTGGGTGTAAATTGAATTGATGTTGGCACTTTTTTGAAACACATTCCATTGAGTGCCTTCCGAGGAAGCCTCTTCCATCAGCAGTTCAATCCAGAACGAAGATGACGACATTGAAGATGCCGAAGAGTTTACGTCGTCGAGGGTGGCGTCGACAGCGGCTGTGGCAACGTAGTCGGTGTCAATCTCCACCTGGTAGGAGTCGTTGAGGTTTGACTCATATGCAAAAGTGCGGAGAATGGTCTGGAAGAATGAGTCGATTGTGGAGACATGGAAGTCGGAATACTGATTCAGAAGCGCCGATAAGGCAGTCCGGGCTGCTTTGCCAATCTCGCGCGGGTCGACATTAAGTTGTTCGGAAAACTCCGACAGATACGCAATGCCTTTAAGCATGTCGCTGTCCACCGGTTCGGGAGAGTCTGCCTTTGAAAGGTCGGCAAGTTTCTCCACGATGCGTTGCTTCATTTCATTTGTGGCCTTGTTGGTGAATGTTATGGCCAGGATTCGCGCCAGGCCGTCGGTTATTTCGTTGCGAGTGCGAAGCCGACGTTTTTTACCGTCTTCCTTAATAGAGATAAGAAATAATATGAATTTTTTTGCAAGGGTGTAGGTTTTACCTGACCCTGCCGAGGCGCGTTGAAGTTGAAGCATGAAATAGAAATGTGGCCGGGCTATCCCTTTGTGCGATAGCCCATTGATTTGAGCATTGAAATAATGTCGGCTTTCCTGTCGCCTTGGATGAGAATTTCGCCGTCGCGGGTGCTTCCGCCTGTGCCGAGACGCTGTTTGAGCGTCTTGGCCAGCTCTTCGAGCTTCTCGTCAGGGCCGGTGAACCCTTCTATTATGGTTGCAGTTTTCCCTTTCCTCCCTTTGCGGTCGGTTATCACGTGGAGCGGGTCTCTTTGAACGGAATCCTTTATCATGATTGTTTCTTCAGCCGGCTCCGGAGTGTTGTCAACAGGCACAGCTCCTGATTCCTTGAGAGCGTTGAGAGCGTCTTTCCAGTCCATTGTCATTGACAGATAAAAAAGGGTTTAATAATCGTTCAGAACAGCACCATCAGGCGAGCCTGAAATCCGTTGAGCGATGTTGGGTCGAACCCGGTGTGGTCCCAGGCGTGGGTATAGGTGTAGTTAAGACGGGCAGTTATGTAGGGGTTAAAATAATAGTTGAACGTTACGTTGACACTGTTTGCCCTTCCTCCGAATATGTTGGCGGCAGAGTCGGAGAGTTTAGCATAGTTATAGTTCACAACGCATTCGAGCGACCCCGGCTTAGGAGCCTTGACATATGCAGTTGTGGCATCGTAGGAATAGTTTTCTCCAATAATCACTCCTCTTAATGTGGCAAAGGCTCCGTGTGAGACATAACTGTGGAGGTTGTTTTTGCGGTTCACCTGCTCGAAATAATACTCTGCCTCAAGCGCAACTCTTCCTAAAGACACAAGCAGCTCCGGCGACAGTTTAAACATGTTGCGAGAGTCTGTGATTGTTGCTCCGACTGCCTGACGCTGTGCCACCTTGGTGGGATAATTGGCAGAAATCGTAAATCCGTCGTGAATATCTTCGTTGCCCTCTACTCTGCGTTGCGGAGTGCAGAATCCTCCGTTTATTCCCGCCTGCAGAATCGAGCCTCCGTCTTTGGCTTTTCTCCACACGAGCCTTGAGAGAATGCTGTAGCCCTGTTGATTGAAAAGAGGGGCGTTCATTGCGTTTGACAGGGCGCTTGATTCAACGTGGAAACTTGCTCCACACCAGAAGGATTTGTTCTTAAAGCCATACATGACGCCGAGTTGTATGCCGGGTGTGAAACATGCGCCCGCAATAGGCTGCTCATATGTGGCTTTAAGAGAGTTTGAAGTGGTTGACATCAATCCGTATGGCTGAATGAAGTTGCCGAACCTCACGGAGTTATGCTCGTTGAAGTCATATTGAATCCACATGTTGCGCAATCCGATTTTAGCATATGAGTATGCCACGTCCATCAGGGCGCTCCATTTCCCGTAAGACATTTTCGCTCCGAGGCGGGCTTCCGAGATGGCCATGCCGTCGGGGAAATTCTCTTTTTGGGGAGATGCATACAATGCTCCGTCAATCAGCACTCGCCCTGTGGGCGCGAGCTTGAGTTTAGGCTCGTTGTCTTGCGCGAAGCTGTATAATGAAAACAGAGAGAGGAGGATCGGAAGGGTCCGTTTCAGAGTCATGATGTCTTAGAGTTTCTTTCTTAGTTCGTCGATGGTTTGTGCACGGTCGGAAAGGTCGCCTCCGGCTGTGTATATGAAATAGGTGGGAATGTCATACACATTGTATGACTGCGCCGCCTTTGAGTACTGTCCGTCGGGGTCGAAAACAGTCACCCACGGAAGGTTTTTCGCAGCCTCGCGCCAGGCATATTGGTCGGGGTCGAGGCTCACCTGGTAAAAATTCACATTCCCGCCGAGACGAGAATAAAGTTTTGACAATTCGAGATTCAGGGCCGGCGAGTCGGGGTGGGTGAGCAGAGAGAAAATCACAACCGTGGGCTTGCCGTTGCCTACGAGTTCGGAAAGTTTTCTGTTTTTGCCGTTCTCATCAGGGAGGTCTATGTCGATAACTCTCAGTTCTTCAGCCTGGATTTCGAGGCGTTTCCCGTTGTTGGCGTTTTTGCGCCTGATTCCGTCAATAGACGTTTTTTCGAGGAGTGCCGTGTGGGGGTCGTTGGGTCGCAGCTCCTTGAATCCGGTGGCCACGGCGGCGAAATATTTAAGGTCGTCGTCGTTGCCCGGATTGAACAGGGCTTTGCCGCCCACAAGTTTGGTGAGGATATAATAGCTCACGATTGACCCCTGCCCGTCGCGCATATATTTGGAATACACGCTTTTTTTGAATGCGGAGAGAGAGTCGGGCGATATATTGTCGGGAAGCGCCATCACGTCTTTCTCGAAACGCTCAAGCATTTCTGCTTTGGGAGTGCCCGACAGAGAGAACTCTGTCCCGAATGAAGCGAGAGATGATTCCACATTCACAGTTTCTGCAGAGTCTATCGGAAGATAAATGTATTTCCCTTCAAGTTCAAGTCTGAAAATTTCAGGGGCAGCCGGGGCCGGTCGGGATATGGAGAAAGAGCCCGAGGAGGAAGTGCGAGCGGAGTCGATGGGTATCCATCGTCCGTGGAAGTCTGATTTTTCAAGCACAATCGACTTGTTGTCGGCTCCTGCAATGTCGCCATTTATTTTGAATCTGGCTTCGCCACAGCCGCATAGCGAGAGGGCGAGAACGGCGGCCGCGAGAGTGGAGCGGCCTGAAAAGTATGCTGATTTTTGTTTCATGATAGTCTATTTCTGCTTTCGGGGTGCAAATATAATAAGAATAAGTGGTTTAAACGGAATAAAAATGTTAACTTTGCATGAATTTTCACAAAGCGAAGAAAAACAAGAAAGAAATTATATGTTAAAGCCAGTAAAAAAGACCATCGAGCTTGGCGACGGCCGTCAGATTACAATCGAGACCGGCAAACTTGCAAAGCAGGCTGATGGCGCGGTGGAAGTGCGCATGGGCAACACCATGCTTTTGGCCACCGTTTGTTCGGCCGCAGAGGCTAATGAGGGCGTGGATTTCATGCCTCTTACAGTAGAGTATAAAGAGAAATATTCCTCTATCGGCCGCTATCCGGGCGGATTCCTTAAAAGAGAAGGGCGTGCCAGCGACTATGAGATTCTTACCTCACGTCTGGTTGACCGCGTGCTCCGTCCGTTGTTCCCTGACAACTATCATGCAGAGACATTTGTAAACGTCACCATGTATTCAGCCGATGAGAACGAGGCTCCCGACGCACTTGCCGGAATCGCGGCTTCAGCGGCTCTTATGTGTAGCGATATACCATTCCAGGGCCCTATCTCGGAAGTGAGAGTGGCCCGTGTGGATGGAGAATGGGTAATCAACCCCACCTTTGACCAGATGGAGCGTGCCGACATCGAGCTTATGGTCGGCGCCACCTATGACAACATCATGATGGTTGAGGGAGAGATGAATGAAGTGAGCGAGGCTGAGCTCCTCGAAGCCCTCAAAGTGGCTCATGAAGAGATCAAGAAGCATTGCGTGGCCCAGCTCGAGCTCATGAAGGAGGCCGGCAAAGAGGTTAAGCGCGAATATAACCATGAGGTGAACGACGATGCGCTTCGCAAGGATGTTGAGGAGAAGTGCTACGACAAGGCTTATGCCATCGCCCGCACCGGCAGCGCCGACAAGCATTGGCGTGCCGACAGTTTCAGGGCCATCTGCGACGAATATATCGAGAATCTCCCCGAGATGACAGAGGAGCAGCTTGAGCTCTACACTCCCGAGCAGCGCGTGGCAATGGTGAAACGCTATTATCATGACGTGGAGAAAGAGGCTATGCGCCGTTGTGTGCTCGATGAGGGCATTCGCCTTGACGGCCGCAAAACAACCGAAATACGTCCCATATGGTGTGAGGTGGACTATCTTCCGGGGCCTCACGGAGCCGCTATCTTCACTCGCGGCGAGACTCAGGCTCTCGTGACCGCCACACTCGGCACCACTCTCGACGAAAAGATTGTGGACGATGTGCTCAACCAAAGCAAGGAGCGTTTCCTTCTTCACTATAATTTCCCCCCCTTCTCCACAGGCGAGGCTCGTCCTGTCCGCGGCGTAGGGCGTCGCGAGATAGGCCACGGCAATCTCGCACACCGTGCCCTCAAGCGCATGTTCCCCGACAACTTCCCTTACACATGCCGTATTGTGAGCGACATTCTTGAGAGCAACGGCTCTTCTTCGATGGCCACAGTGTGTGGCGGCACACTCGCTCTTCTTGATGCGGGCGTGAAGATGAAGCGTCCTGTGGCCGGCGTGGCTATGGGTCTTATCTCTGACAAGGGTGCTGTGAAATATGCAGTGCTTTCCGACATACTTGGCGACGAGGATCATCTCGGCGACATGGACTTCAAGGTGACAGGCACTGAAAACGGCATTACTGCCACCCAGATGGACATTAAATGCGACGGCCTCAGCTATGAGATTCTTGAAAAGGCGCTCGAGCAGGCTCGCCAGGGTCGTCTTCACATTCTCAATGTCATCAAGGAAACAATTCCGGAGGCTCGTGAAGACTACAAGCCCCATGTGCCCCGCATCATCACCATCGAGATTCCGAAGGAGCTTATCGGCGCTGTTATCGGCCCTCAGGGCAAGGTTATTCAGGGAATCCAGGAAGAGACCGGCGCAACTATCTCTATCGATGAGGATGAGAAGCTCGGAATCGGCAAGGTGGAGATTGCTTCTAAAGACAAAGAGAGCATCGATGCCGCCCTTGCTAAAATCAAGGCTATCGTGGCTCAGCCCGAGGAGGGTGAGGTTTATGACGGCACTGTGCGTTCAATACTCGATTTCGGAGCTTTCGTTGAGTTCATGCCGGGCCGCGACGGTCTTCTCCACATCAGCGAGATTTCATGGAACCGTCTTGACTCCATGGATCAGAGCGGCTTGAAAGAGGGCGACAAAGTGAAGGTGAAGCTCATTGAGATCGACAAGAAGACCGGCAAATATCGCTTGTCGATGCGTGTGCTTACAGATAAGCCTGAAGGATATGTAGAGCGTGAGGCTCGTCCTCGCCGCGAAGGTGGCGACAGAGGTCCTCGTCGCGATGGCGATCGCGGCCCTCGTCGTGATTTTGGCGACAACGGCCCGCGCCGTGACGGCGATCGTGCCCCTCGCCGTGATTTCGGCGACCGTCCTCGCCGCGAAGGAGGCGACAACCGCCCGCGTCGCGACGGAAATGGAGGCCCTCGCCGTTTCACTCCCCGCAACACTGAGGAAAACGCCGACTGATTTTTGAATTGATTTAATAGATTCGCATAAATAAAGAATCGCAGCTTTCTGAGAGGAAGCTGCGATTTTTTTATGATGGTTTTTATTTTGTATGACAGGAGGGGTGTTTGTGTTTACTGGGGGTTAGAAGCGGATGCCGATGTTGGCGGAGAAGTTTTCTACTGAACTGAATATGGAGTAGGTGCCGCTCCGATACCAGTGGCCGTTCATTTTACCTATTAGACCGAAGAAATAGTTGCCGAAGTTGTAGGTGAACGACATGCGGGCTCCGATGTTCATTGAAAACATCCATTTCTCCCCTTCAAGGGAGTCTTCAAAACAGTGGCTTGCCCCTAAAGAGGGCATTGCGGTGATGTTGAAAAGGAGTTTCGGCGTAATCACCCAATTGAATCCGTAGCCGAATAGAAATGCGTAGGAGTTATAATGGAAAAGATAGTATGTGGCCGGCACGGTGAGATAGGGGAGCATGGCCTCCGGGAGCTGTGTGAAGTCGAAACTTAGGCGGAGGTTGGTGTAGGCAAATCCTGCAAGGAATGAGCCTTGGCTCTTTTTCTGTATTTTTGAGAAATTATAAGCCGCTCCTTGAGAATATCGCTTGTTGTTGAAAAAATAGTATGCTTCCACACCGAAATTTTTAAGTTCAAGCCCCGGGAAGCGTTCTTTTATGATATGCCCATTTTGGTATTTGCCGAACCGGCGCAGGTTGGTGCCTCCTGTGTTCTCCTGATAATAAATCTCAGCGTTGAATCGGGCGCAGTTAAAGCCGAATTCCATTTTCTTATGATCGGTTGAGCTGCCTCCGAACATGTTGCTGATGTCGTAGGTGTAGCCGTAGCTCACGGCCATATACTGCAGATAGGCGCCTATGTTGGAATAAAGGTCGCTGAGCATCCATGTGTGAAGTCCCCGTGGAAGAGTCATCGCATAGCTGTCTACCCAGTTGTCGCTCACTATGCGGGCTTTCCATCGTTTGCCTGTGCCGACTACATATTCAGGGTCGTATGAGTTGAAAAGGTGGTCTCCCCAGTTATAGACATCCACGCAAAACTTGATGAAACGCGGATAAATCACAGTTGTGTCGGTCATGCTCAGTTTCCCCTGTTTGAGCAAATTTAGCCACCATCGCTGCTCAGGGGTCTTTACAAGCGGTTTAATAGGCACATTCACCGGTTTGGGAGCATTCGTGTCGATGTGTATGTCAGAATTGAAATAGATGTTGCTGTCAACATTCTCATTCGCTTTTAGTGAGACTGCTGACAGCATTGTGATGACAATTAAAAAGATGTATGCTCTCATCGGCTTTCTGATAAAGAAGGTTATCAGAGACAATAATATTGCAAAATTAATTAAAAAAAGTGTAATGTAAAAATTCGTGTATTGTCTTTACATATAATTGTTGCTGTTGCGAATGTAGAATGTAGCTTGGGAGAGGCGTCTTGAAGGTGTGGGAATCTTAGAAGTTTGCCATTTATCAAAGAGCGAGGAATGTGTCTTTTGTGTTCACAAAGCAAAAATGCTATATCAAGGACAAAATACTTACAATTGTGAATGTAATTAACATTTTTTAATAGAATATAATTGGATTTTCAAAAAGAATATTCTATATTTGCATATAAAATATTCTATATTTGCATATAAAATATAATGATTCCATTATATTTTATATGGCAATACATAATTGAATAATAGATATTATATATTTTGATATATATATTGCCGAGTGTTTAATTAAAACGTTTATGTGTATGAAACGAATTTTGCTATGTTTGTCATTGGCAGTTCTTGCAAGAGATGGGCTTGCCTTTGAATTGGTAAATAGTTATGAAGATGACTTGTTGCCGACAAAAACGGTGACTGCTAATGATTCTGGAGTTACGGTGGATTATATATTCCATGGTGCTGTGCAAATTGAGGATGACTTGTATTCAGGAACATTCAATTTGAGCATTCCTGGATTTGGGGTGAATATGTTTTCTGGGGAGCCTGCATGGCTTGTGCATTGGGATACTTTTGAAATCCCTTCAGGATGTAATGTGTCTGTAAATTTATTAACAGATAATAGCATTGAGATTCCAATTTGCCTCGCTCCGGCGAGAGAGGCTTTTTTAGATAGTGAGGACTCCAATTATTCTCGTGAAAATGTATTGCCAATAAAGGAATTCAATGGTTGGCTTCCATCTTCGCCATTGGAGCAAGGCGATATAAAGGTATATAGAGACCGCAATATCTTGTATGTTGGAGTTTATCCTATTTCTTACAACTATAATGAGCAGAAAATTAAGGCTTCTGAGCATTTGTCATATAGCGTAGAATTTTCAAAACCATTGATTTCTGTTCATTCAGATGGTGAAAATGAAGTTATTCATAATTTGAATAGAGACTTCATGAATTCAACTTTCGCTTATGTAGCTAACGATGATTCTCATAAGCAACGAGTTTCATCATTTCCATCACCAGTAAGTGTTTGGAGTGAAGGAGACTCGTATTTGATCCTTTCTAATCAAAAGTATTCTGCCGCTGTTAACAAGTTTGCGAATTGGAAAAGAAAATTGGGACACAATGTGAAGATTGTTAACAGTAATTCTTGGACACCAACGAGTATAAAAAATAAGATAAAAGCAGAGTATTCTACTAATAAATATTTGAATTATCTTATATTATTTGGAGATGAGATAGATCTGCCTGGAGAGTACTATAACGTTTGCGGTTTGGGGGGGTATACGGATTATTATTATGCATGTCTTGATGGAGATAATGATGAAATACCGGACCTGCTTATGGGGCGTATATCTGTTACAAATTTGAAAGAGGCAGATTCAGTTGTTGATAAAATAATCAATTATGAAAGTATGACTTCGAAGAGTGCACAGCCAGATGGAATTGCAGTGCATTGCGCAGAATTTTCAGACAGTGATCCTAATGATGGCTTTGAGGACAGGCGCTATACAAGGACATCTGAAGATATTGCAAATGGAATTACAGAGGTAGGAAAGACTGTCAAGCGGGTTTATTATTATAATAGAAAGAACGAAACAAAAACTTCATCACCAACTAATTGGTCTAAGGGGGCCTTGTACGGGAAAGGAGAAATAATTCCTGCTTTCCTTAGGAATACAAGTTTTAATTGGAAAGGAAATGCAACTGATATAATTAATGCAATTAATTCAGGAGCATCTTATGTTTTTCATAGAGATCATGGATTAATCCAAGAGTGGTCTCAGCCAAAATTTAAAAATACTGATGTTAAAAAACTTTCAAATGGTGATGATACTCCTATAGTTTTTAGCATCAATTGCTTGACTGGAATGTATGAATATTATCCCACTGCTGGTGTCCCTCAGCCCGATGATTTGGATTCTTCAAATCGGTCTACTTGTCTTGCTGAGGCTTTTTTGCGTAAAGAAGGTGGTGGTGCTGTAGGTGTTGTCGCAGCATCTCAACTTACTTATACTGTATTTAATGAAGCCTTTGCTATGGAGATGTTCCAATCCAGATGGCCGGATTCTCAGTTTTCATATGAATATCCCTACTATATTCCTACTGATGCTTCGTCATCGAGAAGTCCGGTTTACAGAATGGGTGAAATTATGAATGCTGGTAAATTGAGGCTTGAACAAAATTATACACGATCAAGTAGTTCAATAAAGCATAATAATTTGGCATATCATTATTTTGGCGATCCAGGAATGAGATTCTTGAATAATTATCCGGTATACCCACATTTTAAATGTTCAAAAAATCTGGACACATCTATAAAGGTTGAATCAGATATAGTAGGGTTATTTGTTCGAGTCAATAAAAGCACAGGTGATACATCAACAATATTTGGTAAAGGATTTACAGTCGCTTTGTCTGATATTTCACAGTACAATTATTTCTTTACTGGAAATAACACACCTCCTGTAGAGGTTGATCCGTATTTACAATTATTTGTGTTAAATGAAACAAATGCTACTATAGAGACTGTTTTACAAACTGGTAACACCTTAACTGTAAAGTATTGTTTGACTGATGATTTAAGAGAAGGAACGACTGTTTCTGTAAGATATGTTGAATCTGTTTCAAATTACATATATGCAGAAGATTGCACTGATGGGTTGAATGAGGTGAATTTTAATCTTGACGGCAAGGAAAGAGGCGTATATGTTATTGAGTTAAAAAATAATGATATCGTGTTGGATACACAAAAAGTAATGATAAAATGAGAAGGTATGTAATTGAGATGGTAATCAAGGCTGTATCTGCTGTGGTTGTCTGCCAGTTTGCTTGTTTGCCTGTTATGGCTCACGAGCAGGAAGGGTTTTATATTGAGGAGGACGAGGAGTATTATCTGGATGAATTGATTCCGGGTGGGTTTTATGACGGAATGTATTTTGATGGGTTTGCAACAGATTCAGATCTGCCCGGCACGTTGAATGCTACCCTGACAGCACCTATCATTTATAGATTTGGTGGCTATGGCGGTTATTATATGGGGGAACTGACTGTCCCTTCTGAAATAACAGGCTTATATAATTTTGATGGTGTGCAGGAAGTTATTGCGATAAGCGGTATCTATAAGAATGGTCTTACAGCCCTTTATTTGCCTGAGTCAGTGCAATACATAAATTCGACCATCAACGATTGCATGTATCTTGAAAAAGTCTTTCTAAATAATTCTCTCAAGAGGCTTGAGGGCGTAAAGAACTGCCCAAAACTGAAAGAGTGCCCGCTGCCGCTGTCGCTTGAATGGATAGGCGACGGATGGATGAGCGGAATCGCGATAGAAGAGGTTGAACTTCCGTCAGGTCTTACGGAAATAGGGAAAAACGTCTTTTGTGATAATCCGAATCTTGCTGGAATCAATTTAGGGAATCTTGTTATCATGGGAGACAGCTGTTTCCGCAATCTGCCGGCGCTGAAGGAAATTGTCTTGCCGGAGACCCTTACACATTATGGCTGTGGGTGTTTCAATAACTGTCAGGAATTGAGGAAGATTACGCTTCCTTCAACAGGAATTGACATTAATGGATGCTTCAACAAGTGTCCGTCCATTCGAGAAGTGTATGTGTATGCAGAAGATCCGTATGTATTTCCGAATTGCAGTTTTGAGGATACAGACCTTAAAGAGTGTGTGCTTTATGTTCCTGAAGGATCAGAGTCCGCTTACTCTGCAGCCTTGGGGTGGAAGGATTTCGGCAGAATTGAAGGAGTGTCATTGTCGGGTATTGAATCTTCAGACGATAGCGATGAATGGAGAGTGTTGCCTATGAAAGGGAAATTGTTGGTTGACTCGGGGACAGAAAGGCGAGTGGCAGTGACATGTCTTTCTGGGCAGACAATGGCAGAAGCTGTGGTTTCAGGGCGCACCGAAATCATATTGCCGTCAGGAATATATATTGTTTCTTCAGGCGGAAGGTCGGTTAAGTCAGTAGTGAAGTAAGATTAATACACATTTGTTTTTAGCCAAGTAATCTGTTAATTTAAGATTACTTGGCTTTTTTATGTCTTATTTTATGCCTCTTTTGTTTAGGGCTTGCTGATATTTGCGGGCGTTAGCCATGTGTTCGGAATAGGACGCCGCAAAATTGTGATAGCCGGAAAAATCTTCTTTGGCACACATGTAGATGTGGTCGCTTGGCTCCGAGTCCAGAATTCGGTCGATAGTGGCTACGCTTGTGGTGCGTATCGGTCCGGGAGGAAGCCCGGTGTTGCGATATGTGTTGTAAGGGGAATTCACGGAGAGATGGTTCTTGCGAATTCTGCGCAGAGAAAAATCGCCGAGAGCAAACTTAACTGTGGGGTCGGCCTGCAGTTTCATCCCCTTGTTGAGCCTGTTGATATAGAGTCTGCCTATTTTCCCTTTCTCATCGGCCTTGTTGGTCTCCTCGTCAACGATAGATGCCACAATCATTACCTCGGCGGGAGAAAGCCCGAGATTTTTTGCTTTCTCTTTCCTTTCATCGTTCCATATGCGGAGATAGTTGTCGCCGATTTTATCGATAAGGCTTTCGGGAGATGCTGTCCAGTAAACTTCATAGGAGTCTTCCGGGAAAAGGGCAAGAGCCTGTTGGGGTGTAAGCCCGTATTTGGCGAGCATTTCCTCGTTGTCAAGCGCATTGAGCAAGGAATCTGCAGTGAAGTCGAGTTTCGCGGCCAATCTTTTTGCAAGAGGATTGATTCCTTTATGGCCGTTGACAGTGACCGTGACGGGGTGCTGGGCGCCGTGGGAGAGACGGTGCTCGGCCTGCAATGGTGTCATTCCGTGTTCAATCAGATATGCGCCATGTCTTTCACCAAACTCAGAGCCGCGAAGCCTTGCCATTCTCATCACTTTTTCGGCATAGTCATCGTTGATGTACTTTGCAATCGAGTCTGACACCATCTGTCGCGTGGCGTTTTTTGGAATTTTTATAATCGCTTCTTTAGCGGCTTTGTCGATGAGCAACGGAAGGCACATCACGACACATGCCACCATTAATGCAACGACTATAAACACAGTGGCCATTACCACTCTTTGTCTTGTCTTTACGGGTTTGTTATAGATTTTCTGTTCTTCATCCATGGCAGGGAGTATAAATAATCGTGGCCCGGTTCATTATTGTCACGGGCCACGAAATTATCTTCTGATTGAATTTATGCTTAAGGCCTTATTGACAGGCCCGGCTTTCTCAGGAATCAGATTTTACGGTCTTTGTCTTTGAAACGCTCGAGCTGAGGCTCAAGGGCGAGGATGGCGAGGTCTACAGCTTCCTCAAAAGTGTCGGCGGTTTTAGATGCGAACATGTCAGGGCCTCCGGGCACCACGAGTTTTATTCCCGCCTCTTTGTTGAGGGCTGTTTCCGGTTTGATGAGGCGGAGATTTGCGTCGACATCCTGTATGAACTCGAAGCGACGTGCTAACTTATCGATTTTTTTGTTTACAAACGCAACAAGTTTGTCGGAGATGTCGAAATGAATTGCTTGAATACTAACTTCCATAATTGTAGATATTTATGGTGAATATTTGATAAGGGTTGAGAGGGGGCGTCGGCATTTTGATGAAAGGTGCTTGTGGAGAGTGCCTCCTTCGTTTACAAAGATAAACAATAAAACTGAATGAATGGCTTAAAAAAGCGAAATTTTTTATCTAAAATCTTTTTTTCTTGACCTGGGATGTGCCTTGGAGTAGGCTTCCTTCATCTCTGCAAAAGAGATGTGGGTGTAAATCTGCGTGGTTGACAGGGAGGAATGTCCTAAAAACTCTTTCACGGAGTTTAGGTCGGCGCCTTCGTTGAGCATTGCAGTGGCGAATGAATGGCGCAATGCGTGCGGACTTTTTTTTCTTGCGGAGGAAAGTGAAAGAGCCTCTTTCACGGCAGTGTATACCTGATATGGGCTTATGCGCCTCCCTTTCGCCACAAGAAGTGGTTTCGGATTGGGCATGTCAGGCCATAGCCTGTCGCGCATATCCTGCCAGGCGGAGATGTTTTCCATAAGAATTTGCGGCACCGGAACAATTCTCTGCTTTGAGCGTTTGCCGGTCACTTTTATTTCGCATGAATCTTTCGTTATGTCGGAATCGTTGATGGCAATGAGCTCTGCTCGCCGTAGCCCCAGAGTGTAAAGCATTTCCACAATGAGATGGTTTCTTGCCATTTTCTCATTGTCAGGAAATTCTGACAGTTCAGACTCTTCATTGCAGAGGATAGTCTCCATTTCGTCTGTCCTCACGAAGTCAGGGAGACTTTTGGATAGTTTAGGCAGCTGAAGGTCGGATGTCGGGTTTTGAGAAATTATTTTGCCCTTCAGCAAGAATCTGAAAAAGGCTCTGAGGCTTTGTGCTTTTCGTCTGAGAGTGCGAGGAGAGTTATGCTCTCTTGAGAGCTCTGCGAGCCATGCTCTGATGTCGGAAGAGGTGATATCGTCGGGCATGAAGCATTCTGGCCCGGACGGGGAAACCCATTCCGCGAACTGTCTTATGTCTCGTTCGTAAGCCTCGGCAGTGAGCGGTGCGCGGTTGAGCTCAAATCGCAGGTATGATATGAAATCGTCGATAGGCATGGCAGGAAAATAATAAAACCGGCGCCGGTCTTTACGACGGGCACCGGTGATGCTGTCTTGATGCCGGGGCAATTGTCGGCATCAGATATGATCGCGACGAAGTGTCGGGAGGCGCGATTACTGTTCTGCCTGACGTAGTTGCTGAACGTAAGCAGCCTTGATCATTTTCTTGCGGTTGGTGACAGACGGCTTTTCAAATGCCTGACGCCTGCGCAACTCTTTTACGATGCCGGTTCTTTCGAATTTACGTTTGAACTTCTTGAGTGCTTTCTCAATGTTCTCGCCCTCTTTTACTTGTACGATAATCATTTGTTATGAATTTCTTTGTTTTTGTTAAATTTTTTTCGATGTTTTTTATAGAGAAATGTCCCTGATGGCTATGCCACAAGGATATTTGCGGTTGCAAAATTAGTCAAAGTTATTTGATTGACAAAATTTTGCATGATTTTATTAAAAAAATCTTGAAATAAAGTTCGCGCCGGAAAGAAATTCCGGCGCGAACAAGGTTGGTGAACGCAACTATTTTAGTGAAAAACTTATTTTTTCAACACTAATTTTTTGGCCGGAGCCTCATTGGTTGCGTGAGTTATGTCATAGAGGAACGCTGTGTGAGTGCCGGTGATTTTGTGACCATTGTCGTCAACCAGGTCAAGCGTGATTGTCTTGTCTCCATTTTCTTCAGTGGCCACGGTGAATGTGCCGCCCGCTATAGGAGCAACAATCTGTTGCACGCCCTCGGCGTCAGCAGAACTGAGGTCAGCATACCAGGAGAAAATTATTTCGCCTCCTAAGTCTACAGCACCCGACAGGATAGTATGGTTAACAAAGTCAGTATTTACTGTGTAGACACCATCCGTAAGAGTATCATCTTCAGAAAGAAAATCAATCCAGATGTAGTCGCCTTTTTTCATATTGGGTTCTGCAATGATGAGCGTGGATGTGTTCAATCCGGGCTTAATGGTTTCTCCGTCATTGAAATAGATGAAGTCAGTGCCGTTGAAGTTGAACTCATGGTCTTCAGTGACGGTGGAATACGGACGGTCAATTCCGGGTTCGGTGTAGAAGTTATGTACATTGGGCTTGCCTGTCCAGGTGCCAGTGATTGACTTGCCTTCTGCAGATTTGAAATCGAAGTCGTATTTAGTGCCATTTTCGCTGACGGTCATAGTGCCATCGGTTATAAGAGCAATATATCGTCTTCCGTTAGGCTCCATGAGAGTGACGAATGTGCCGGAATTCACGGGTGTGCCCCATAAGTCTATAACTACACCGGCGCGGAATGTGAAAGGCAAATAGGAGCCTTTTTGTGCTTGTTCACGTTTGTCGACTGTATAGATGCCGTCTGCGATGGCTCTGTTGGTGGCAGGTGTGTCAGACTTGGGCATATACATATCCAGATTCAGCCAAAGTCCGTCAATCTGTGCGCCGTTCTCATTGAAATTGCCATTGTAGAAATGCATGGTGATGTCGTCGGCGTAAGGATAATACCAGTTGCCATAGTAGCGTCCCTGTCCTTTGTCGATGTCCATTTCCAGATCAAAGTCAAGTTTTTCAAATGCAGAGGAACCAGGTTCGAAAGAAATGGGGGCTTCATATATGAAATTGAAAGTCTGTCCGTAAAGAGTGGTTAACTCCATGCGAATTATGTAGGCATCTCCATTCTTTCGGACGTCGACACTGCCTCCTGATATCATATAGGAGACAATGCCTTGGTCTCCTTCTTCAAGGCGTTCGTAAATGGCTGATTTTGTGACATCGAAAGTGAATTTTGTGGTGCCGACTCCCGGACGGTAGAATCCTTCGGGGAGCTGAGCCTCATACATGTTGTCACTGATGTCGGAAGCCAGTGTCAATGCAATCTGAAATTCCCCTACATTGGTGGGGTCTCCGTTCTCGTCGGCTTCGTCAGTGCCGAAATGCACATTATAGATTCCACAGTCTTTGTTTGTGGTGTATACAGAAGTCAGCAGCACGGGTGCTTCAGTGTATTCCGGAGCTTCCTCAAACAATACTCCTGCTATGTCTGCAGTAGAGAATACGGTCTTATTGCCGTTGGTGTCTTCGATCACCAGGTTTGTTCCGGGAGTTGACTGTGCATAGGCCATGCTCGCGCACATTACACTTGCGAGAGTGGCTGAAAGAAATTTTTTCATGCTCGTGGATGTTACTTGGTGAATTTGAATGAGTATTTTCCGGTGGAGGCGATATAAGTGCCCTTTGTGAGCCTGTCAATCGCTATTTCAGTGCGTCCGTCGGCATCACAGCGGGCAGATGCGATGAGTGTGCCGTCGACAGAATAGATATTCAAGTCAGACATGGCGCCAAGACTGGAGGCAATGAGTTTGCCGTTTAATATGCCGAAAGAAGGAGTGGCTCCTTTTGTGTCTATCTGAGTTATTCCAGACAAAGAGCTTTCGACAGTCATGCGTTCTACGTTGGAGATTATGAACTTTTCAGAGTTTGTTCCACCGTTGCAAGTGATGGTCATTTCTCCTTCTTCAAAAGTGGCAACCGGAGTGGAAGAGAAAAGGAACTCTACATTATTGCCGTCTTTGAGCTGAACAAGAAGAGTGTAATCCAAAGTCTCAGCTGCATATGCGAAAGCCATCGAAGCGGCGGCAAATAGGGAAATTAAAATCTTTTTCATGTCGGTGAGAATTATTTGGATGATTTGCCGGAGATCGGTCCGGAGTATACATAATTAGCCTGAGTTCCGTTTTCTAAAGTTAGAGACATCTCTATATTGTAGTCTTCTCCAACTTTTTCTACCACTATAGTGCCGTCGGAAAAACGATTGGTGCCGTAGGGCGGGATGCGATAAAAATCTACGTAACTTTTGGGAGAGAAAGTGAACGGTTCGTTTGAGTCTGAGAATTTATAAGTGCCTTCAGCGAGGGTTGTGTCGCCGGGATTGCAGAAGAAGTCGATAGCCCCTTCGATAGACCAGTCTGCATCATTGAATTTGATATATACTTCACCATCAACCATGTCTCTGATTTCATGGTATACTATGTTTGTCAATTCGAGCGCTTCATTTCCGGGTTCGCCGAGAGCATCGATTTCTCCCACATAAGTGCCTTTTAAGGTGTTGCCGTCTGCAAGTGTAAGGTCAATATTGAATGTGTATATTTGACTTTCATTTGAAACAGTCATGGTGCCTCCTGCTATGCCGGTTTTAGTGGAGTCGCTATTTGTTGTGACAAAGGTGTAGCCAATTCCTGCGTCAATATACAGACCTTCGACAGCTCCTACGGTGTATACGCCTGTGGCTATATATGGCATATCGCTTGGCCTGTAAGTGTTTAATTGAACTGTGTATGTGTCATTTTTAAGTTCGACAACAAAGTTTCCGTTGCTGTAAGGTTCGATATGGATGTCGGTGAACACTTCGCTTGACTCTTCAGATGTGGCGAAATAGATTTCCTTGATTTGGTCTGCCGGCCACTTTGTGGATGTCCCGTCATTAAGTACTACTGTCACGGTTTGGGCTTGGGTGCCTAAAGCGCATAGGCACAGACCCAAAAGTAGGGTTTTACGATGCTTCATAATCTGTTAGATTATTAAGGTTAATAAAAAAGTTTGTTATTGCAAATATACGAATAAATTTTAATATATGCAAACTTATTCTAATATTTTATTAAATAAGTTTGCAGGAATATCATAATTCCGGAAATAATTGGCAATGGTGAACAGTTTTTAGCATAAGAAGGTTATTGATGCCATCTGTTGATTTTGTCGATGACCTCTGCAACCTCTTCATTGGAGATTATGGGCGATATAGGCAGCGACAGCTCTTCCCTGTGGATTTTCTCTGTGACAGGAAAGCTCATTCTGTTCCACTGCGGATAACATTCCTGCAAATGGGGCGGGATAGGGTAGTGTATGAGTGTCTGCACGCCGTTGTGTGTCAGATACTGTTGTAAATTGTCGCGATTTTTTGCTAAAACAGGAAAGATGTGAAACACGTGTGAATCATAATTGTCGATTGATGGAAGTGTTATTGCCGGATTGGTTATTCCTGTGATATAATTTTTAGCAACTTCTTTGCGTCGCGTGTTGTCGGCGTCAAGATAACGGAGTTTCACGTTCAGCACGGCGGCCTGGATTTCGTCGAGACGAGAATTCCTTCCTCTATAACGGCACACATATTTTTTGTGAGAGCCATAGTTTGCGATTGCGCGTATGGCGGAAGCCAGGGCCTCGTCGCTGGTGGTGACGGCTCCTGCATCGCCTAACGCTCCCAGATTTTTGCCCGGATAGAAACTGTGGCCTGCCGCATGTCCAAGCGATCCGGTGTGGCGTCTTTCAAACAAGCAGCCGTGGGACTGTGCGTTGTCTTCCACTATTTTTAGGTTATGGCTACGGCATATCTCTTCGATTCTGTTTGAATAGGCGCATTGTCCGTATAGGTGCACAAGCATTACTGCCTTGGTGCGTGGAGTGATGGCCTGCTCTATTTTTTCAGGAGAAATCTGATATGTGATAGGGTCGGGTTCAACCGGCACAGGTGTAAGGCCGTTTTCCGATATGGCAAGAATAGAGGCGATATATGTGTTGGCGGGTACGATAATTTCATCGCCCTGTTGCAGTTCGCCCAATTCGAGCCATGCCCTGAATATGAGCCACAAGGCGTCCAGTCCGTTTCCGCAGCCTATGGCATAGTCGGCCCCTATGTATGAAGCATAGGAGTTTTCAAACTTTTTCACTTCTTCTCCCAGAAGATACCATCCGGAATTGACCACACGGCTCACAGCCTCGTTTATCTCATTGGCGTGACCGGCAGTGACTTTCTCCAGATCTAAGAATTTAATCATAATGGTTTTATTTTATTTGTTATCCTTAAACTTTTAAGAAATGGAAGATCCATGACTTGAAGCTACTGTCAGTTCATATGAGTCGTAGCATACGGCGCGTCCTCCGAACCCTTCTTTCTGATAAATGAGATTTTCGTTCAGATAGTTGCCTCCATTCTCGGTGGATATTCCGAAGTCGAAGAAAGCGAGATGTTTATAAACGTTGTTGACAAGGTTGTCAACAATCAGATCAAGTGCTCCGGACTCTTTGCCTTCGGGCGATGCCGCTATATATTGGGAATGGGCTACATTTTTTGTGGCATAAACCAGCATTCCGGCGAGCGTTTTATTTTCCTTCTTTGCTACGAACAGCTTTATTTCTTCAGGAAATCTTGATGCCAGCAGCTTGATTTCATCAAGAGAGTGAACAGCCCTCACTCCGTATCTGTCAGTGAGATTGGTGTTAAGTATTTGCCAGAAGGGGGCGAAGTCAGAGGTTTCCTCAATTATCAGTCCTGCTTTGACAGCTTTCCTGATTCCGGCTTTGCGAATGTTGCGGAATTTAGTTCT
Source organism: Muribaculaceae bacterium (assembly GCA_009775365.1). Lineage (GTDB taxonomy): Bacteria > Bacteroidota > Bacteroidia > Bacteroidales > Muribaculaceae > Lepagella. The sequence continues at coordinate 49,177 of VSPM01000012.1, forward strand.
GTTGTTTTGGTCAATGGTTGATGACACGCTCCGAGAATGAAGAACAGCGCCTATCCGGAATAATGCATAGAGGTCTTCATCCGCAGGCATGGTGTGGTAGATATAAGGCACGGGTTTATATATGAAAGAAAGAAACCCGTTCAGCCGCAGGTATTGTTTTAATTGAAAAAAGGCTTCCAGAACTTCCGCTACTGTGGCTTTTGAATTTGTGATTAAGCCGCCATATGTAAGGCCGGGATGCGAGACCAGCGCTTTGTCGCGGGCCGAGGCAGGGAGTAAAGCGAAAATCTTTCCTGCGCGTGTGAATATCAGGGAATGATCAGGGAAGCGGTCTGAATGATAGTCCATATAGCCACGTTTCAGGAGGAATGTGGCGTTTTTAGAGTTGCTTACGAAATCATCCCATTCTTTTTTAAATGTTGTGTCGTAGCGGGTAATCTGTATGTCAGTCATTCAATGTCTGTTTTAAATTCAGGAAGTCTGCATAATCACGGATATAGTCGGTTTCGTCATAGCCTTCTGATGCCAGCACCATGCAGACGGCGCCTGAAGAGAAATCGTCAAGGGTTCTCCATATCCCCGGCACCACAAGTAGCCCTTTGTATGGTCTGTTGAGCAGAAAAGTGCGTTTTACAGTCCCGTCATCAAGAGTGACAGAAAAGCTTCCGCTTACAGCCACAATCATCTGGAATAGCTGACGATGTGCATGCCCTCCGCGGCTTACTCCTCCGGGCACGTCATATAGATAATATACGCGTCTGACATCGAACGGCACGGTGCTTTTGTTTTCGACCACCGTGAGATTCCCTTTCCTGTCGCTATGATGCCGGTTGAGTTCTATTATTGAGCAGTCGTAGACTGTGGAATTTTTCATTTTGAAGACTTGGCGATGAATTCGGAGTAATTGAGGATGTAGTCATCGGGGTTGTATGGGGTCGACGCCAGAATAAAGGCAAGCGAATTGGTGGAGAAGTTTGTGAGAGTGCGCCAATATCCTGCCGGGAGCAACAATCCGTAATATGACCTGTTAAGGCTGTATGTGGTCTGTTTCAGGCCATTGTCTACCACGACATCAAAACTGCCGGAAAGAGCTATTATAAACTCATAGTTCTCATGATAGGCGTGCCCTTCGCGAGCCTCCCCTCCGGGCACATCATATATCCAGTATGCACGTTTGATGGTGAAGGGAATCTCTTTCGATTGCTCGACCACCGATAGGTTTCCACGGTGGTCGAGAAATCGAGGGAGGTCTATGATGCACGGCTCATTCGGCTTGTTCATCATACCATTTTGAATACATGAGATAGTTCCTGGCTATCTTCTCATTCATTTCTTTTGCTTTTTCTGGCTCTACCATCTTTACGAATTTGGCCGGAGTTCCCGCCCATAATTCGTGGGGGCCGATTTTTGTGCGGCTCAGAACCACAGAGCCGGCAGCCACTATGGCGCCTTCTCCCACTTCGGCGTCGTCCATCACCACGGCACCCATTCCGATAAGAGCATAGTCGCGTATTTTTGCGCCGTGAATCACCACATTGTGGCCTATTGACACATCGTCGCCGATTTCAATTGTAGATTTCTGATATAGGGTGTGCAGCACGCTGCCGTCTTGCACGTTGACCCTGTTGCCTATGCGGATGGAATTTACATCGCCTCTGAGCACGGTTGAGAACCATATGCTGCATTCGTCGCCCATGATTACGTCGCCTATCACTACAGCATTGTCGGCAAGAAAGCAGTCTTTGCCGATTACGGGTGTGAATCCTCTGAGTGGTTTTATAATTGCCATTTTGTTGTGTTGTATGTTTTTAAGTGCCGAAAAAATGTCGGCCTGTCAAAGTGCCGGATATGTATTGCTATACGCCATTATGAGTGTGCCGGCTGAACGGCGACACTCATAATGGATTGCGTGATTTTACTTGCTGATATGCCTGGTCTTTTCTTCCAGCCACTTAGCCTCTTCTCCCGATAGGAGAGGGGTGAGGCGCGAGCGCACCATGTCGTGGTAGCTGTTTACCCATTCAATCTCTTCGTCGGTCATCATGGATGTGTCGAACAGATTGACGTCAAAAGGGAAGAGAGTCATGGTGTCGAACCGGAAGAACTTGCCGAACTCTGTGGTTTTCCACTCTTCTGTGACAATAAGATTCTCGCATCTTATGCCATATTTCCCTTCCAGATATAGGCCCGGCTCATTGCTTGTGATCATTCCCGGCTCCAGCGGGGTGGGATTTTCGTTTAGGCGTATGCTTTGCGGCCCTTCATGGCAGTTTATGAAGAACCCTACGCCGTGGCCTGTGCCATGATAATATGCTTTGCCGTCGTTCCAGAGATATTGGCGTGCAAGCACATCGAGCTGCGCTCCGCGAGTGCCTTCAGGGAATTTAATCATAGCCAGCGCAATGTGCCCTTTCATGACGAGGGTGAAGTCATGGCGTTGCTCCGGAGTGGGGTCGCCCAGGGCTACTGTCCGGGTGATGTCGGTGGTGCCGTAGGTATACTGGCCGCCTGAGTCTACGAGGAGAATGCCGTTGCCTGATATTGTTGCGTCTGTTTCCTCGGTGGCTTCGTAGTGCACGATTGCTCCATGTCCGTTCCATCCGATAATTGGCGCGAAACTTTCGTCTACACACGACTTGTCGGCCAGGCGGAGGTCGCGGAGTGTTTTCCCGAGTCCGACCTCGGTGAGTTCCCCTTTCGGAAATTCTTTCTCCACGTGCATGAAGAATCTTGTGAGGGCCACGCCGTCTTTTTCCATGGCGGTGGCGAGGTTTTTGAGCATGGTGGAATTCTTCACGCTTTTTAGCCTTGCAAGGCGCGAGCCGCCGAACACAGGTGTGCAGGCCACATTGTCATAAAGGCCGCGTGACGTTTTTGCCGGGTCAAGGAGCAGGCGTGTTTCCTTCGGGAGCTGTCTTACGAAGTCAATCACCTTGTCGTAGTCTTCCACCTCGATGCTATATTTTTTCAGATGCTCAGCCACTTCGTCCGTTATTTTTTCGCGGTCGATGAAAAGCACCTTGCGGGAGGGGTTTATATATAGATAAGCCACGAATATAGGAGAGAACGCAATGTCGCCGGCAGTGCGCAGGTTGGTGGCCCATGCTATGTCGTCGAGGGCAGAGAGGAGCGCGGCATTTGCGAACTCGTTTTTCACTTCTGCCATCAGTCTTTCCATTTTAGAGTTGACGGTCTCTCCCACGATTTTTTCATCGTGTATGAATAATTTGTTCTTGGGGCGTTCCGGACGTTCGGGATATATATAGTCGAACTGCGGGAAATTGTCGTTGAATTTTATGTCGTTGTCCGCCAGTTCTTGCTGCATTCTCTGTGTGTAAGAGATGGAGAATGTCATTCCGTCGATGCCGACGGTCTGTCCTGCCTTCATGTTTTCTGTGAGCCAGTCGATCAGGTCAACAGCGTCGGGGCCATCCTCCTTCATCATGGAGAATCCTGTGCCTTTCAACTGTTCTTCGGCTTGTATGAAATATCGAGAGTCAGTCCAGCAAAGAGCTTTGTCTGCAGTCACCACTGCAGTGCCGTTGGTGCCGTTTCCGCTCCAGAACCCTGTGAGCCATTCGCGTCCTCTCCAATGGTGTGGGGGGAGTTCCGACTGGTGGGGGTCCGTGCCGGAAATGACCGTTGCGTCGATTCCGTGTTCGCTCATGGCCTTGCGCAGGCGCGCGAGATATTCAAGGTTTTTCTTTTCCATGTCAAAATGGGTTATGATGTTTTTGTAGTTGTAAAGTTAATGAATAATGTGAAAGTAACCAAGAATGCTCTCTTTAAATTGGTGTAAAAGGTGTAAAAATTATTTTGAAACATGATGAATCACTGTTTATAGGGCAAAAAATTGGTCAGATTCGCGCTATTTTTCACGGCTCTTTCATTTAAGCACAAAATAACGACAAAAGCCCCCTTACCCGATTCAGTACGAATCGGGTAAAT
>VSPM01000120.1 GCA_009775365.1 Muribaculaceae bacterium
AGGAGATCGAGGACATTTACCGTGAGGAGCTTTCCTACTCCGGAGACTCGGCTTGTTTCATCGTCCGGGACAAGGAGGGCAGAATCGTGGGCAGCATAAGGGTGTTCAGATGGGACAAGCGTACCCCCACCCCCATGCAGAAGATTTTCCACATATCTCCGCTGGAGAAAGTGGGCGATACCCCGGCAACTTCCTTCTGGCACATCGGACGATTTGCCATTGATTCCACCTCAGGCTTCTCCACCGTCACATTGTTCAAGCAACTCATGACTCTCGCCGTGGCTCCAATACTACGGGATGACGACAGCTATATGATAGCGGAGACCGACAGCCGCCTTCTCAGGGTCATGAACGCCCTCGGCATCGAGACCCGGCAGATAGGGAATCCACTCATTTACCTTGCATCCGAGACAATCCCGGTATGTTCAAGTAAAAAAGGGCTAACCAAGTTCTACCAAAGGTGTTATCCCCTTCTTGCCGCGTCATAGCCCACATCAGCCATACTACACAAAAGTGTATAAATAGCCTTGAAATCAGAGAAATACCTTTTTGTGTAATTGACAACCTAAAACACGATATTAATTTTGCATCGTCAATAAAGACATACGATAAGAGTCGACATAAATCGTAGTAATTGAGACAAATAACCGTATTAAACAATTAATTTCTGCAAAAATGGCAAAGAAATTTGAAGAAATTAACTCTATGCTTGACAACGTAAAAGGAGGTCAAGCAGGGACCGGTCTTTTTGATGGGACTACTGACCCTCAGGGAACACGAATCTGTTCTGAAAACTGCACAGATGACTGCAAAGCGGGCTCAGTCGGCACAAGCACAGGCACCAACAAGGGAATAAACTTCCCCGATAAGCCTATCATCACAATCGAGCCCTTCAAACCCGTCAAACCGTAATCTTCATTCCCCATAGGAGATAGGAATAAATTTATTACTATCTCCTAATCAAAATAAAATTTCAGCATATGGATTTTCTTCTGGAAACAAACCCTGCTTTTCTCATAATACCCATCAACACAACTGAGTTCGTTTTTTATAATTCTCTTCAACATCGAGCATCTCGATTGAGTTATCTAGAAATGCGTATTCTTGATATGTACTACACATATCAGGATAAAGACTATATCTTAAGTCAATTTAATGAGGACAAGAAGGAAACACTGGCAGAAGCTCTACGAGCAATCGACAATCATAAGCTATTGCTCTGTGAGGACATCCATGATGCTGATTCATACCAACCAGTATTCCCTTCATCGTATTATCTGCACTTGACATATAAATGCAATTTAAAATGCACTTATTGCTATAATAAAAATATCAGAAAAGAGAATGTGTCAATTTTGACTCTTCCTGAATGGGAAATCATTATTGACAAGATTGCTCCATTTGCAAAGATTATAACTTTGACCGGCAATGAGTTTCACACATGTTCTAAATGCAAAGTAAAATATATTTGTGGCGGAGGGTGTCCCGCAACTGCATACAAGTTTTATGGAGAAAAAATAGGACCAAACCACCTTACATGCAGACTAAATTATATTAACAGCATCAACAAATTAAAATCGCTCAATAACCGACTATGAGAAAATCAGTTACAACAATGCTATCCATATTGTTGACCTCCATTTCAATTTTTGCAAATGAACTGACCATTAAAGTTATTGAAAAGGATTCCTTTGAGTCAGTCCCATTCGCTACAATAGTAGTGGAATATAGCGATACGATTACGGGAGGTATGGCAGATAACGAAGGTATATACTCATTTACCCCGCATTCCATACCTCTGAATCTCAAGGTCAGTGGTTTTGGACTAAAGGAACAAGCCATCAGATTTACGTCGATACCTGATAATCTTGTAACTGTGGCTTTGACTCCGGGAGCCATTGAATTACAAGAAGTTGCCGTCGTAGGACGTTTGACAACACAAACAGACTCGGGAATTAGCTATAATATGGCTGCAAATCGACGGGCGCAGAGTGAAAACACTTTACAGTCGTTGTCGTATGTACCCTTGGTGAATGTAGATGCCGACGGCTCCATATCCGTTCAGGGCTCTTCCTCCTATAGCCTGTATCTCAACGGACGGCCTTACGAAATGGCGCAAACCTCTCCCAAAATATTTCTAGAGTCTCTGCCGGCTTCCTCCATCTCGAAGGTGGAAGTGATAACACATCCTGACAATAAATCAGGAACTGATACTCAGCGTTATATCCTTAATATTGTTCTGAAAGATCCTGCACTTGAGGGATACGTATTCAATATTGACGGCGGAGGAACCACCCAACCCACAGCAAACGGTTCGGTAATGGGAATGATTAAAAAATACAAGGTTGAAGCAGCCGTAAACTATTCTTACAACCTAAACGGACAAAGACATCAACCGACAGACATGACCTATACGGAAATGGATATGACAGGAGAGACAACCCATGTATGGAGAAATAGGGGAAACGGCAATGGAAACTGGCATTCTCATACGCTTCGGGCTATGCTCAAATGGGAAATTGACAGTCTCAACACAATATATGCTGACGCGCACGGGCAGATCTCGCAGACAAATATCACCGCCGACAATGTTCAGACAGAGATACTCCCTGTTTACGATGTTTCTGATACATTTATTCATAATCATTCAAAATATACATCCGGTGCAGCTGAAGCCAACCTGATTTATCGCAATTATCTCCGGGATGATCCTGAAACCGAGAGAATAACAGTTGGATATCATTACACATACAATCCTGACAGAAGACACCTGACTCAGAATAGAAAGACTGGAGAAACTGATTATCCTGAATATATACAGCGCACCGATGGAGGATTGAATGCACATACGGGATTATTCTCATATTTGCTTCGGCCGTCATTATTCCATTCTGTTCGGTTCACGGCAAGCGATATGTACCGCAAAGGAGATACCGAATCCTTCTATTCCTATCAGGATACCCAGGAGGAGCAGGGACGCAGTATGAACTACACCAACAATATAGCTGCATTGAATATCACATATTCCGGTTGGGTGGGCAACATATACTGCATGGCCTCCTTAAAAGCCAATCATGATCATTTCTCAATGCATCTGCCGCAGACTCCTTCTCTTGATTACAAAAGAGACCGATTCTACTTTCTCCCGTCGGCATCTCTTTTCTGGCGTCCCAACAATTACAATTCCCTCTACCTTGATTACTCAACAAATCTCAGCAGACCCGGAATAGATATGCTCAATCCGTTTGAAAGCACCTCAAACGACCACTCCGTCAACCGTGGCAATCCGGATCTGAAATCCCAATACAACCATGAGGTCGCCCTAACATGGTATCTTACAAAAATACAGAATCTGACACTTGCCGCGTCACTTCAATACACCCATTCGTCGAATATCATACTTTCCGACTACTATACCGAGCAGGATAAAATGATATACTCATACTCCAATTTCGGAGATTCGAATCAGACTGAATTATCGGTTAATATGGGTTATAACCCGGAAAATTGGATTAAACTGTCACTGAACGGCGGTATCGGCAAGAGATGGTTGCGGAGTGAAAAACCACTTTTAAGACAGTACGATTTGAATTATCGGATTTCTACAGGCATTGATTTCTTTCTGTCCAATCATTTCAGGATAGGAGGGAAATACGGGTACTATAAAAATCTTCCGAATCCTTGGAGTTCAAGTTCAGCCTTGACACTTTATTCTTTCTATGCGAGTAAAAGTTTTCTGTCAGGACGGCTTAATGTTTCAGTCACGGCAAACTCTCCATTCACTAAATACAATCATAGCAGAATAGAGACGACACTCCCGACAATGGTTACAGAACAAAATAATTATATGACTGCAAGGTCTTTCGGCATCAATCTGTCATACTCCTTTGGCGGTGGTCAGAAAGTCAAGATTGAAAGAGATCGAACCCTTGATTCTACAGATCAAAATACCGGTGTAAAATAACGACAAGATTATGTGGAATTTTCCTTTTGTAAAACAACTGGATTCGATGCAATGCGGTATAGCCTGCATTTCCATGATATGTAGATTCTACGGTAGAAATGTAGGTATTTCAGAACTTGAAGGAATCTGTCATGCTACGACAGAAGGTGTTTCAATGCATGGTATCGTTGATGCAGCTCATAAGTTGGGACTTGAAACCTTTGTCGCATTGGCCTCAATGGATAAGTTGTCTGACATCAATTTACCTTGCATTCTACATTGGAATCAGAATCATTTTGTTGTCCTATACAAAATCTCCAAGAAAGGAAAATCCTTTCATGTGGCAGATCCGGGAAAAGGTCTTGTTATATATTCAGCAGACGAATTTGAGAAATATTGGATAAGTTCTTCTTCTGAAGGAGAAGGAACTGGTATCGTTGCATTATTGAAACCTAATTCATCGTTCATGTCTTACGAGGGACTCGTTCCTAAGGAATCGACCTCAAAACACTCATTTCGCTTTCTAATAGGTTACATTAGGCAATATAAAAAATATTTTACCCAAATCATACTTGGATTGGGTATTGGATGTATACTACAATTATTGATGCCTTTCCTGACGCAATGGATTGTTGATATAGGCATAAAGCATAAGGACATCGGATTTATATGGCTTGTGCTACTCGGAGAATTGATGATTGTAGTAGGAAGGACGGCAACCGACTTTATACGGCGATGGATTCTGCTTCACATCTCAATGCGTATCAACATCTCCCTCGTCAGTGATTTCTTTATAAAGCTTCTCAAACTGCCGATGTCTTTCTTTGACACCAAGCTGATGGGCGACCTCCTGCAGCGCATCGGAGATCATACACGGGTGCAGAATTTCCTCACCGGACAGGTCTTGAACATTGTGTTCACAACCCTCAGCTTAATGATATTTGGTATCGTTCTTTTCATTCGAAAATATTTTTATTGTGAAGTGCTGATTTCCAACACTTCGTGTTTATAATAACGCGAGTTCGGGATAAGGAACACCATAAAAAAGTTGAATCGGCAGCTTGAAAAAGCTGTCGATTCTTTTG
>VSPM01000121.1 GCA_009775365.1 Muribaculaceae bacterium
TTTCAATTTTTCTGTATTTCAATAAGGTAGGGAAACAGCCATTGGTTATGCAAGAAATGACTGCATTGACTGATTTCCTTAGTGAACTACCTGAAAGCATTTATGTTATTTGGGCTGTATATCCCGATGAGAGTATAAGCGATGAAGAGATAAAAGTCACGATACTTGCCGCTGGAAAGGAACTGGAGAATGGATAAAGTAATTCAGAAGCAATTGGCACTACTTAAATTTGCCATACTTCCCGGCATATTAGGCGGCATAGCCTGCTTTATCGGGCCACCTCATTCAACCCTAATTAAAGCAAATATCGGCGTTGTAATCGGATTCGCCCTTCAACACAAGTATATGCGCCCCGCTTTGAAAGAGTTAATGAAAGCATCGGATGATTTTGTTGACCGAAATATAAGAAAAGGATAACCTGTATCTAAATCTGCGACATGACGGAGCTAATTTTGCGGTGAGTCCGAGTGGCGTTACCACCGCGCACCGACTGCGCCGACTTGCGCTCTCGGCTCACTCGCGAGGGCTTCGCCGTTGCGGTGAGCATTATTGGCCCCGTTTTTTTATTATGGCAAAGAAAGTCAGAACTAAATCACTATTCCCATCAACTCCGAAAGAGCACATTCGTCAGCTTGTCGAATGGATGTCACAGGGAGTCTATGAAAAGGAACAGATTATAGCCGTGGCTCTGCTGTGTGCTGTGGCAGGAGAAAACATGTTCCTTCTCGGCCCTCCCGGAACAGCCAAAAGTATGGTAGCGAGTCGTTTGAAAATGGTATTCAAAGACGGCAAATCATTTGATTACCTGATGTCTCGATTCAGCACCCCCGATGAAATATTTGGTCCCATTTCAATATCCCGATTAAAGAATGATGACCGTTATGAACGACTGACCGCAGGATATTTGCCAGAGGCAGATGTTGTGTTCCTCGATGAGATATGGAAAGCCGGACCGTCTATCCAGAACACGCTTCTGACTGTAATAAACGAACATATCTTCCATAATGGAGGACAGATAATGTGCACGCCAATGAAAGTGCTTATTGCTGCCTCTAACGAACTTCCGGCTAAAGATGAGGGTCTCGAAGCGTTGTGGGACCGCTTCCTTGTGCGGATGGTTTCAAACTGCATTGAGAGCGATACGTCTTTTTTCAAGATGATAAAGGGTGCCGGAATTGAGCTGTCGGAATTGTCGGAGTCTTTATTCATTACTGATGAATTGTATTCCTTATGGCAGAATGAATCAAAGGCCGTTGGCATTCAGGATTCGGTTGTCAGAGCCATAAAAAATATTCGGAAGAGTCTTGCTGCTCTGGAGAAAGAGGATGGCAATCAGCTAAGATATTATATCTCTGACCGTCGGTGGCGAAAGGCGTACAGGCTTATGCAGACCTCGGCATATCTGAATGGACGCAGTGAAATAAATCTTTCTGACTATCTATTGCTTATACATAGTTTCTGGAATGATGTGGAGTGTATTCCGAATGTGCTTAATGCTTTTACTTCAAGTATCTCCGATACTGTAGTGAAAGGACTGACGAAAATTGACAAGTCAATTCGACAGCTTATGACTCCACAGCAACAGACCGCACAGCAATCGACACCGTCACGATTAAATACAGACGGGAATGATTTTGCCGAGTATGATTATTTCTACTATCTCGTGGAGAATTATCCGGCTGGAGACACCTATTTCTCAAAATGGGATTACGCCGCATTGTCCAATCAGACGCGCGATGGAGTAAGATATTATGACAGTAAGCGCAAGAAAATCATCATTCACACCCTTGTCCCGGGAAGACCTTTTGATGCCAAATCGCAAAATGCCTCAAATCTCACAAAGGTCAAGATTCAGAGGTGTCAGAACGGAGCGATAATAGATGGTACACCATACGCTTTCCGCAGGAAGGCGGCTCAATCAGCAATAAGTTCTGAGTCTATACAGACATTGCCGGTATATCAGCGTGTCGATTTGATTCAGGACTTATTCAGGTCTTGTGTTGAAGAATGGGAGAAGTCGGTATCATCTAACTGGACCGATTGTGATAATATCTTCCTTTCGCCCAACGATCTTGCACTGGTCAATAAGATGCTGAAGGATGTCAGGCAACAGATAAAGACCATTGAGGTCAAACTCAATAACGTAGTTACGTTGATAAAATGATTGACTATACCGACGTTGACGCCAAGCTGGAGGAATATAGCGAGGCTTTTGACTTCTACATGGAATGTGGAGAAATGCCTCCATCCATGCCGCCCGATGATTGCCTCGCCGGTTACATGCAGGAGGTCATTGACAACAATCCTCAGATTGACGGCTCCGATGAAACATGGGTCGAGGTGCTGAAAGAAGACTTGATTTCATTCTTCACTGCTTTGCTGGAACAGTTCCGTGCAATGCAGATTGAGGCAATGAAAGAACTTGCTATAATCGCGAAGTTCAACGAAGCATCTATTGAAAAGAAGCGTATGATGTGGACGGAGGTTTGCAGCATCATTGAAGCGGGATACTCGAAATACGATGTTAATCTGGCAGGATACACTGCGCAGTTCAAGACTGACGACAAGGGCGCTGTCTTTTCGGCATTGACCAGTGATTGGGCGAATGCTTGTAAGGCAAAACTCGACCGAAAAGAGCGTCAGATGTTGAATCGTGCGAAAATGCAGTTTGAACAACTCAGTCGAGAAGCCGGCACGAGGGATTATGAAGATAAAAAGAAGGTGGAGAACTATGTCCATCGTTATCCGCAATTGAAAGAGATTGTCGATATGATTGGGCGAGACAAGGATTCATCGGAAGAAGAAAAAGATACTGTGGTGTATCGTTTCCTGCCCACCACTGTTGCTAAAAACAGTTCAGTTGAAGAGATTGACAGAGTTGAGTCAGGCGACAATCTGGAGCGAGTCCTTCCAGTGGAATTATCCATGCCGGAAGATCTCTTCTTTAAGAGATATGCTACCAAGGAACTCCAGCAGTTTTCAAGTCCCGGTAAAGACAAACCTAAAAAGATAGAGGAACATCGCAAAGACCCACGACTAACAAAAGGACCGATTATCGTAAGTATTGATACCAGTGGCTCAATGTCGGGTCAACCTCAAAGGATTGCTTTCTCGTTGCTCAAACAGTTGCTACGGATGGCAAAGAAACAGAAAAGACCTTGCTATCTAATCAGTTTCTCTGTCAGGTCAAAATCTATTGACCTTGCCAAGCCACGAAACTGGAGCAAGATTGACAATTTTTTGGAGCATAGTTATAGTGGGGGCACTGATGGTGAACAGATGCTTGCTGAGGCTATTCACGTTCTTCAGAAAGGAACATACGAGATGGCAGATGTCCTTATTGTCTCAGACTTCGAGTTTCCTGTTCCCAACCCCTCCACAATGGAGAAAATAGACAAGGAGAAAACTCTCGGCACTCGCTTCTATGGGTTGAAGATAGGCCATTACGGAGTAAAAGGCTATAAACATATAATGGATAAAATATGGGAGGTGTAAAAGAACCGACGTTTAAGATAAACCCACGATTCCGGCTTACGACAAAGCACTTGTCGGTGGTATGGCATTGCGTCAATAAGTTTACGTTAGAGTGTGAGGCTGCTATGGAAATACCCGACCGATTCGTGTTTCATGATAAGAACGCCGTCGAGTTGCTGGTTCAATATCACGACGGCATCTTGGATATTATTTACCATGACTCCACTGACTTTGAGACTCGAAAGATACAGAAGTGGTTACGCGAACTTATGCGCGACACCATACTCCGAATTGCTAAAGTTGTGCTCCCTGATAGAGTAAAGTATTGGGAGAATATGAAGGGGTTACACGGCTCCGGCGTTACGATTAAGCGTCTTCGGAAGAACGTTCTCGGCTATTGCACGTTCAACAATCATATTGCCTTACAACCGTTCCTCGTAATATTCAAGCAGGAATGGACTGACGGTGTAATACTGCATGAAATGGCGCATTACAAGTACAAGCATCATCGCAAATCATTCTGGAACTATCTTTCCACTCTCATCGGCGAGGACTCAAAGATGGTAAAAGCAAAAGATGATATAGCGATGTCGCCTTACTATAATTATTACCTCTATCTCACGAAAAATTAGTAACTTTGCTATTATAAAACAGACAATGACATGAAGAATTTTCAATCTCATTATGACGAGCTTAAGAGCCTGCTCAGAAACGAATCCAGGCTGGACAAGGACGCTCTTAGAGAAAACTTCGAAATCGCGATGGAAAATGCCGAGAAGGATATTAACCTCCTCGACTTCGATGATGAGGACAGGGATGTCGTATCCGCGCTGATGCACCGTATCCAAAGGATGCACAGTCTTGGACATCATGATTATGTCCGGGATGACATTTCTCAACTTTCGTTTTATCCGGAGGGGCATGTGTCTGTTACTTTCAATTCTCATTGGAACCGGAAATCTGAGAAAGAGTTGTATCAGCCCATCCATAATTACTTCAGGGATATGCTTAATAAGGGAGGCAACCTTGGACCTCAGGATGAGCCATTCTATTCAGGTGAAATATTTCATAGGGTAGCTGAGGAGCAAATGCAGGAGTTTGTGCAGACTCTGACAAATTCAACTCATCAGGTAGCAGACCACATAGTAGAGAATGTTTCTAATAACTGGGCGTGGAAACCAGATATTTATGCGTATTCATTCTATACTTTTGAGAAGTTCTTTGACATCGCTTACCACATGGTGATAGACGAAGAATGTGAACTGGATTTTGAACCTGATGCTCTATACGAATGTCCTGTCGTACATTTGTACGGTTAAATGTTTTTGAATAATTTCAACTTCAAATTTCAGGATATTCAAGCATGGAATAAGG
>VSPM01000122.1 GCA_009775365.1 Muribaculaceae bacterium
CCATGCTTGAATATCCTGAAATTTGAAGTTGAAATTATTCAAAAACATTTAACCGTACAAATGTACGACATGACATATAGAAGCACTGTCATAATTTTCAAAGTGTTGTCTTTATCATGAGTATTCATTGTTCCGTTATATTTTTGAGATTGTCCGACAAAATTACAGCGGACTGATTGCTAAAAACGAAATGTTGGACACTTTTCTTTATCATGGAATATCACTTTTAGCAAAATCTCATCCTTTTAGAACAAAATAGTCCGCTGCCAAGCGGCAACGGACCATTATACCGACTGTTTACGGAACGTGAGAACGTCAGTCTACACTATATTGTGACAATAAGGCGTACCTGTTTGTTCGGCGCTCACTTGAAGTCTATCCGAATAGTTCGGAATGGGAACCGAGACGTACAAGGTCAGCATGTGCGGACTATGCTTTTCCGGAATAGGCTCCTCGTTTGCGAGTTTTTTTGAGAATCTCATTAAGCGCCTCGATCTTTTTGGGATTATTCCTGAATCGCTTGTAATCTTTCTTATATTGGGAAGATGCTTTCAGTATTTTCATAATCCCATAGATTTCTCCATTGCCTCAATGGATGACAGGTCAAGAGCCGGTTCGTTGCGTAGCGATCCGCTCTTAACCTCTTTCATCGCAGCGAGAGTTGTGGCATTGGGGTCGTGATAGGCGGCATCAAGCAAAACAGTCTCGACATAGTTGTTCAGACTACGGTTCTGTCGCTTGGCAAGCTGCTTGAGCCTGTCTATAAGTTCCACCGAAAGACGGAAACTCTGGTTCTTCTTTAGTGCTATATCCATGGCGATATTATTTTATACTGCAAGGTTAGTGTAAATGTATTAAAATAACAATATAAACGACACATAAGTTTTTCAAGTATCCGTATTTTGTGGTTTTGGCTTGATGGTGATTTTACCCAAAGTGTCAAGCAGTGCGGTCGGAACATCATGCGTGTAGCGTAGGGTAGTCTCAAGATTCTTATGGGTAAGTGCCTGGCTGACCACGTAGGGATTGCTGCTCATTGCCATCTGAAGAGTGGCGTAGGTGTGGCGGAAGCAATGGAACTTGATTCGGCGGTTGATTCCGGCCTCCTTTATCCACGCCCGGAGAGGGTAGTTTATCATCGAGCGTTTGAGAGTCTTGAACACAAGTCCCTCTTCTCGTTCACCGCAAAAGGCGAAGGCTTCCTCGCTGATTGGGAGAGTGGCTTCCTCATCGGTCTATTCCGTGCGGATTCGCATAACATACCCGTCTTCGGTCTTGACGATATGTTCCCACCGGAGTTGCTGAATGTCGCTGATGCGGAGTCCGGTCATGCAAGAGAACAGCGACGCACAACGCAGCACCTCATGTTTGCATGGAGTAGCAGCGAGTTTCTTAACCTCGTCGAGCGATAGGAATTCGATTTTGGTATCCTTCCACTCAATCTTTTCGAGGAAGTCATTTATGTTCTCTCGGAGGAGCTTCTCCTGATACGCCTCTTTGAGCAGAGTGCGGAAGGTTGACCAGTAACCGGCGATTGAGTTTTGGGCGAGCTTACTCTTGCGACCATCACGATGGCCACCTTTAAGAAGGTATGCCTGAAACTTCTTGCAGAAGTCCTCGTTGATTTCTCCGACGGTACATTTACCATCGCAAAAATCATAGAAGTGCTGATAGACAATCTTCCACTTCTGATATTTCTTGAAACACTTCTTGCGGAAGTATTCCAGAAAGTCGATGCGGAGCTTCTCTTTATCAAGGAAGCCGAACTGCTCGTTGAGCAACTGCTCGAAGCGGCGGCAGCGGATAGCCTCCGCCTTTTCCATCATGGAAGCGTTGAACTCTCGTTCACGGGCATTAGCCGGATGTCCGTAGAGATAGATTCCCAGCCCCTCCCGACGGCTGAGCCTGTTGGTATGAGGGTTGCGGATTGGGGGATAGAAATCGAGGTAGAGCGATATGCGGTCGCCCGATATTTCCTTTTTACGAAGGAAAACTTTAGTGCAGGTATTCATTGTATCTTGAAAGAGTTAAAAGTTTGACGCAAAGTTCGGTAGTGTTTGCATGGTGGGAACAGCCACCATCGCGCCACCATAGCCGGTTTCGGCTAAATCGTAGGCGGTGCAAGCAAATCATCCAGTTCTTTGCGGGATATGCAGGTGTATCGACCCTTTTTTACTCGTGGTATGCTGTGATATTTCACATAGTGATGCATTTGGTCATGGGTCATTCCATATTTCTCCATTGCTTCCGCATATGTGTAATATTGAGGCTCCTCTTTTTTAATTAAGCCCTTTGCCGCATCTACATGGGTTTTGGAATAAAGGGTCTCGCGTCCAATCTTCATTTTCGGAATACCTTCCTTAGAGATGAAGCAATAGACAGCTGAAACAGTCATGCCAAACTTGCGTTGCATTTCTTCTACGGAATACCATTCCGTGATTTCCGATGTAATTATAGCATATATTTGATAGTGAGTAGGTTGCGCTTTAAGTCTACAAAATTGGTTTTTACGAGATTCACATCTCCAATTTTAACAATTTCGGCTCTCTCAAAGCGCCCATTCTTTACTGACTGCAAATATAACGATTTTCTTTTGAATTTGGTGTCTTATAGAGCCTCTAAATATCACATTAGCTTGTGGTGGTCAGGATTTTGTAGTAACTTTGCATTACTATGGCTGATATAATGAACAACGAACCCCATATTGTCAGAGTCAAGGATTGTAGGATTGACGCTGACTATGCCGCTTGGCTCTCTGAAATCAAGCGACGCTATCATTCTGCCCAAATAAAAGCGGCGGTCAAGGTCAATACGGAAAAGCTGGCGTTCAACTGGAGTGTGGGGCGCGACCTTGTGATGCGTAAGGCGGAAGAAACATGGGGCAGTGGGGTTGTGGAACAGCTAAGCTTTGACTTGCAGGAGGCATTTCCCCTTGACCGAGGTTTTGGCACTACAAATCTTTGGGCTATGAAGAAATGGTATTTATTCTTTTCTTCATCAGAGGCAACAGAAAAACTCCACCAAGTTGGTGGAGAATTGCAACATGCAAATTCTCAAAGAATTATAAAACTCCACCAAGTTGGTGCAGAAATTGATACTGATTTTCCGCTGATTCTGGGTCTGGTGCCATGGCGTCATCAGGTTAACATTATTACAAAGTGCAAGTCGGTTGATGAGGCTGTTTTCTATTTGAAAGAGTGCATATTGAATGGTTGGAGCCGTCAAACTTTGGATAACTCTCTGAAAGCTAATCTATACAAGACCCACGGTAACGCTATCAGCAATTTTCCTCAATATCTGCCGGAAGCACAAAGCCGTATGGCGCAAGAAATCACTAAGGACAACTATGATTTCGGTTTTGTAACTGTTCCAGCAGACTATAAGGAGGAGCAGCTTGAAGCGGCGTTGGAACAGAATATCACCCGTTTTCTGCTTGAACTTGGAACAGGATTCGCTTTCGTTGGCCGACAAAAGGAACTTATTGTCGGGGGACGTACCCGCCGAATTGATATGCTGTTCTACCATATCCGCCTAAAGGCATACGTTGTGGTCGAACTGAAAGTAAAGCCATTCGATCCCGCGTATGCCGGAAAACTCAACTACTATGTCAATGCCGTTGATGAGCTGCTTAAAGGAGCTGATGATAACCCCACAATCGGACTGTTGATTTGTAGCGATAAAGATGAAACCGATGTGCGTTGGGCATTCAAAGGGATACAAACCCCTATGGGAGTGGCTTCATACGATAATGTCCAGATTGCTTCTCCCTCAAATCTGCTTCCTTCTGCCGAAGAACTGCAAGCAAGAGTGAGATTGGTAGAAGAAGAGCTAAGCAAGTCTAATGACTAAATTCGTTATATTTTCTGCATTATCCGCACTATCTCCGTATTCTATAATGGTCGGATTCTCCAACGTAGCCTATTTATCATTCTTGCGTTCTCGAATAAGAGTTTGACTGATAGCATCATCTGCAACAACGAAAAAATATATTCAGACGCATTAACAATAGAAATTTATGGAACACAACGAAGAAGAACTCTATACAATCACACTGACAAAGAAACAGATGCATCTTATCGCAAATTGCGTTGAAGACTGTTCAAGGTTTCTTGCCGGACAATGTGAACTTGGATTTTCTGAATTTTCCTTGAAAAAGTACCTAAAAATAGCTTGACGGCTAAAAATAAGTGCAGGGCAACCGCATCGGAATCTACAAAAATTATAAAGATTTAGGCATTATTAAATCGACATGGTCTTGACATCGGGCGTGAAGGCATTATTTTATAGGCATGAGAAACATGCTTATAACGATATTTGACGGAGTTAAGGATCCGCGAAAGATAGATCAATGCACTTATGAACCCGGGGATTTAATGGCGATAGCACTTCTGACATATCTATGTGGAGGAGAGGACTACCCCGATATGGCCATGTTCGCAGAACACCGGTCCGGGGAATTCGGGCTATTGCCGTATACAGACCGGAATCCGTCGCGAGACACATTCGAGAGGCTGTTTGCGGCACTCAGTACGGATTATGTCAGGCAATGCGTAGTCGGGCATGGCAAAAGAATCATGGACGTTATGACGATGCAGAAGTGGTTAATTTATTGACTTACAAAATAGTAGAAATCAAATCCGTACAAGCATCGTACATTTTCTATGTTTGTAAGTGGTTAACCCACTGCGATTTAATACATTACAAGCCGCATTTGCCAAAACGACAACAGTGACTCAATGCAAATATAGATAAAAATCGCTAGATTTTTACACCGGCAGAATAAAAAATCAAGGCTGGCACCTTGATTCCTGTCC
>VSPM01000123.1 GCA_009775365.1 Muribaculaceae bacterium
GAGCTTATGGAAGAATTTCTCCTGACCGACCTTCAAGTCATTGAACAGCCACCATGCACGGATTCTTTCACCGGTGATTTGCTGAGATCAGGTACCAGAGTATCGACAATATCAAAGGTACAAACATTGTCCTTGTTGATGAAAATGCACCTCAGAAGGTCGAAATAAATGATGCCGTACTAATAAATAACGGTAGCGAGTATTCTGCCAAACAGATAAGATGCGATGTCGTAAATGGCGTGGCAACATACAAATTGAAGTTCAAACGTCTCTCTGTTTTCAAGAATTGTAAAGTGATTCTAACAGTAAACGGACATAAAGTGACCGTTGATGTTCAAAAGAGTATGTCTGAACGATGACCTGTAAGCTATGAAAGCATTTGTTTGCATTTTAATCGTGAGCTTCACATTTGTGTGCAAATGCCTTCGCCAATACCTGTCTTAACAATTATTAACTATAAATCGTAGTTATAACTACAAAATATAGTTGTATCTTTGTGGCATCAATTCTTTATATATGGAAAAACTGACTGCTAAAGAAGAAGAAGTATTAGGTCTGTTCTGGAAGAAGGGCCCGCTCTATGTAAGAGAGATAGTGGAACTTTATGAGGATCCCAAGCCTCATTTCAACACTATCTCAACCATAGTGCGTGCTCTTGAAGAGAAGGGATATGTCGGTCATACTCCCAAAGGCAAATCCTATCAATATCATGCTATAGTTGCGGAAGAAGACATGGGAAAGAAATCCTTGTCTTCAATCGTAGGACGATATTTCAGAAACTCATACCTCCGTGTTGTCTCCTCATTGGTGGAAGATGGCAATATTCCTGTGGAGGATCTAAGGAAATTGCTTGACGAAGTAGAAAAATCCCATGACAATAAAACAATCTGAATATGGGCAGACTTTTATCATACTCTCTATCCGTTTCGGTTATTATTCTTGTGCTATACCCTGTGTTGCATCAGCTAATAAACCGCAACCGCAATTTCCGCTTCAATAGATTAGCTGTTATTACAGGGCTTCTGCTGTCGCTGGCACTGCCATGTATCCTTGATGCAACGCTCATTTCATTGCCGTCGAATCCTGCTGTAATAAATATGGATTCGATGATAAGTATGGATTCCACGCTATCACAAACGCAGGCTACGAGCATAGAGAACGATTCAACCACTACCCTCCCATGTCTTCCCATTGTTCTTATTGTTTATTTCTCAGGAATAATCGTTTTATCTTGCCGCGAAATCATATCATTCCTGCGTCTGTTCAGAATGATTGCTGTCAGTGAGAAGAAGAGAATAGATGGGGTTACAATCTGTAGTATTGCAGATAATGTTATCGCGCCTTTCAGTTGGGGCAACTATATTTTCCTGAATGATACTGAGTTTGATAACTCATCATGCATCTATATCCACGAAAAGGCGCATACCGACCGACGGCATTGGATTGACGTGCTCTTTGCCGATCTTTTTTGTATTCTGCTATGGTATAATCCCTTCGCATGGACGACAAGAC
Organism: Muribaculaceae bacterium; assembly: GCA_009775365.1. Lineage (GTDB taxonomy): Bacteria > Bacteroidota > Bacteroidia > Bacteroidales > Muribaculaceae > Lepagella. Next base: position 1,513 of record VSPM01000123.1, read on the forward strand.
AACTTATAAAACTCAACCATGAGTTTGAGGCAGACGAGGCAGTTATCAGTTCAGGAATGGATACATATGATTATCAAAGATTGCTGGTGGTCAAAGCGATGGAAAACAGATATCTTCCGATAGCAAACAGTTTTGCGGCAGATAAGCGCAGCTTTCGCAAAAGAGTTCTTATAATGAGCAAGACGCGTCCGTCAAGGAAGGCGATGCTGATTGCACTCTGTGCAATTCCGGCCGTCGCTCTTGCAGGCGCGGCATTGTCAATGCCTGTTCCATCCCATATTCTTTCTGAAATATCCGGTTACAGTCTTCGAGAAGAACTATTATCAGAAGAAAAAGATAAAAAGCAACGGGAGCCGGTGGCTAAAAATCTCAGAATAGAGCACGAGCCGACAAAACCGAAAACTGAAACACTTACAGTTATCCCCTCTCCTTTTGATGATCAGAAACCTTTGGCTGAAATTATACGATATTCTGTTGAAACAATCCAATCTGATAAAGACACAAAAGTAAATATCGAAATTGTGGTAGATGAAGATGGAAGAGTCAAGGATGTTTCAGCCGATACCCCGTATGGAACACAAGTTGCTGTCGCTATCAGCAAAAAATTTAACGGCGTAAGGCTCGAACAGATTACCGACAACGGGCGACCCATGGAAGTCCACTTTGTGGTTCCGGTGCAACTAAAAAAACGGAGTAATTAGAATCATAAATATTATCTAACTGGATGCCAGATAATTGGCATCCGGCCATGCTCTTACCCTTATGAAACAGGCTTCACTTATATTGTTAATTACATTTTGTTCTGTCATTCAATCTTTTAGCCAGAATAGGATAAGCGGTGTCGTCAAAAACGTCGAGGGAGGCGGTGTGGATTTTGTCAGTGTGATTGCATCACCATACAATGCTCCGAAGACGATATTGGCATCTGCCTTCACCGATGAAAACGGCAAGTTTCAAATGTCGGTTAAAAGCGAGTGCGACAGCCTTATTCTCAAAGCATCGAGTATCGAGATTGCTCCGTCACAGATTACAGTGCCCAACCGCACCGGTAATTATGAAATCATTGTGGAGAACCGCGCCGTCGAACTGAAAGAGGTTGTCGTAAAGTCGAAGAAAGTCTATTCGCAGGGCGACACCATCAACTATAATGTAGGCTCTTTCCTGTCGCAGACAGACCAGTCGATAGCCGATGTCTTGAAGAAAATGCCGGGTATAACGGTTTCGGATGCCGGACAGGTGTCCTATCAGGGCAAACCTATCAAGAACCTTTATATTGAAGGTCTTGACCTTATGAAAGGACATTACGGTATAGCCACCAATAACATCGCCCCCAACAATATCGCTACCGTACAGGTATTGGAAAACCATCAGGACATAAAGGCGCTCAAAGGACTGCGCCCGGAGGAACAGGCATCCATCAACCTTCGACTCAAAGAAGGTGTCAAAGGCGTGTTCAATCTCATTGCGACACTCGGTGGCGGATATGGCGATGAAGGATTGTGGAACAATTCTGCCATAGCGACATATTTCCGTTGCAACAGTCAGTTTCTCGCCACTTACAAGGGGAACAACACCGGCGAGGACTTGTCGCAAGAGCTGTATTCATTCGACAACGATTATTCGCGCACAAGCAATATCTCGACTATCTCCATGCCGTCTGCTCCGGGTATAGACAAGCGTTTTTATTATTTCAACCGCTCGCACAACGCCACATTCAACAACGTATATCGCGTAGGCAAATCGGGCGAGTTTGGTATCAACGCCGCCTATCTGAACGACCGCGACATGAGGCAAAGCCATTCGGCAACCACCAATTACCTGCCCGACGGCGGAGTGAACACCGTTGACGAAATGATGGACGGCACAGCGCGTATGCAGAAAGCATACGGCGACCTTACATATATGAACAACGGCGATGAAAACTACCTCAAAGAGCAGCTTAAATTTGATTGGAGCACTACCGATGCCGACAGTCGTATTGTCGCCGGAGGTGACAACGTGAGCCAAATTGGTAAGACCGACACATACCGCTTGCTGAACAAATTCCACATGACGCACCGCAATTCCACCGACCGTGGATTTGAAATTTCATCGCTTGTCAACTTGGAAAAGCGACCGCACAGCCTGTCTGTTTCCCCCAATCTGTTCCCCGACATCATACCGGGTGATATGCTGTATCAGCATGTGGATTTCCGCAATATATCAACCGAAAACCGTGCGGGATTGCTGTCTGTTTTCAAAGCCGGCAATTTCACATTGCACCCCTCGGCGATAGTCAACTATCATCGCAATTCACTCGAAAGCCGACTTGACGCAACGGACAACAACCTGACACTCGACTATCTCGATGCCGGAGTAGGTGCCGAAATGATGTTCAGCACCCGCAAAATCCATGCCTCGTTATATCTGCCGGTGAAATACCGCCTGTTCCGGCTCAACAACAGACTTGATGGTGATATTACCGAAAAAAACCGTTTTCGTGTCGAGCCGTCATTCAACTTTACATACAAATTCAACAGCAGCCATAACCTAAAAGCATCGGCAATGATAAACTATATGACTCCTTCGATTGAAACACTTTATTCCGGGCACATATTGACATCCTACCGTCAGTTGTCAGCTTACGACGTGGCAGGGCTATACGAAGGCATGAATCAACATTACTCGTTAGGCTACGATTTCAAGAACATTCTTTCAATGAGTTTCGCCGGAGCGGAGGTTTCATGGAACAGACAATCGCCCGAAGTGCTATATGGCTCCTGTTACGACGGCATAGTGCAGCGCACCATAAGCCGTCGCACATCGGAGAACAGGGATATGATTTCTACAAAAATCCACGCAAGTCAGGGGTTTGACTGGCGACGTCTGAAAATCGGAGCCTCGGTTACTTACTCCTATTACAACAGCCCGCTGCTCGTTCAGGACGAGGTGTTGCGCTACTCCGGCAACAGTATAGGAGTGAACGCCGACATCAGCCTGACCCCGTTCAAATGGATGGGCATATCTTATCAAGGAAACTACTCGCAGTCGGCTACGCAGCAGAAAGGATATGACAGATTTCCGTGGCTGCGCACCGTAACGAACAAGGCTTCTCTCGACTTTACAATTCCCGGAGGCGTTACGCT
>VSPM01000124.1 GCA_009775365.1 Muribaculaceae bacterium
GGTATTTTACTGATATATAAAATATTACAACTATAAAAAGAACATAAAAGTTGGAACATTCTACTGAACACCCTATAAAAAAGTAATGAAAATAATCACATGAATTTGCATATATGGTTGGATTCTTATATCTTTGTAAAAGAATTAAGTCTGACATCATGATAAATGTAAAGAATGTTCCCTGGTTGCTACCGTAACGAAACCGGCATTTGGTTCCGTCTGTTTTACAGATGTAAATATATGATGTGTTTGAACGGAAATTTTCTAAGGAAACGGTTACAGATAAGTGTGGCGGATTTAATTGAAAAATAAATATTTACTTAATAATAATTTTTTATGACAAATTGCTACAAGCTAATCTGTATGCTTCCTATCGGCGCTACAGCTCTTTTTGCGAATGGCCTTTCTCCGGCATCTGTTTCTCCTGAGGATTACGGAATTTTCAAGGCGACCTCAAAGACGGACAGTCCATTCAAGTTGCAGGCTTTTTCAGAAGGCGTAGCCCGAAAAGGTGGACTTTCGAAGCTTTCTGCGTATGCCAATGAAGGGAACGCAGAGGTTGACAAGATAGGCACGCTCACTTTGGTTGAGCAAGAAGATTTCTCACTGCTCACTACAGGCACAGAAGAGAACCCGGACTATACAGTTGATTTGGAGATTTCTCAATGGCTTCTTGATGAAGAAGGCAATTTCATTTTCGATGAGAATGGCAATCTTGTGGAGAATCCCGAATATGAATATCCGTGGAACAATATGAAACGCGAGTACATTTCCGGCGACAAAGGATGGGGTATAGGTAATGCCTATCCGGCCGGAGGATGTCTGTATTTCCCGTTCAGCATGTCGACTCCTCAGGGAAAGATAAGCACCCCATGGCTTGACCTTTCTGCCAATGCCGGCACATTTGTGCTTGAATTCAAGGTTAAGGTGTCGGCAGATGCGCTTGCAGACCCCACTATGCCACCTGCAATAATTGTGGAGACAGCCGAGACAAGAAATATGGGCCCCACATGGGATACGTTTGAGGAGAGCTTCGTTAATTATGAGAACCTGTCGGAAGAATGGACCACATTCCGCCTTGTCTATCAGGGGGCCGGAGTTTCTACATTGTGCAATATTGTAGGGCAGGGCGTCTCAGGAGGAATGTATATAGATGACATAAAGATATATAGCCTCACGCCTTATCTCGCTACTCCGGTGCTTGGCAGACATACTGACTTCACCGAGACATCTTTTGTCCTGAACTGGAATCAGGTGGACGGGGCAGAGAAATATATTGTCAATGTATGGTATGACGATTTGTATGGCGAAAGAATTCTGCTTGCCGACAACGTAGAGACCGCCGAGACTTCATATAAGGTTGAAGGCACGAATCTGGATGACATTTATTTTTGTCAGGTTCAGGCAGTCAACAGCGAGCATTCCTCTCTTCAGCCGCTTCCACGGGAGGTGTTTGACATTGTGACCCCTAAAATGCGTAAAGCGCAACAGGTTGGCATTGAAGGCAACCTGTTTGAAGGAGGTGTGGAAGAAGTTGTCTCGGCATATGGGTATGATTATTATGCGACCGCAAGAAGGGTGGCGGAACAGGACGGCCCGTTTGTTGTGACAAATGAGACATTCACCGGATGGAGGCATCCGCTTTATGAAGATGGAGAGGAATATACCAAGGAGAATCCTGCCGAAGACAAGATAGCCAGCCTTTATTTCCCGACAGACATAAATCAGCAGGGATGGTATGGCGAGAATTTCCAGATTTATAAGGATTATATTTGTCTTGTGCCATTCTTCTATGAGGCTTCTCTGCATCAGGAGCAGACCGCATGGGTATCGCCGGAGCTTGACTTGTCGAAAGATGGCGGCAAAGTGTCGGTAAGCATGAAACTCGCTGCTGAGTTTGATATCAATTTTGAGACTTATTCTTATTGCATTGTAGGTCTTTTCAATTGGAATGATGATAAGGGAGACTATGACCAGGTTGAACTCGTTTACCTCAAAGACTTGAATTTTGACTGGCAGGACCGTTCTATAGAGCTGACGAAAGGCACGTCCCGTTCGAAGATTGCCTTCTTTGGGGCCGGCTCTTATGGAGATCTTTATATTGACGATATTGTAATTTCACAGAATTACAAAGCCGGGGATATGTTTGACGATCCGTTCTATTTCTCTACATGGCAGCTTTCCGAAAATATGACGGATCCCACGACGTTTGAGTTTGAGGTGCCGGCTCACGCTCTCGGTCATGAAATCTATCAGAAGGCTCAGGCTGTCAGGATTCATCTGGATTCGCAGGGAGGATATGACGGAGAGGTGAAGTCTCCTTTTGCTGAAAGTGACTTTGTAGCATCAACGGTTACTGGCGTTAACATTGTTGAGAATAGTGCGGCTTCTAAAGTAAATGTCTCAGGAGGTGTGATATATGTGGCAAACCCGGATGGACTGACTGTTTCTGTGTGCGGGCCTGACGGAAGGGTTTATGGACTTGGCAACGGTGAAAACCTTGCTTTCACACCAGATGCCAAGGGTGTGTATGTTGTGACAATCGGAGGAGGTTCAGTCAAGATTGCCCTCTAAAGATATTATTACCGCCTGCTAAACTTTTTTGAGCGGATGAAAAATTAGGGCTGGCACCTATTGCAGGTGTCAGCCCTAAATGGTTACTTTGCTTTTGCGGCAAAACATAGTTAACCCTGGGCAAAAGTAGTAATTTCTTCTGACAGCAGATGAAACGGTGCTGAAGAGTGGATAATGCGGTTTAGAATCATTGATTCCGCTTCCATTACGCTATTCTCTAATGCTATATTCAAGGGTTTTGTCCGGCATTCCAAGGCCGGAAAGAAGAAGGGCGGCATCTTGTCGCCATCAAGTTTAAGCGGACAGTAATATAAAGATGTGGTAATATTGGGAAAGCCTTTTCCGGATTCTCCAAAAAAATGTCCGGGCTGACTTGAATGTCGGCCCGGATATTTTTTTGAGAATTGAATCCTGATATTTGACTCAGCCTATTGAAGATATTGTCACTTCACCACAAATTTTTTGCCATCGCGGATGTAGATGCCTTTCTGTAGGTTTGTGCCCTCTATCTTTATGCCATGAAGATTATAGACGGGAGAGTCGGTTGTAGAGTTGATTTCAATCTCTTCAATTGCGGTGCTCTTTGGGTTGACCACATAAGAGAGGGGAGAATTTGAACGACCTCCGCAATAGTCTTCGGCTGCCCATTCAAGTGTTCCGAATGCTCCTTGCCATATGCTTACGGTGTAGTCGGCAGAAGTCTTGAGGTCGATGCCGCGTATGCCGACAATCACCTGGCTGGGGTTCTCATCCGGCACCCATGCGCGGATTATGGCTTCTGACAAGAAGTTGCCTTCTGAATCCCTCACATTCCATTTGTCATTGACATTGCTGTATATTGCCACTGCCTCCGAGAAATCAAGAGCTAATTGTAGCTCAAGTTGTTTCTGCCCTTGGATTCTTACTTCTTCCAGGCTTGTGGATGTGGATATTGGATCAAAATCGTATACTGTTTTGTCTTCACGTGGTTCGCCTGCAAGTTTCCAAGGATTGAACTCGTAACGGAGCTCAGGGTTGCTGCGTCCGGATTCGTTGTTAGAGTACCATGTCGGGTTTCCGAGCAAACCTTGAGGAATTACGAGAGTATAGTTTGCGTCGACATACTTGTTGAGACCACGGACTCCGAAATAGAATTTTGAATAGTCGTCGCTGAGGCCGCCGAAATCAGGCCACCACTCATCATATTTTTCGTTGTTGCTGTCGAGAAGATAGCATTGTGCGGAGAATCCGCTGACCCAATATACATCCTCGTCAAACTTGACATCGATGCGGACTTCAGTGGCGTCGCATTCTTTTTTGGAGTCATAAACTTCCTGAAAGAACTCATTAAGAATTGTGGGTGTGAAATCGTAGACGGGGTCTGCCTGAGCGTAGGAGCCTATGCCCGCCATTGCCGCTAATGCGGTAACTGTAAAAAATTTTTTCATTGGCAAATGAATTAAATGATAATTAGGTTTTATTTTGAGGAGATGTGCAAATATACAACAAATTATTTTATTTTCCAACTAAAAAGAGGTTTATCTTAAGAATATTTATTATGTGTACTGTGTAAATGCACTCATGGCTGTAATTTTAACGAGGGACTCTCTAATTTACATTGTGCGTATATTTCTCCTTTTCGTTTGTCTTTGTATAAAAATATCTTCGATTGAAAAATTGCCGGACATAATCTCGTTGCCTCCTGATTCGATTCCATAGCGGAAGCCTTTGTTAATAATATTATCTTTCAGTTTATAGTCGAAACAATAATATCAATGTTCATTAAGGGTTCCGGCGAAAGATGCGTCGTCGTTGATATATATCCTTGGCACATCCGCAGCTGTTTTCCAATAATGCGGCCATTATCAATGCCGTAATGGCCCTGGCCTCTTGAATGGAAGCATGTTGTATTGTTGTTTTGTATGTTTTGCATTGCTGAAATTATTTATTAACGCGAATTCGGGATAAGAACTTTATGTTTTTCAACCAAGCAAAAGACATAGAGTATTGGGCGGCCTTTCAAGGTCG
>VSPM01000125.1 GCA_009775365.1 Muribaculaceae bacterium
CAAGGACTTTTACAAATTTAATCGCCTAAAGATTAGATGTTTAACAGCATAAATTCAATTTTTGTCATCTACTGAATAAGAAGATAGGTTTTTATAATATTCTGTTGGAGGGAAGGGGTTATATATTATGACAGACAGTGATTTACCATTCTCACACGATTTTTTGAAAAGGTCGTAAAGATTTGAGCTTAATCCTGTACAAGCAATATAATCATAGGTAGATTCACTCTTGTTTATATAAAACATTGGAGTGAAGTCAGAACCCGATGAATGGAGATCTGAGTCTGCGCAAAAGGTTTCCCATTTACAATCCCATTCTAAGGGATGCGAACCATATCGTTGGAAGGCACCTTTTTTGATGACAGTTATACATTTTTGAACTTTAAGTCGAGGAGCCATGCCACGAGGGCATTTTATAATGACGTATCCAGTTTCGTTCTGAACAGAATCTATGTAAGCAAGTGCGAGGTCGCCAGTCTTGAATAGCGATCTCATAGCACTTTTGTTTACTTTTTGCTGTTCAGCTATTGCTTCCTTTACTTGATCAGCAAAGAAGCTTTTATAGTTGTCGAGCTTTTTATCTTTATCAATAGTCATCTAAATTTTCATCTTGAATTTCATTGCCGTCATTTCTCTCAGCCATGCTCCCAACATAATGAGCGAAAACGGCATCCATATTTGTTGTGGAGGCAACTCTTATTAATGTGTAAGCTGTGCCCTTGACACCATTAAGTATGTCAGAGTATAGTTGGTTGACCACATCAACCTTTTCCTTACCCGTAATTTTTATTACGACATCATCTTTCTCTACAAGTTGCAATAACTCATTTCGATCTTTGATATAATGGAATTTACTTCCTTTACCATCCAAGTAAACACATATCTCCCATCGGTCATCAAGCATTTTATCCCATACAGAGGGAGAGATATACATAACACCACGAGCAGCACTACATGTGTGTATGTATTTGCCGTTTGTTAGCTTATGGGTTGTGACGTCTGCCGCATTACGCACGAAATCTTCGCGTGTTTCTTCAGGCATATCGCCTATTTCAATGAGATTCTGATATAACCGCAGCTGAGCCAAATAATTTGTATCAGCAATTTGTTCAGGAGTTATATTCATTTGACCAAGAATCTCAAGTTCTTCTTTTGTGGGTGGTAGAGATTCAAGCGCAAGCGGAGATGGATTGCTTCGCAAACGATTAACTTCCGCTTTTGTGTAAGGTTTCGGATGTCGACGTGTAATCTTAGAGCCGCGCGGTTTAGTAGGCGCGTCATCAAGATTGTCATAATCAGAGTCATTGTCGACACTGCCAATAGGTTCATCATCTTCTCCATCGTAAACATAATCTGCCGGCGTTTCAGAACTTGAAGGGACATCAACTTCTTTTTGAGAGTGAGGACCGACAGGATTTGATGGGCTGGTATATTTTGGGGTATTTCCTTTTTCTTCTCCGCCTTCTGGAATATCTCCTGATACATCTGGGACGGTCGGAGCGGTCATAGGAGCATTTGAATTTGGATTATCAGATGATTCTGATGTGCCTGTTCCAATATTCCCATTTTGCATTACGTTAACTGAAGAAGAAGTATATTCATCATTACCCTCACCATCACTTGATGAAACGCCATTGTCTCCTTCTGAATCTGAATGATCACTATCGCTTTGCGTTGGTGCGTTTGTGGTGGTAAACTCAGGTCTTGAGATTGATGAAACATCATCATCTTCATCCTCTTTCTTTGAAATCAGTTTATCTCTCAATTGAGGAGCTAATGTAATTAATGCTTCCTTAAATCCTTCATTGGAAATAAGGGAATGATATGTTTGAACTATTTTTAGTGCATTCTCGCGGCTATGCATAATGAGCTTAACCAAGTCATTCTCTATGCCTTCAATCTCAAGATATGAAATATATTCATTGACGAAATCAAGGAATACCAACGATTCATATATATCATCAACAAAATAGAAATCTGTTCCATGATCTTGATGATAGAACTGTTTGAAGCTTTGATTAATCGAAGAATCAAAATTACACTTTATGAGGATAGAATCACAACGGTGTAATATAAGTGTGTCAAGCTTCGAGCAGAAGCCATTATAGAGGTCTTTCCAATCTTCCGAACTAATGATACCGGCAATAATGAGTGCGAACAGCTTTAAGTCAGAATTATAACGACGGCAAAGAGTGTCATTAACGGGATCCATGCTGAAATCAGAGTCGGCAATGGTCCTTATCTGAAGGATATCGCAAGCTTCTCTAAAAGCATCACCTGCGGGAAGATAATCCTTATTTATGATTTTGGGATTTGAGCCGAAATATTGCTCAAGTTTTCTGTTTCCATATTCAAGTGCATATAGTTCTTTTATTTGAACTTTCTCTCCTTGAGAATTTTTCCAAAGTGCAAGCTCATCATCTCGATATTCATTTATTTTAGGCATGAATGAAGGATTATATCCGTCAATTAACCACCGCAAGATCTGAGGTCTATTCTCTTTATTGTGTACATTAAAAAGTGCGTAGAGAGCATCAAGGAAATCAAGGGATTTCTTGAATGGCAACGAACCGAATAACGATAATCCAGACTCGCTAACTCGTACTTCTGGTAAATTTACAAGAGGAGTCTTGTTCTCCCAATCTTCAAGTTTTTCTATAAACTTGTCGACTTCTTTGCCATAGTACAATTCAGAAGGACGTTTCATATAATCCTTTGTGGGAATACATGAAACATCATCGAACTTATGTTCGGTAATCATTTTCTGAATTGACGCAATTTTAGTTTTGGTGTCGGCCTCTGTTTGTTTTTCAAGATATTCCGTCCAAAAATATATTGAGCAAGAACGATTGGCAAGGTATTTAATATCAGACTCAATAAAGTCGCGATGCATATTCAGACTTCGGAAGAACCTACCTACGTACTCCGAGCATTTTTTGCTATATTCATCACTCACATAATCTAGTTCTACAACTCCGCATTTTTCGAAGTCGAAGAACGGATTATAGACACTGCTTATAGTCAGCGACGTTGCCTGCTGAAAGGCACCTTTTCTATCAAGCACCTTAATTTTATCGATACATAGTAGAGCTGCAAGTGAGTCTGTACTGCTATTTCTTATTTTGGATAAATCTTCAACAAACTGGAAGTGAATCGGGCGAATTCTTTCGTCATCTTTTTCTTGCAACGCGAGGTAATGGTCAAGTTTAAGCTGTTTCCATTCCGTGAGATTTTGTATTCTCCTACCCTTAATATCCTGCATTAAATCGTCAATAAGTCGATTTTCCTTTGGATAAGAAAATGAAATTTGATTGGGGATAGTTATATACCCAAACGGTTCGTCTGATTCGCAGTTTATGAGGATGGTATCACTTATTGAGTAAAAATTGTCATCTTTAGCTTTTACTCTCAAATCATGAAGATGACCAATCAAATCATCTCCGTAATGGTTCTCAAGTGCTTCTCGATTATCCGTTATGAGTCTAATCAGATTAGTGTCGTCTGCGCTCGAAAGAGAGTTATCAATAGTTTCTATAAGAATGTCAACAATCTCAAATTTGACACCAACCTTGGAGAAAAAACTTTTCCATTCTGAGATTTCTTCTCCGTCCTTCATATAAGATGGGCTTAAGAAATGAGCTGCCTTATTAAAGCGTTGAACGGTGGATTCAATCTTCGAATCTCCCAAGTAGGCATCAGAGAAGAAAATTGCTTCTGATTGAGCATAGCTTCCGTCGGATAAAAGAATAGTCATTCCGACAACTTCTTTCAGCAAGGTCTCATTTTGATTTTCCTTAAGCCAACGCCAGAAAGCGATGTTCTTGGTTTTGTCCTTTAATGTGATATTAAACTCGCTGCGATGGGATTTTAACCAGGCTGCAAAATGGCTCAAAGTGAATTTTGAGTTTTCAAGGCGGGTTTCCCAATAATCTGTGTTCGCATCTGGATTATATTCAGCCGCAATCAAGTCAAGAGATGAGCCATTCACTAAACCGAGTTTAAACAGTTCAGTGGCTTTTTGACTTAATATATTGTGCCCGGTAGCTTTTGAAACCGGTGTAGCAACGCCATATAGGAATACTTTGGCGTTTTTCATTTTAGCGAGTTGCTCGTCTAAGAGGCTCTTCTTATGTTCAATAATAAAATTGTGGAATGCAACGCTATTATCAATCGTTGAAATTTTATTGTTAATCGAGACAAGGTTGCCGACCAATACTTTATCGTAGAAATCTGAAAAAGTATAGCGAGCAATACCTAATTTCTCTAATGCTTTGGATGCCCCATATCTATGATGTGTCATTGTGACGACTTTATCGGGGAACCAAGGCAAACCTATAATATCAGCGAGATCCTCACTATAGATGTAAAGACTTGCATCATTAAGGTTGACATCAAATCCACCTTCGGATGCGATTACAAGATCCGAGAATAATTTGGCATCATTTTCTTTTTCGAAAATAAGGTTATAACAATACTTCGGTTATTTTTTGAGAGTTTGTTAACGGCTCCGAGGAGCCAGGTGTTTAATCCATTAAAAATC
>VSPM01000126.1 GCA_009775365.1 Muribaculaceae bacterium
CCATCGGGACATCTTCCCACTATAAAATAGCACAATCTTTGAGAATGCAACGCAATCTTAAATGAAAGAGCCGTGGACTAACTATCGTATTTATTGAAAAGTTAACTGATATGTCAGTTTTTTTGATTAACTTTGCATATTGAAGTAACGATAAACGACTTGAAAATGACCAATCAATAATATCAAGGATATATAGGGCATAGCCCAAGATAAAAGAGAAAACTCCCACGCTGTCGTTACAGGCTTTGGTCAGCCCTCAATGCAGTATGGGAGTTTCATGATTTCATTTTGATGAATCAACTGTACAACATATATTGTGACGAAAGTTGCCACCTTGAACATGATGGGGAGAAAGCCATGGTTCTTGGGGGCGTATGGTGTCCTGATTCCCTCCGTAAAGGAATCGCACGAGATATTAGGAACCTTAAGGTAAAACATGGGCTCAACCCCCGGTATGAAATGAAGTGGAACAAGATTTCCAAAGGGAAACTTGATTTCTATATTGAATTGGTGGAATATTTTTTCTCCAATGTGAATCTGCACTTCAGAGGAATGGTCATCCCCGATAAGAGTATGCTCCGCCATGTAGATTTTGGTCAGACACATGATGATTTTTATTACAAGTGCTATTTCAGTCTGATTAAAACTTTATTGCAGCCCGGAGACCATTACAACATATATCTCGATATTAAAGACACTCGTGGAGAGACCAAAGTCAGAAAACTTCATGATTATCTGTGCAACAGCAAATATGACTTTAATCGGGACATGATCCGTAAAGTGCAGCAGGTCCGTTCTCATGAACTTGAACTTGTGGCATTGGCTGATGTGCTCATCGGGGCCTTGTCCTATGTGCATCGTGGCATAAACACCAGTAATTCAAAAATTACTGTCATTGAGAAAATCAAGCAACTGTCCGGATATTCTCTTTTGCAAAGCACTCTCTATCGGGAAGATAAGTTTAATATTTTTGTTTGGCATCAATCAAATGATAGAATACGATAAACTCCCGGAGAAAATATGCCTTGAAGACTACGGAGGCAATTACAAGGCATATATAGATGCTATATTTGCTGTGTTCGAGCGAGACTTCATCCGACACCAATCCACATTCGGCAATCATAAACTTTCGTTGAAATACCATCCTAAATTTCAGGAAAGGGCTTATACATTCTATCATATGACTCACAAAGGAGAAATTGAGTCCGAGCGAGAACCCGATCTTCGCAGATGCGAATGTTTGCCTTGGGCACGTCCGACTGTTGAGAATGTCGAGGAATGGAATTTAAAGTTTTGGCGTCAATCCCGTCAGCGTTCCAACAACCGTGTCTGCATAGCTCTTGAAACAGAGGATGAGACTTACTTTGTGATTCTTGAGGTACGCGAAACTTATGTCTTATTGTGGACTGCATTCCTTTCCGAATACAAGCATCAATCAAAGAAGAAACTAAAGGAATATGAGGATTGGAAAAAGGATGAAGGCGTTGACATCAATACTCCTGATGAGCTGATTGCACTGATACAAGAGTCCATAAAAAAAGCAAGAGGCTAACCTGTTCAGCCGCCTCCGTAACTCCTTCAACTACGTGGTTGATGAGCTAATTATGTCGCAAAATTACGACTTTTCTACGAGATAAACAAATTCTCGAGGATAAAAGTTGAAAAATCTATGGGATTATCTTAGCCGGCTGGACTCATAGGACTCTGAAAACATTTGCAGTAGATGATAACACGTGTAACAGACAAATACATGGCAAAGAAAAAACGGCATAAAGGCACAGGAGAATATATCGAGGTCAGTGTCAATCATGGAATGTGGGAGGACTATCTCCAATATGGGTCTCAATATGATACAATCAATGATTGTCCGATAATACCGAGAGAGACTAAACATATCGAACGACAGCGTTTGAGTAAAATATCTAAGGATTCAAGGACTTTGCTTAAGGAATATATGGAAAATGCCGTCAGAGGATATTGGAGCCAGAAACGGCAGATTCCTATATCGGGTGATTTGAAGGCACTTCGTAAAGATGTATTGGAGATATTCCTATCAGACTTGGGTATCTATCTGAAAGATGACAAGGATGTGACATTGTTTTTGAATAATATAGTCGCGCCGACCATCAACCGCATCCTGCGTACTGAAAAAACGTAATCAACCCCAAACGCCGCCTTTTGGCGGCCAAAATTTGGTGAAATTTCAACGAAAAAAATGGCGATGCAACTCATCACTGGGGTGCATCGCCTGCTGGTCGTATGATATGGCAAACTATTTCTTGCGGGATTTCAGCCATTCGTCACGTCTTTTGCGACACTCGGTAAGTGTCGGGGCGACGGTGCTGAAGAGTTCACCGTTGTCGGTGCGGAAGTCGTACATTATCCGGCTTATGCGTTTGCCTCGGTGGGCTGAGAAGAATGTTTCGTATTGCTCCTGTCCTCGCTGGGTGGTGGAGACTCCGTTTATTGTCATTCGTGTCATAGTAGTTTGGGGTTGTGACCTCCGACATTTCTGCCGGAGGTCTGGTTAAACTTATGCTCTCTTTCGCGCTTCGATGAGGGCGGTGTTTTTGCTGATGATGTCGGCTATCTGCTTGGAGTATTCGCAACTGCCGTTGGCATATCCTCGACATTGGAGAATTGAATAGTCCGACAATGAGATTTCGATGGTTGCAACCTGCGATGTGCCTTTGAATGCCACAAGCACCAATGTCTCGGACTTGTTGAAATAATGTGCTGAACCGACACATATAGCCATTTTTCTGCCGACCTCATAGTATTGGTCGATGCTGTCAAGGGTGTGGAGGATGATTTCTCCGTCAGACATTTCAAGACCGAAGTAACGGGATTTCAGTTCTTGGAACTTGGCTTGGTCTTCAAGAGCTTTCTTCCGGTCGGCTTCTCTTCGCTCTTCCTCTCGTTTGCGGTTGACCTTTCTGGCATATAGGTCGTGTGCAGCTTTGAGGTCGAATGGCATTAGGAGCGTTGGGGAATTGAGGTCTCTACCCATTGTTTCCAACATTCTGACATAATCAAACCACATACTCACATCCTCAAACTTATATCCGTGGCGCATAGCGATTTTGATTGAGTTCCAATACTTGTCAACCTCGTTGGGGTGATATGTGAGGTAGCGTAGTAGTTCTATCTCGTCAGCCTTCATAAGAGTCTCTGCATGGGGATTGGTAAGGAGTTGTTGGAACATCTTCACCGGATGGATGCAGTGAGTTGAGTTCTTGAAGCCATTGCGCTTGATGGTGTCAATGACCTTTATTCTCGGATACACCCACTGGTCGGCGATATGCCGGAATGCGTCATTGTCACGTCTGATTTCCAATGGCGAGCCAAAAGCGAAAGAGTCAATGTAGTGACCCAACGTGCGCTGAAGTCCGATGACGGTGGCGTGACCGAACTTGTCAATCCAATACTGACCAATCTCCACGAAGCCCGGATTTGCCTTCATTCCCTTGCGGAACTCCACAATCATCAGGAACATTCTGATTACTTGAAAACCCTTGACTGCGGTGATGATGTTGAAATAGGATTTCTCCCTTACAACTCTCTGAGTGGTAGCCTTGACTTCAACCTTTGCTCCACAATGAGGGCAAGTGACTCTGCCTTCCTCGGCTTCCCATTCGTGACCACAAAGAAGACATACGGCATTGCCCTTCTTGTATTTCAGAGCATAGTTGTCGATTGTATGGGTGAATGCCCAACTTTTCTGAGTATTGGTGAGCGGTCGGAGTTGACCGCTCATTGCCAATATCTGCCTATCTTTATTGCTTCTCGGTTTCATAGTCGTATGCTTTTAGAAGTCCTCTCCGAAGAGATTGCCTTGTTCAACATTGATTTCCTGTCCGGCTTTTGGGGCCGATGTCGCCTTCGTTTGAGGCTTTGGTTGGTTTTCTCTGCGTATGGCTCGGAGTTGTTCCTCCTTGTATTGAGCCATTGCTTGCTCACGGAGTTCCGCCTTATCCTCATCGGAGAGTTCCGGCTTTGATACCACGATGTTGCAGTTGACATTCTTGATGTCTTCCTCATCTGCATCTCCGTCATAGAAGTGGCTGAGGATGCCGAGTACGGTATTGTCGTCCACCATACATACTCCCATCTTTTGGATTACGTTGCAGAGATAGTTGATAGCCTTATCCAACGGCTTGTTCGGGTCGGAAAGTTTGAGTAAGAAACTCGGCTCTTCCTTACAACGAGCCATTAAAAGTTCCTGCATTGCTCTGATTGCAGAGTCATTTGATTTCATAATAGTTGCCATATCTTTATGTTTTAGAAGTTTGTCAATAACCAGAAAATTATCACTATCATCGTCAGTATGGTTATCACATATCCCACACCTCGGAATATCGGTCGGAGTATCACCCACACTATCAGAGCCACTATCAGTCCTATTATCCAACCTGCCACCTTTGCCAGCCCTTTGATTATGCGGTATTGATGGGAGGTTTGGTGAGTATTGCCTCGACCTGAATTTCTAATATGTTGATTTGTAGCTGTCATATCGGTGG
>VSPM01000127.1 GCA_009775365.1 Muribaculaceae bacterium
AGGACGGGTCTATATTGAGCAAAGTTGCTGAGTTTCAACAAGAACTCAGCCAACATGAAGCAGCCGGACTAAACAGCATGAAAAAACATCCTCACGTAAGCGCATGTGACAGAGAATGCTTGATTTATAACCGGCATACGAAAAAGACGGAGAAGGTTGTCGTTTTTGGCTCGAACAGTTATCTCGGGGCAACAATATTCCCTGAGGCAATTGAGAAAGCAATTGAAGCTACAAAAGAATTTGGCATTGGGTCCGGTAGTGTACCATTGCTTACTGGCACTACAATCTATCACGCGAAATTGGAGAAAGTAATCGCAGAGAAAACCGGTTTTGATGATGCTATGCTGTTTTCTTCGGGTTACACTGCCAATCTTGGTGCTATTGCCGGACTCTTGCGGCCGAACCACCTTATCATTCATGACAAACTTGACCATGCGAGCCTTCTTGATGCAACCACACTTTCAGGTGCTAAAATGCTCCGATTCAAACATGGGGACATCAATTATCTTGAAAAGATACTGGAGGCGAATGCCAATCAGTTTCCCAATGGAATAATGGTGGCAACCGATGGAGTATTCAGCATGGATGGTGATATTGCTAATATCCCTGCCATCCTAACGCTTTGCAAGAAATATGGAGCAATCCTTTTAATTGACGATGCTCATGCAACAGGAGTGATAGGACATAAGGGAGCGGGTACCCTTTCTCATTTTGGCATCAACGATAGAAACAATATAATAGTTACCGGCACACTTAGCAAAGCTGTTGGAACTGTTGGCGGTTATATAACAGCCTCGCAGGAAATCATTGATTATCTGCGAATATATGCCCGCAGCAACATGTTTTCAACATCTTTGCCCCCTTCGGTCTGTGCAGGTGCTATGGAGGTGTTCAAAAAAAATTGACACATCTGATGTCGTGGGGAAGTTGAACCAAAATGCACAATACCTTCAGAAAGAATTGAGAAATGCCGGCTTTAACATACTGAATACAGAGACTCCGATTATCCCGCTAATCGTAGGAAATGCGACAATCCTTACCTATATGGTAAAGGATGCTTTCGACAACGGTTACTTCATCAATGATGTCACGCCTCCAGTGGTTCCACCCAATCTCACTCGTTTCCGAATCAGTGTCATGGCAAGCCACACCAAAGAGGACATGGATGGACTTGTGAGACTTCTTATAAAACTTTTCGATAAATACGAGTTGCCAAGATATGTCAAATAGGCTCACATTCAAATGGTGCGCCACTATTGACGACATCAAGCCCGAAAATTGGGCAGAAATATATGGCTCTGATATAGTAAAGAGCCGTGGTTTTATGAAAGCCAATGAAGTTGCGGAGTTTGATGATGTTGAATTCCGTTATCTCCAAGTTTTCAGAGATGGCAATATAATCGCAATAGTTCCCTGTTTCAGCTATGGAATGGATTTGATAAATATAGCATCATCAGGCAAAGGTAAAAATCTGATTGGTAAAATTCGGAAAATATACCCATCGTTCCTTAAACTGCCAGTGTTTGTGACGGGCTCTTACGCCGCCACATGCGAGCATTTTTTTAAATATATACCCAATCTTACCGAAGCGGAAATAGCAGAGGTCTCCAATGTTGTAGACCATGAGATTAAGAGAATGAGCCGAAAGATGAAAACCTCTTTTGTTCTCATCAAAGACGTGAGAGAGCGAGATCTTAAATATGTAAAGGATATTCTATCCCCTGACTATAAATTTGTTGTTTCTTTCCCTACAAATGCAGTCCCTATAATAGGCAGTGTATCTTATCCTGCTGCATTGCGTAAAAAGAACAGAAAACGATATCGCATTTTTAAGGATAGGTTCGACAAAACATTCAAATGGGAGATCGTAACTGACTATGGTGGTGAACTCGCAAAAGAATTCAATTTCTTGTATCAAAAAGTCCTTGCTAAAGCCAAAATCAAGTTCGATTTTCTCAATGAGAAATTCTTCGAGGCAACTAACGGATTGTTGGCCGAAAAATCATTTTTTCTGATTGCACGAGACAAAATAACAGAAGAGATTCGGGTAATGATAATCATTCTGGAAAATGAAGACAGTCTCATACCCCTATTCATGGGTTTCAGATACAAGGATGATGATTCAAAGGTGCTTTATCTCAACACGATATTTCATATTGTCAAGGAAGCTGAAGCAAGAGGTAAATCATACGTGGATTTTGGACAAATGAGTTACTATCCCAAAGCCATGTCCGGGGCTCTGGTAGAGAATATATATTATGGTTTCTGGTCAGCCAATCCTATTGCCAAGTGGTTTATAAACCATTATATTGACAAAATGTTTTCAGCTCCGGAAGTCCCGGAACATGTGTATCTGAAAGAATACGCTGATGAAGCGCATAGAATACTCACGGAGAAGGGATTCGTGCTGCTGAATTAACATTTTAATCAAATGTTATATTAGGCAAAGTCAATTTGCTTTGAGGATATGTAGAGCATCGGTGCAAATATATCCCATGATATATTTGACCGATACTCTTATAAGTCGTTTTACTATTGCAGTTAATTAAATCGGGAGTATTCTTAACTACTTTTGTCCAATATCTTGCATTCAATAGTTTATGCGATAATATCATATCCTTGAAAGAGGGCATAATGCGTGCAGCTTGAACTTCTATATAATGAGAAATTGCAAGCACATTAATTAATATGCCGTAGTTTCTAAGATATCCATATGCTGATTCAAGCTGTTTCATCTTTATCACCCAATATGACTGAAGCGTATGATTGTCCGCTTCAATGGAAAACAATACATTTAGAGGAGAGTCATAATACTGCATGACTGCCTGACAAAATATATCCTCTTTGTTTTCAAAATATCGGTATATTGTACCACGAGTTATTCTTGTGGCGCTTTCCATTAACGCAATGGTTATTGTCTCGTAGTTGTTTACAAGGAATAATGGAAGTACTCTTTCCAATATCCTTTCTTTCGTTGAGGTGATTTTTTCAGGTTGCTTCATAACACAGGCAGGAGTTTGCAAATATGTGTTGCAAACTCCTGCCGATATTATAAAAGGCACAAACTTGCACACACCTGTGAGGTAGCCACTGCTAAAGGCTGATAGACGGGCGTATGCAGTTCGTGCCGTATTTGCGTAAAAATACGACACGCTTGCTCCGCAAATCCTCGTCTATCATGAAAAATTAGCAGTTTTTCCTCACGAGTCAATACGAATGCAATATGTTCAAGCAGTCATCGTCATGACCACCTAATGCTATTCTTTGTGCAAAGTTAATAAATAATTCTGAAACAACAATGTGTTTGCCGTTATATTTTTCGGCAAAAGAGATGATTCCTATTCACATGTTTATTCTCGGAGTTTTTATTGTCGGAATTTCTAATATTGTAGACTTCAACAGGTTCAGCGACCAAAGTCTTATTCGACGGTTCATTGCCTTGAGAAGAAGATTGTGGTGATTGTTCTACTTTGGATAGACTTGTCTCCTCCTTAGAATTATCTTGACTTACCTCTTCTCCATCCTCTTTGTTCTCTTGCTTCGGAGCTAATTCAGCAGCGATTTTGCGATCAAGGGCGGCGAGTTCGGATTTGAGCTGCTTTAACTCATCCTCTTTGCCCCATGTCTTTGCCATGATGCCTTCAAGTATGGGAACATCGGCTTTGAGTTTGGCGGTGCGTTCCTCGTACTGGGCGATTATGCCGGGGATTTTCTCCAAAGCATTGACAAAGTTCATACAGGCGGCGTGGGTGTCAGCCATTGCCAACTGACCGTTGTTATACTTGTATTTGTAGTTGCCCTCGACAACAAAGCGGTTCTGCACACCCTCCCTGCCATCTATCAGAGTATGCTCTGATATTATGGAGATTGGGAAGCCATAGACTTCCCCAACACGCTGATACAGCCCGTGGGTGTCTGTACGTTGTGCCAGACTTTGCAGGTGGATACCCATATTCTTCTCACCGGAGAGGTTACAAGTGTCAATCGTGAGATTGTTGATTGGATTGCCCTCCTTGTCACGCTGCACCACTTTGTCGTAACGTTTCCAATCTGCCTTCATCCTCTCTATTGCCGCCTCGTTGTTGGCAATATCATGGGTGATGGTCTGGAGCCGAAACTCGGAATCTCCACGTCCCTTGTTGAATGATTTACGTTCACTCTCCAGCGCCGCTATCCGCTTTTCAAGTTTTGCTTTGTCGAGCAGATCCGTGTTGCCGGAGAGGATAGCCATGTACTCGGAGAAGTTCATGCCGTTCTTCTCGTCCATAGAACCCTCGTCGATTGTTCTCGCTCCCAACGCGCCGCTTTTGAGCTGGTTGATGAACGTAGCCTTGCAATGGAGAAGATTGAACTTGTAGGAGTCCAGAGACTTCTCAACCGCGTAGATAATCACATCCACCTTATTGTCGGCATACAGTTTGGCAATCTCGTTGCCGGCACGGATAGCGCGACCCTCGCGTTGTTCGAGGTCGCTCGGACGCCACGG
>VSPM01000128.1 GCA_009775365.1 Muribaculaceae bacterium
TGCTGATTTTCCTTATTGAAGCGTATTAGCGAAAGGATAACATCAAGGAGCGTGTTGCTCTTTTTCTTGTGCGAGCCCTTGCCCTCGTCTTGAATTTGGCGGTGGAGAACGATTTCGTTCTTCTCGTGCGAGTCGTTGTAGACAACGATTGCGCGGTGAATCCATACGGCAAATTCATAGAGGAACTTGCGGTGCTTCTCGTCCATCTTCGCATCGTCGAGATGGATAAGGTCTTTCGGCTCGTATTCGCCGAAGACCAATCCCTGCTCGTCGATAAGCACTTTGGGGAGGATGAAAACTACATCACGGACTTTTTCGTGAGGATTGTAATAATACCCGACGTAGCTGACCGACACTTTCTGCTCAACGTCTTGCAGGGTGAAAAGCCCGTCAAGCACGTTTTCAACGTCGGCTACGTTATACTGGTATTCTTCAATCAGTAGTTTCATTCGAACTCAGCATTCAAATCAATTGACAATAAACTCGAAAGTTCATTAATAATTCCAGCATACGGATATGTGTCTGGCCCAACTAAAAGGTAATAATCTCCGACTTTCTTATATCTACGTTTTGAACCGGGATTCTCAATCGCAATCTGTTCTTTGGTAATAAGTGGATAAATTCCCTTTTTCCTGTCTGCCAATACACTGAAGACCATATCGAGTCCAATTCTTTCAAGAGTTCTGGTGTATATGTCAATCATATTGCCTGTGTTGAGTATGGTACCGTCGGGGAATTTTACAGACAATCTGGAGATTCCGTCTTCTGTCATGGCTAAATTCACAGGCTCTATACTATTCAGGTCGAGATTGTCAATAAAGTTGCCGAGAGCTTCGGAGTCCTCGAAGAAGTCGGTAAAACGGAACGAGCGGTTAGCTTTCTTGTTTTTGAAAAGTTCACTCGATACGTCGAAGTCTTTGAATACGTCAGTCCAGAGATAGAACAGCACCTTGTTCAAGAAAACATCCTCGGAGATAATGCCGGTGGCATTATCGGCCTTGGCAAAGAAATAGCCCATCTGCTTGTCCGAAGATTCGGTAAGCGTATAGATTTCGGGGTTGATTTTGCCAAGGAATTGCCCCCAAGAATAGAGGTTGTCACCGATTTGGAATTTCCAATCAATCGGCTGCTGAGTTTTCTTGTCAAGGGGATTGTACTCGATAGGCATATACTTCCAGTTCCAACGACGCTTGAAAGCGGAGTCAATGGGGAAAAGCGACTGGTCGCTTGTGTTCATCGTAGCCCAAATGTAGAGATTGGGCGGTAAGAGCAGAAGTTTGCCGTCTAGAATGTTCTGACCGACAGCCTGTGTTTTGCCGTTATCCTTGTGTAGTTCAAAAGCACGGATAGCGTCTTTCTGCTCGTCAGAAAGAGCGGCAAATCCCTTGTTGTCGGAACTGAGGAACTGCGAGATGTCCTCGTCTGCATGAATGGCATACGACGAACTGCCCGCATTGTTGCGGTCAAGCAGTTGGAAAAGGTCGCCGAAAATCTGAGCGCAGTTGCCACGATTGATTTCCTCAATAATGAGGAAATAAGGCGTGTCAAGATTGCTCCATGCTGCCACGTATGCTTTCAAGAAAGCCTGAGGCACATATTTGTAGACAATCTTCTTCTCGGTTCCGGGGTGTCCGTTCTTGCCGGTGGCAAACTGAACAGACTCGCCGTAAATGGAGTTAATAGGCACATTCTCCATCGTAGGCTTGTACGCGCCAACGAATGAAGCATAATCACTATCTGGGTGAAACGTAGTACGTACCGAGTTTTCATCGTCCGTTTTATCGTCAATGGTAAATGACTTACCAGTACCCGGTGCACCGTAATAAATTATTTGCAACGGCTCGTTGAGTGGAGGCTTCACTATTTTAGAATTGCTGTGTGGAGCAAATGAATCTGCTACTACATTGAGTTTGGTTATTGTATTTTCTAATGTATCAGGAGTAATACTTATGCGATTATCCGTATTTAAGTTATTTAAGGTGGGCTGATTAGCCCATTTAATAATTTTGCTCAGAGTAGAGAAAAGAGGCTTGGTTTGCACCGTGGAATTAGCATTGGCAACCGGATCAGAGAAATAAATAGACCCATTATCACGCCAAGGCTTCTCTTCATAATCCTGAATACGAGAGAAGACCTCAATGTTAGTAAGGATATCCTTTAGAGTAGTAAGAATTGAGTCTATACCAATTTGGAAATATTTCGTATCTCCACGGCGTCCAGAATTGCTAAAAGTAATATAGCCACCACGATTACTCAATTCCGCTCTAAACGGACTTGAAATAGACTCGTCATGCAGAAAGTTAAGTAGGGATTGCATATTATAATAATTGTTTGGTGATTTCAAGTGCAATTCTTTTTACAACTGGAACAGCGACACTATTGCCAAATTGTTGGTATGCTTCTTTTTTCGATACCACAATATTATAGGGCATTTGCTCGGTTGGCTTATTGGGTGTATCGTTTTCCCATCCCGCACCCTCAATATTATAACCTTGAAGCCTTCCGGCTTCAACTGGTGTAAGTCTGCGTGGATTCAGCCCAAGATCTGATTGATCAATGAGAATTTCGCTACCGTCTTTCCAATATCGTGCTGATATCGTGCTGCAATAAATACTATCGTCTTTGAATAGAGAATAGCCAAATCCTTTGCCGTTTTGGCGATTCCTTTCTTTTCTAGCCTGATGACCAGCCCACATTCTATCACTTATGGTGAAAGAAGAATCAAGAGAAGATTTAGGCTCAAATATATCTGAAACACTTGTTGGTCGAGCACATTCGGCGACTTTGTTTTTGTTGAAAATTGTATTGCCCTTGGAGTCTATGCCGTATGGGAAATGAAAAGATTCGGCTTTGATTAGGCCTTTGTGCCACGCAACGATAAATAGACGCTCTCGATTTTGAGGTACCCCAAAATATTTAGCATTGAGAATTTCAATGTTATAATTATAGCCCAATTCCTCCAAAGTAGCTAAAATCACTTTAAGGGTTTCGCCCTTTTCGTGATTCTTTAGGCCCTTGACGTTTTCAAGAAGAAGAACCTTTGGTGGGTTTCCTGCATCAATTTTGGCTTTTACAATATTGGCAATATTGAAAAACAGAGTACCCCGTATGTCTTCAAAACCAAGTCTATGTCCAGCAATAGAAAATGGCTGACATGGAAAGCCAGCACAACAAACATCAAAGGGTGGAATTGAAGCGGGGGCAACCTCGTTTATGTCACCTGCAAAGAATTGATTTTCGTTTTCAAAGATTTCGGGAGAAACGGATTTATAATTTGCTTCGTAAGACGCGCGAGCATATTTGTTCCACTCACTGGCAAAAACACAAGTTCCGCCAACAGAGTGCATGGCTTGGTGAAAGCCACCGATGCCAGCAAATAAGTCTATAAATGTAAATCCTTTCTTAGGCATAATAAAGAGAGAGCTTCCATGTAGGCTGACAGGCGACCAAACCTTTATGCGACTACACGGAAGTTCCGTTAATATGTTGTATAAGAAATGTTTCTTACATAATTGGCCTTTGTCAGCGCAAGCGCAGTTTAGATTGCAAAGTTACGACTTTTTTTCGAGACTTCGGCTATCGTTGACAAAGTTAATTGGCGGTATGGGCAAAAATAAGGTACACCAAAGTTAAGAATGGTTGTTTCTGCTATAAATATGCTCTGATTTAGGCTCAGCAGCTATGGATGTTTCATCAGTGTCAGACTCATTAGGGTATAATTGAACCAGATTGACAATGCGGTCATACAGTCGTTTAAGATATTCCTTGCGCTCTGCTACAGTCTTGATTTCGCACTCCCATATTCGGACGACACGCCATCCAAGGGCTTTCAGCTCGGCCTCGTTACGGACATCGCGGGCAACATTGCGCTCAATCTTCGCTTCCCAAAACTCGACATTGGACTTTGGCAACCGGAAATACTTGCAACCCTCGTGCCCATGCCAGAAGCATCCATTGACAAAAATGACGGTCTTGTATTTCGGCAATACAATATCAGGATTACCCGACAGCTTCCTTACCTGAACACGGAAACGCAGACCTCGGGAGAAAAGATACTTCCGCACAATCAGTTCGGGTTTGGTATCTTTTCCCTTTATAGCCGCCATGCAGCGGCTGCGCTGCTCCGGGGTCATCACATCTGCCATATTTTATAAAGACAAATAACTCATTAGACGATTGTTAAATGTTGGTTTGCGGGATTTATGTTGATTTATTTGCCGATTATTTGTCGCTTAATCTTAGCAATGGCACAGAAATATGGATTGACATCCTTACAATCAAGATATTCGCTTTCATTGACATTTCGAATAAGACATATGGAGCAATACTCTTTATAATCACAGTTTTGGCATTTAGGGAAATCACGTATAGTTAAGCTCCTTAATGCTAAAACATCAGATGAGTTCTCCCAAATATCACGAATTGATTGAT
>VSPM01000129.1 GCA_009775365.1 Muribaculaceae bacterium
AAGAAAATAAATCATCGGTTGGCTCAGTTAGCGGCTTAACCAAGGCTGAACAACCTCAAATTTTACCGAATCATTGTTACATAAAAAATCCCTCCAAAAGTGACGAGATTTTAGATTTCGTCACTTTTGGAGGGACAAAATTGCCCATTTGGTCACTTTTGAAGGGATTTAAACAATCCCGACCTATTTCCTGTTTGGTCAGTCAATCGGTCAACGAACCAGAGCCTTAACCTTGCGTCCGGCTACATTCACTATGTAAAGGCCGCTTGCAAGAGAGTAGTCGCTACGATCGCTCTTAACGGTGCCGTTATACACAACCTTGCCGTCGATAGTAGATATTACAACATCATTGCCGGCGAAGCCGTTGAGTGTAACCATGCCCTTGCCTGCAATTATATTGCATCCGTTGTTGACAGCCTCTACCGCATTAAGCTCTGAAGGCTCGATAAGCATATCAACGAGAATGAAAATCTGGTTTTCCTCCTTAATCTCGGTAGAGATATACAATGCCACTACAGGCTGGTTGAGAAGGCTTTCAGGGATATCAAACTTAACCACATTAAACTCTTCGCCATCTGCCACAGCGGGGATCTGTGCGATTTCCACCATTTCATCAAGATTGTTGGTAGAGCCATAGATTGTAGCGCCGGGGAAGTCGATGCCTGAGTTAACAGTCATTGTCACTGTAGCGCCGTCAAGACCCTCGGTAGAGAAGTAAGGCACGCCTACCATGCCCGAAGCACCCGGATTGCCGGCCATATACATCACGATGTTGGCGTCGACGTCATAGTCGCCAAGACGATCAATATAGTTGATGCCGAATTCTACAGCCTCGCCCTCGACCGGGAGATATGTGATCCACGGAGCAAGATCCATTCCTCCAACCGACTCATCGAATGTCTCCTCTATCGGAAGAGTGTAAGGTGTGCCCATATATATATATCCTGCCACAATCTGATAGTTGCTGCCTGCAAGGTTCTGAGAGCATACGCCCACTGTGGCCTGATGCACAGATCTGTCTGCAGGGCACTCATATGTGTAAGAAGTGTCAGAAGTTTCCAATACATCCCACGCATAGTTCGACATTACATAAACCAAATATGACACACCTGCGGGATCAACATATCCGCCATTCTGGCCCTTGGTTACGGGATCCCAAGAAAGGGCAGCGCCTGAAAGATCCTGAAATCCTTTGACAACCACATTTTCTGGAGTAGCGGGAATTTCAACGCCGGTATAAACATTGACTGTCTGGCGGAGGCTCTGGCTCTCACCGTTGGCGGTGTAGACTGTAATCATGTTTTCACCCTGAACAGTCTCAACAACTGCCGACACCTTTTCGCCGGGACGCCCTGTGACTGTTGCAGTGGTCACACCTGCAATTTCTGCTGTAAGCACCACATCCGAGCCAAAGTCTGCGCCGCGAAGGTTCTTGGCCGGCATAGTGAACGATACGGTGGCATTAAGCGCGCCTTCCGTTCCGGCAGTGGCGGCGAGGTCTTCAATCTCGGCCGGAGAATTGTCTGAAAGACCGGTGTACTGAACAGATATGTTGCGCAAGAAAATTCCAAGTTCAGAAGGCTTTGAAATCATGTGGAACCCTATATAATATGTGCCCTCGGCAAGATTCAGAGGAACGTTTACAACCTCATATAGCGGATTTGACTGAACAGGGCTGAAGGCTTCTTTTAGCACTGTGGTCATACCCTCCACTGTAGGCTCGCTACCGATATAAACCTCTATTTTTTCATCAACATAATCAGCGCTCATGTTGGCAACCTCAAACAAAAGAGTGTAGATCTTAGAGGCGTCTTCTACTGCAAACGGAGGCAGAATCAGCCAGTCGTCATTGCCACTTTCATTTAAATAGTTTGTTTCTATTCTAAATGTCCCGTCGCGATAATACCAGTTGAACCCTTCTGCAAAATTACCTTTATATCCATCGCAATCAATCATTTGGCAGAGTGCGGCCTGAGTCTCGGTAGGCTCTACTGTGAAAGGAATTGAATAAGGATTGCCATAGCTCATATTGTTGGAGACTCCTGCAACTGATTTCATTATAGAACCATCCGCAGGATTAACATATGAAGCCACTACCTCGGCAACATAAATGTCTATCTCTGTGTCGGAGGGAAGATTCAATGCAAACAGATTCTCCTTTGTCTCGCCCAATGATTCGCCATTGAGCTTCACTTCATACACCATGTCAGCTGCCGGCACATAACCATTTTGAGTCCCCGTTGCAACAGCATCCCACTTGATCATCTCGGCAGAAAGCTGCACATTGGCCGGAGTCTGCGGAACGTCATATCCTATGTATTTGCCGGTTACAACAGTGTAGCTTGTCTCGCCCCCTACAGTCACATTAAGATGGAAAGAGTGCATACCGGAAGCGAGGTCATATTCCACCTTCACCTCCTCGCCGGCAGAAGCAGTGAGTGATGAATAAGGAGTTTCGTCAACCGACACATTGAGAGTGATTGCAGATGTGATGGGGTCGCCGTTAACAAGATAAGAAGGCATCTTGTAAAGGTTATAGCCCTTGTTGGAGCCATCCACAAATACAGCCTCGATAAATTCTGGGGCTTCGGGAATCAATTCACTTCTGTATGCCGCATCTGTTGTCACAAGCGAACGGAATTGCTCGCCCGACGGAGTCTTGGCATACACGTTGGCTTCGCCTGTAGAGGGATTCAATGTAGCCAGAGCTGTAGATTCCAGGCTCATAGGTGCGAAATATATCAAGCCATCCTTGGAGCTGTAGGTCATTGCAGTCAACCAGCTCTTAATCCAGTCAAACTGTGATGATATATCTACATTCCAGATCGACTCCATATCACCATCAGAAACGATAGACACGAGTTCCCCAAGATGGTTCAAGGCATATATTCTATCGGCATTGCCGTCGTAGCACATGCCGGTAAACACTGTCTTGCCGGGCTCTAATGTAGCGAGGATTGTCGGGTTCTTTACGTCTGTAGGCAACGCCTTGGAAAGAAACACACCCTGTCCTTTTGGAAGCCATTGTATCATGCCATACACATATCCGTCAGAAGGGTTGTAGGTAACGATTTCATAAATAGGATCCACATTGATATCCCATTCTTCATTCATGAGCACTTCTCCTGTACTGAAGTCATATTCACGCCAGTAGCCTCCATATATACCCATGCCATTTGTGTCCAAAGCCGGGCCGCAAAGTTTGCCGTCGTAAAGATAAGCGCTGCTCATCGGAGGATTTGTGGCATCATCGGCCCATGTAAGCTCTATACTGTCGGATGTAAATTCAAAAAGGCGTCCTGCGGTAGGCCATCCGCCTATGTTCCAGCCATAGATGTTGCCTCCGTGTTCTGTAACCTTGGCGGAATTCATCAATTCCGCGCCGGTGAACTTCAGCGGTGCGCCACCCATCTTGAAACCGTTACCCTCGGCAGTGTATGTCACCGCCACCGGTATGTTGTCACGAGAAACAGATGTGAGTTTTGCAATCGGTGAACCTTCCGGCTCCACACTCCGGGACTGACGGGCGATGGCGGTTCCTCCCCCTGCCAACGCTACAGCCATGCACATAGCAAAGAATTTATTCATATAGATCTTCTTCGAGACTCTGTGTATAACCTTTTCCGACCATACATCCCGACAGAGTCTCTCAAACAGCATGCATGACCCTAATTATCCGCATCTTTTGAGCTGATTTCTGATGCCAACTCAATTTTGCGTTGACAAATATAATCTATTTTAATTCTAATTTTTTGCAAATTTTACAGGTTTTTTACTTTTTATTCCGTTTTGTTTAACTGCTTAAAAAATTTTAAGGAACGCGCTCTTAAGTTACAATTAGTCGGGAGCTTTGCCGGTTATTCCAACTCCATCGAGAAAATCTTTGTCATATTTAACCTTGACATTGTCTCTTGCATAGCGGGCCTGAATAAGCGACAAAGCGGTAGGGGTGATATTGAGGTAAGAGGCAATCTGATAAGCAGGCACTCTTCTTATAAAAGACTTGGGCTTGAAGCGTATGAAATTAAGGAAACGCTGGTAGGCGTCTTTCGGGGCAAGATAAGTGTGGCGAATTTCAAGATATGACAATTGAATGAGCGAAAGCTCCATAAGCCACCGGCAAAATTCATGACTCTCTGAATAGAGTTTCTTTATCACAGCTCCGTCTATCACATATGCGCTTGCTTTTATGACTGCAGCAACACTCAAAACTGCCGGGCGGCCAAGCATGAAACTGGTGACAGATGTCGCCACATTTCCGGCCTCTCCAAATAACATATTCTGTTCCAATGGCTTACATGAATCCCGGGGGGGGGGGTTAGA
>VSPM01000013.1 GCA_009775365.1 Muribaculaceae bacterium
TAAAGGCAGTGAAGTTCCCAAAGGCAACCGTAACCTTGATGCGTAAATTAGGCAGGTAAACGAGGAAAGATGTATGGTTTATCCCGTGAGGCCTCGGCAGTCCGTAAGGATAGTAACAACGAATGCCGAGGAGTCAGCAGAGGCCGAAGTAGCCGACCGCGGGACGGTCAAGGCGAAGGGCCGAATAATTTGTAACGTTAATCAAGAATGTATGTTCCGAAGGAATAGTCGACGAATGGGCGCAGGTGAAACGTCAATGAGCTGAACCCCACACAAGGAGTTAGGCTTAATCCATCGGAAGCGGAAATTAAGAAAGACGGAAGATGAAACTAATCGAGAAGATACTAGACAAGAGCAACGTCCGTATCGCCATTGAAAAGGTCATATCCAACAAAGGCGCGGCAGGGATAGACGGCATGAAAGTCGAAGACCTGCGCGACTACATGAACGCCAATTGGACGAGTATCAAGCAGTCAATCCTTGAGCGGAGCTACAAGCCCGCCCCCGTAAGGAGAGTAGAGATACCCAAACCAAACGGCGGTGTGCGCAAGCTTGGCATACCTACGGTCGTTGACCGGACGCTCCAACAATCCATCGTTCAAATCCTCACGCCCATCTTTGAGTCAGAGTTCCAGGAGAACAGCTACGGCTTCCGCCCCGGCAGAAGCTGTGAGCAGGCTGTGCTTAAACTTTTGGAATACCTCAACGAGGGTTATGAGTGGATAGTGGACATAGATTTGGAGAAGTTCTTCGACAACGTACCGCAGGACAAGCTGATGAGTTATGTAGGCCGCGTAATCCACGACCCTGACACCGAGAGTCTGATACGCAAGTATCTCAAATCGGGAGTTATGGAGAATGGAATGTATGAGGCCACGGAACTCGGTACACCGCAGGGCGGCAATCTCTCGCCCTTGCTGAGCAACGTAATGCTTAACGAGCTCGACAAGGAACTTGTAAACAGAGGGCTACGCTATGTGCGATATGCCGATGACTGTGTCATAGCAGTGGGCAGCAGCGCGAGCGCCAGCCGAGTGATGCACACCATAACCAAATGGATAGAGCATAAACTCGGCTTAAAGGTCAACGCCACCAAAACCCATATCTGCCGACCGAGTAAACTGAAATATCTTGGTTTTGGCTTCTACAAGTCATCGCAGACAAAGCAATGGACGGCACGACCACACGAAAGCTCGGTTGAAAAGTTCCAACGCAAGTTGAAGAGCCTATGCAAACGCTCGTGGAGTATCTCCCTGACCGACCGTATCGCCATGCTAAACTCTGTTATACGCGGATGGATAAACTACTTCTCCATAGGAGCGATGAAAAGCAGGATAGAGAAGATAGACGCACATCTGCGGACGATGTTGCGTAAGGTGATATGGAAACAAAGGAAAACACCACAAAAGCGCGCATGGGGACTCCGTAAGCTCGGGGTAGACAACGACTTAGCCAAACTTACCTTCTATTGTGGCAACCGCTATGAATGGGTGGTAAGGAAAACCTGCGTGGCACGGGCAATCTCGAAAGAGATACTAACGCGCAGAGGCTTGATCAGTTGCCTTGACTACTATACGATTAGACACTCTTTGAAAACAAATTAAACCGCCGTATGCCGAACGGCACGTACGGTGGTGTGAGAGGAAAGGAAACGAAAGTAGGTCAGAAAACTTTCGTTTCCCGACCTACTCGATTGAGCTTGCATTGAATCAGCACATTTAACTTGTGTATTGAACCAGTGCATTGAACTTGCTTTTTTATATTGCCAGTTTTTTTGTAAAAAAAATTGTGTAATGTAAGAAAATAGTGTTAACTTTGCATAGTGAAATGAGCGTCGGCATAGTTTTCTTATGGCGTATGCTTTTTCAAAAGCCGCAATAGCTCAGTTGGTAGAGCATTTCATTCGTAACGAAAAGGTCCCGGGTTCGAGCCCCGGTCGCGGCTCTTGGAGGGAGATTTTAAGGTCTCCCTCTTTTTTGTTTAATATTAAATCTAATATTGTTTAACGATGAAAAAAGAATTGAATTCCTCAAAGGCTCCGGGTGCAATTGGCCCTTATAGCCAGGGTGTAGTGGCAGGTAATCTTGTTTTTGTGTCAGGCCAGCTTCCTATAAATGCTGAAACCGGAGAAATGCCTTCTGACATCAAGGCTCAGACTGCTCAGAGCATAGAAAACATCAAGGCTGTGCTCGCAGAAGCTGGAGCAACACTCGACAATGTGGTGAAAACAACTGTTTTCCTCGCAGATATGAGCCTTTTCGGCGCTATGAACGAAGTTTATGCGGAGAATTTCAAGGCAGTATATCCGGCGCGTGCAGCCTATGCTGTTAAAGAACTTCCTAAGCAGGCTCTTGTAGAAATAGAGGTTATCGCGGCTCTTTAATGACAGAATGTCTCTTTGTGCAATAGTAGAGAGTATTGCCGATGAGTTTAAATAATTGCTCTTTGGGGATTATTTTGCAATGTAGTCCCCAAAGAGAATTGTTTATAGATCTTTCAGGGTCGTGTGGTGGTTGAGATATGTTATTATTGTGTAATAATGCTCTGAGGAGTATAGTGTTTCATGGTTAATTAATTATGGTAAGTTATCTGCAAATTGAGAAATTGACCAAATCGTTTGGCGACAGAATTTTGTTTGCTGATGTGACATTGGGGGTGTATCAAGGCGACAA
Organism: Muribaculaceae bacterium; assembly: GCA_009775365.1. Taxonomy (GTDB): domain Bacteria; phylum Bacteroidota; class Bacteroidia; order Bacteroidales; family Muribaculaceae; genus Lepagella. The sequence goes on from VSPM01000013.1 coordinate 2,673, forward strand.
GATCGGACTCATCGCTGCGAATGGTGCAGGAAAGACAACGTTTCTCAACATTATATCCGGCAGTGAGGACTATGATAGCGGGAATGTGGTTTTCAGAAATGATTTGCGGGTAGGTTATCTGCCACAGCTGCCTCCGTATGATCCGGAGATGACGGCGCTTGAATATGCCACTCCGGAGCCGCTTCGTTCTGATGATTTTAATTGCGCAGACAGGGCAAGACAGATGCTGTATCAGTTTCGTATCACTGATGTAGAACAAAAGATGGGCACCATGTCGGGCGGACAGGCTAAGCGAGTGGCATTGGCAAAGACGTTGCTGAGCGAGCCGGACCTCCTGATTCTTGATGAGCCTACCAATCATCTTGACATTGAAATGGTGGAGTGGCTTGAGAACTATCTGAGCCGCCAACGCATCACGTTGCTGATGGTGACACATGACCGTTATTTCCTTGACAAGGTCTGCAATAAGATAATAGAGATTGACAGGGGAGAGATTTTTGCTTACGATGGAAATTATGACTATTATCTCGAGAAGCGCCAAGAGCGTTATGACGCAATGAATTCGGAGCTTGCGAAAGTGAAGAATCTTCTCCGCACTGAGCTTGACTGGATGCGGCGGCAGCCTCAGGCAAGGGGGTCGAAGGCTAAATACCGGATTGATAATTTTCATCAGCTTGAGGCTAAAAGCAAGATAAACCTTCAGACGCGAGACCTGGAGCTTGGGAAGGGTTCTGCATATATCGGTTCTAAAATCTTTGAGGCAAAGGATGTGTCTAAATCATTTGGCGATATTAAGATTCTCGATAAATGGAACTATACTTTCGCAAGATATGAGAAAGTGGGAATAGTGGGCGATAATGGGGCAGGCAAATCTACATTCATAAAGATGCTGCTTGGAGAAATTGCTCCTGACAGCGGTTTTTTTGATATAGGGCAGACTGTGAATTGGGGATATTACAGTCAGGAAGGAATGACGGGTTTTGACGAAAAGAAAAAGGTGATAGACGCGGTGAGGGAAATCGCAGAGGAGGTCAGAATTAATGAAAAGACTCGTCTGAGTGCTTCACAGTTTTTAAACCGTTTCCTTTTCACTCCTGACGCGCAGCAGAAATACATATATAAATTGAGCGGTGGAGAACGTCGGCGATTGTATCTTGCCACGGTTCTTATGAAGAATCCTAATTTCTTGATTCTTGATGAGCCCACCAACGATCTCGACATTCTGACTCTAACCGTGCTTGAAGATTATCTTGCAAATTTTAAGGGGTGTGTGATCGTTGTCAGCCATGACAGATTTTTTCTTGACAGAATCGTTGACCATTTATTTGTGTTTAAGGGCAATGGCGTGATAAAAGATTTTCCCGGCGATTATTCAACCTATAGGCATTGTGTGCAGGAAGAAGCAAAGGAGGCTAAAGCTTTGGAGAATGTCAAAGAGCCTCAGGCGGTGGTGCAGAATATCGTGCAAAAGCCCCGACTTGAGAAAAAAGCCAAGCTTACCTACAAGGAGAAGAAAGAACTGGAAGAACTCACTGAAAAAGTGGAGAGCCTTGAGGAGGAAAAGAAGTTGCTCGAATCTGAAATGTCGTCGGGGAGCATGGATCATAGTGCTATCCTTGCAGCGGGTAAAAGGATGGAGGAGATAATAAATGAGATTGACGAGGCTGAGTTCCGGCTTCTCGAATTGATGGAGAAAGAATCATAGGATTATAGTTATGAAGAAGAGGATAGCGCTCTCAACTGTTTTCGGACTATTGTTTTCAACCGGTGTTTTCTGCGAACTGCCATCGCACTATTATCCAACAGAAGAAGAGATTGCCGCGATGCTGCGTGAGGCAGATGACTTTATTGACGATATGCCTGAGGGCCTGCAAGATCGTCAGAGTGATGCGGTCAGACATGCATTAAGGGGCCAGTTGTCGGAACTTCAGGATGAAAGAATGAGGAGAAATAAAAAGAGTGTTCTTTCTGACCGTGTCGAGAGGATTGACTTTACCGGCGACGGCGATGCGAGAGGAATTGCCATGCGCCTTTATAAACCAAAGGATAAAGAGAACGGTCCATTGCCGTTGCTTGTGTATTTTCATGGGGGAGGATGGGCGCTCGGAAGCATTGAGAGTTGTGCTCGCTTCTGTGATTCGCTTGCATCTTCCGGCAAAGCCATGGTGTTGGCTGTAGATTATTCTCTCGCGCCGGAGAATCCATATCCCAAGGGCTTGTATGATTGTGTGGGAGTTGTTAAATATGCAATGGATCATGCAGCTGAGTGGGGTTCAGATTCCGGTCTTGTTAGCCTGGGAGGCGACAGTTCCGGCGGTAATCTTGCATTGGCTGCCGCTATGAGGGCAGAAGAATTTTTGCCGGAAGAACTAAAAGTAAAGTCCCTGATTCTGTTTTATCCGGTGGTAAAGGCTTATGCCGACAATTCAAAGTCATGGAAGACATATTCAAGAGGGTATGGCCTTGACTCCAGATTGATGGAAGCTTTTAATGAGGCATATCTGTCGAGTTCAAACGTAGAGGCGACGGCGCCTGATGTTTCCCCGGGGGATTCTTCCGACGAAAAATTAAGTAAAATGCCGCGTGTGCTTCTGATATCTGCAGAAAGAGACATCCTTACAGGCCAAGGCAAGGAATTTATCGAGCGGTTGCAGTCTGTAGGCTCTGATGCCGACAGAATTGAATTTCCCGGCGCAGTTCATCTTTTCATAACAGTGGAAGGGCAGCCGACAGCCTTTGGCAAGAGTGTGGCTGTGGCTGCAGATTTCCTAAGCAAATAACAAAATTAAGGGGCGGTATCCATATCCCACTCCCTTCCAAATGTCAATTGGTTGGAGGGGTCTGATATGGCACTAATGAGAATCCGAATTTAAAGGTTGTGGTTTTAAGCAGCGCTTCAGGTATAAGCTCAAGTGCCCTTTTAAGATTCGGCAAAAGATGTGCGAAGGCAGGGTTTCCGGCCAGATACTTTTCGATTGCCTGAATGTTGGAATCTTCGCTAATAACAGGCAGTAGTATTTGCTGAATCAGACTTAACGCTGTTTCAGTGCCGATAAATATGTTGAGATTTGAGGCAGTTGCCGAGAATTCGAGGGGAATTCCGTCGGCCAGTTTCGGAAGCAGTGCCAGGAGAGCGGCTTTGGCTATTTTTTGAGTAAATTCGGGTTCGAGAGAATTTGAGGAAGCGTCAGGTTTTCCTGTGGAGTCAGACCCGTAAGGGAACAACCCGGTGTCTGTTAAATTAACCTCAGATGCCGGAGTGCTTCCTGAGGTAGCCATCAGCAGGGTGCTGAATAAAGATAAAGGGTTAAGATATAGGCTTATCGTAGTTGGTGATGATATCACATATTGATAACCGTTGGGTTGTGTCTGTGCAATCTGAGCTGCGCCTCCAACGGTAGACACATATGAAATAATGATGTTGCCGTCTTGGCGGAATGCGATTGTCTTTACAACTTCAGACAGAGCTTCGCTCACCGACATATATGCAGTGTTGTTATAGACGGGGATGACCGGCAATGTTGCCAAGGCTTCGAGAAATGCAGAGAGATTAATGTCTACGTCGGGAAGAGGGTCGTATTTCCAATCGATGTAGAAAGGAAGAGAACTGTATGTGCCGTCAGGATTTTGTTTGATAGGAGAGGGGGCCCATACTTGCGGGGAGATTACTGCTCCTTTAAGAGCGGCGTCAGTTATGTAGAGTTTAAGATTGTTGGAGTCGGCATATCCGGCGTAGTTGAAACTGCAGAATGCTGTCTGCGATGTTCCGGAAAACTCCCAGTATTCGCCGGTGTTTTGAATTTCCGTGTCAAGTTCAAGTTTCGGGGATCCCGGCAACACCCCGGGGGCCGGGATTTTGCCGGAGAGTCCCATCCCGGATATTTGGCTAAGGTCAAAAGTCGAGAATGCTGTTATGTGCGCGTTATTGCCTGATTGAGAAATTGTCACGGTTTTCCCCGGCATTGGTTCTCCATTATAAAATAATTGAAGTCCGGACGATGAATCATAAGTTATGTCAGAAAGCGGAGGTATAGGTTCTGACATATCGTTATGGCATGCGCATAGTGAGCAAGATGCTGTCAATATTAATGAAACATATAAGAATCTCATAGCGGAATAAATTTACTTTTTAAGTAATAACAAGCGAAAAATAATTGTGTTTATTGACGAGCGACAAGAAGTTTCAGAGCGCAAAAAAATGCCGCAACAGTTGTTGGCTGTTACGGCGTTTTTGTAAGGTAGGAATAGTTTTATACTATTTTTATCGAAAAAAGGTGTACGTGTTCAGGCTCAGACAGTATAGTCTACACATGCGCGGTCTTCCTTAAACGGAGCTATAATCTGCACTGCGGCAACGTGAGCGGGATGTGCCGAGTATTTAGCAACGTCTTCGAGACTATTGGCGGAAGCTATGAGCACGAGGTCCCAGGTTTCTTTGGGATTTTCGTTGATGCCAACTTCCATGTCAAGCAGTTCTTCGATTTGCTGCGGAAGGGAGAGAAGCGCATCAGCAAATTTACGAGCCACTTCAAGGCGTTGTTCAGCCGAGCCCTTGAACTTGAATGAAACTACATGTTTTACCATAATGATGATATTTGGCGGTTATTAAAGTCATTTATATAGCCTTTCACGAGCGGCGGCAACTTTTTCATCTGTGATGTAGTCGTCATAATCCATCATTTTGTCGATGATTCCGTTTGGCGTGAGCTCTATGACGCGGTTGCATACTGTCTGAATAAACTCGTGGTCGTGGCTCGACATTAGAATAACACCTTTGAAAGCCTGCAAAGTGTTGTTGAAAGCCTGGATAGACTCAAGGTCGAGGTGGTTTGTCGGAGAATCCAGCACAAGAGTGTTGGCGTCAGTGAGCATCATTCTTGCAATCATGCATCTGATTTTTTCACCGCCGGAAAGCACGCTCGCTTTTTTTAGCACCTCTTCACCGCTGAAAAGCATTTTGCCAAGGAATCCTTTCAGATATATCTCGGAAGAATCTTTGCTGTATTGGCAAAGCCAGTCAACAAGGTTGAGGTCTGTTTCAAAGAAGCTGTTATTGTCGAGGGGGAGATATGCGTTTGTTATGGTCTGGCCCCAGTCGAAAGTTCCGGCATCGGCGTTTCTGTTGCCCATTATGATTTCAAAAAGAGCAGTCATTGCACGTGGGTCACGGCTGAGGAATGCCACTTTGTCGCCCTTTTCGATTTGGAAGTTGACATCATTAAATAAGACCTCTCCGTCTACCGATGCTTTCAGCCCTTTCACTTCAAGAATCTTGTTGCCGACTTCACGGTTAGGAGTGAAAATAATGCCCGGATACCTTCGAGAAGATGGCTGAATCTCCTCCACGTTGAGTTTCTCAAGCATTTTCTTTCGGCTTGTGGTCTGCTTGCTCTTAGCCACATTGGCACTGAAACGCTGAATGAATTCGAGAAGTTCTTTTCTTTTCTCTTCCGCTTTTTTATTTGCAGCCTGCTGCTGGCGGAGCGCAAGTTGAGAAGACTGATACCAGAAACTATAGTTGCCGGCAAACAGGGAGATTTTGTTGTAGTCTATGTCGAGAGTGTGTGTGCTGACTGCATCAAGGAAGTGTCGGTCGTGGCTCACTACGAGCACAGTGTTTTCAAAGTTTGCAAGATAGTTTTCAAGCCAGCTCACAGTCTCAAGGTCAAGGTCGTTTGTGGGCTCGTCAAGCAAAAGGTTGTCGGGGTTTCCAAACAAAGCTTTGGCAAGGAGAACCCTCACCTTTTCATTGGCGCTCATATCTTTCATGAGCATATAGTGGCGGTCTTCCTTTATTCCGAGTCCGCTAAGCAAAGCAGCTGCATCGCTTTCCGCATTCCAGCCTTCAAGTTCAGCAAACTTTTCTTCAAGTTCAGCCGCTTTTATGCCGTCGGCGTCTGAGAAGTCGGGCTTTGCATACAGGGCGTCTTTTTCCTGCATTATGTTCCATAGAACGGTGTGTCCTCTGAGCACGGTTTCAATAACGGTGCAATCATCAAATTCAAAGTGGTCCTGGCTCAGAACAGAGAGGCGTTCGCCCGGGCCAAATGTGACTGTGCCGTGAGTGGGGGACAGCTGCCCCGACAGGATTCTCATAAGAGTGGATTTCCCGGCACCGTTAGCACCGATTATGCCATAACAGTTGCCATGTGTGAAAGTTAGGTTTACATCAGAAAACAGAGTGCGTTTTCCGAATTGCATACCGAGGTTATTGACCTGTATCATTTTTATATATTATCAAAATCTACGAAAACAGGTGCAAAATTACTCAATTCATTTTACATAGGCAAGTTGGCAGATTCCTCTTTTGCAGTTTCGTGACGCTGTTTTGAGTATTATATTCATTTATGCCTTCTTGGAACATTGACATTGTGGCGGTCGAATATTTTTTGAGCGCCTCTGTCGAATATGTCCCAATGGGCCTTCTGTGATGCCGGGATCTTTTCGGGCATCCATGACGGCACCACCATAAAATTGGATTTCTCTCCCTCCGGTTTGGCGGAAAAGAAAGTGTCATAGTCTGCGTGGCTGAATCTGGCTTTCCCGTCGGAGTCTCTTACTATTGTGGCTCTGACTAACGCCCCTCCTCTCGTATCGGCCGTCTTCATGTTCGAAATGAAGTTCCCAAGCGAATACACAATCAGCACATCTTTATTCTCTTTTTCATTGTGAACCACTTTCATTGGCTGAATGACATGAGGGTGACCTCCTATTATCATGTCGACCCCTTGCTCTACAAGGAAATCTGCAAGAGAGCGTTGCGAAGCATTTTCAAGCAACACATATTCGATTCCCCAATGCATCGTGACAACAACAATCTCAGCTCCGGAATCTCTTGTGATTGAAATCTCTTTTTTCATTTTATCGCGGTCGATAAGTGATATTTCTGCACCGTCTCGAGGTTCAATTCCGTTTGTGCCGTAAGTGTAGTTGAGAAACCCGACCTTGAATCCATTGATGTTTTTGATAAACGGAACAAGCGAGTCTCTTTGCGCAGCATCGTGATATGTGCCTATATGGTCAAGTCCAATGTCGTCAAGTGCCGACAAAGTTCTTCTTGCTGCCTTGTCTCTTCTGTCGAGGCAATGGTTGTTAGCTGTCAGCATGAGGTCGAATCCTGCGTCTCTCAGAGCTTCGGCATAAGAGTCAGGCGCGCTGAAGCAAGGGTAGCCGGAATAATCGGGTCCTCCTCCGAGCGGGACTTCAAGATTTGCCACCGCATAGTCGGCCTTGAGAATTTCAGGGGCTATGAGTGAGAAACAGTCATCATAATTGTATTGAGTTCCTCCCCCAAGCATTTTTGCCCTGTCGAGCTGGGCCTGGTGCTGCATGGCGTCGCCTACAAAAAGGAGCTCCGCCTTAGGGGCGGAGCCAATAGAATCGGCCCCTGTCAGAAATGAAATGAGGCTGAATAAAAGAATCTGGAATGTCATGAAAATGTTATTTCAAACGGTAGAAGAATGATTACGTCTGATTTAATATGTCACTTAATCACCTGGGATGTGAATGAGAACACAATCATAGCCTTCTCAGTGTGAAGGCGTGTCATGGTAGGCTTTATTGTGTAGGGCGTACACTTGGTGACGTATGTTCCTACTACCTGTCCATAATAGTTTTTCTCAGTTTCGGTCGTTATGTTGACCGGCACTACCGTGAATTCCACATCTTCATCTGTAATCTCTTTCTTGTCAAGAATGTCAAGAATATACGCACGCATTGACGAGAATGCGTATTGTTTCTTTTCGGCATCATAGTTGGCAGTGAAAGAGGTCACGTTGTCGGGAAGCTTGTTTTTCGCGAAGAAATTTTCCACTTCTGAAGATTTGATGAGCAAAAGGCTTGGAGCTGTGCCTATGTTGAAATCATTCTCAACCTGTTCTGCAGGAATCGACATCGTAAGGTTGCTCACCATCGAGAGATTGAAATCTCCATTGTTGTATTTCTCTACTATTTCTTTAGCAGGAAATCTGAAAGAAGTGTTGTAGCCTCCCGGTGTTGTGACTACTGTCTCTCCACGCGCAACCATGTCTTTAATGTGGTTTGACATTTTGTAAGAGATGTTGTTGCTGCTGAGCACTTCAGGCGAAATTGAGAATGGGAATACAGAATCCCTGGCATGAGTAACGGTTGTTACTTTCTCGCCATCGACATCAGTGGTTTGCTCTTTGAGATGATAATAATACACAACAAAGTAAAGGCTTTGCACATTTCCTACGCAACCTTTCCCGAATCCGGAATTTACGAATATGCCCGGCATGTATTGTGCGAATGTCTGTGGCCATTGGAAAACAGACGGGTTGTCGCGATACTGCCGGAATATTTCCTGTCCGTATGATTTAGGAAGGTCTATTGCGATATCGACAAACTTGGTGGCCGGCTTGTCTTTATTGTAGAAAAACAGAGAGTCGCTATAGCAGATATTTGATAAGGTGAAACTCTTGGTGCCCAGCGGAGAAGAAGGGTCGTAATATCCGGCCGGGTCGAAATTGTTAGTTATGCCGGAGGGGAGCTGCTTTGTGAGAGCGTAGACAGACACTTTCTGAGGGGCGAGAGAATCTCCGGTAAGATCGCCACGCGGCACACTCATAATAATCTTGCAAGAGTCTACTCTGTCTGGAGCTGAGAGGGAGTCGGGAACGTTTAAGCCCGAAGCGCACATGAGCCTCGTCACGAAAGAGCAGTTGAGGTCGCCATATTCGGGCACATTTAAATTTCCCAGAAGAAGGTTTCCTGAGCGTGCGTCGAAATCTTTTTGATCGATTGGAGTAGCATGCAAATCGAAAGTAAGGGAGTCAATCGTGATGTTCACTTCGCCGGTTGACAGCGATGGCCCGATTTTGTTTTCGTCGTCGTCGCAAGCCACAGCCAAAGAGGCTAATGCAAAAGCGGCAAAGGGAAGAGACAGAAGTGTTGACTTCATATGCAATATTGGGAATTCAGATGAGGTATAAAAATGAAAATAATGTCAGAGCGATTTGTAAAAATCCTCATAAGCGGCCGGAGCCGACTCAAGATCGTTGACAACGATAAAGGGCTTTCCGGAGGCCTTGACATATTCGAGCAAATCCGGCGACACGTCAGGGTCGTTGATAATCACTGCATGAGAGAAATCAATTGCCATGCGGTGAAGCATGTCTGTGTCGGGATTTAGAGAGGAGAATTTTTTGAGGTCTCTCTGAGAGAATCCGTCAGCTTTCAGTTTTGTGAGTATTCTCTGGTCAACCTGTGTAGATATTTTACCGGGGAGTACAGAGTAGACCACTTTTGTGCCTTTGAATGAAGGGTCGTCGCCATACATTCTTTTCAGATACATAGGCACGAGGGCTGTAATCCATCCTGAACAATGCATGATTTTAGGATCCCATCGCAATTTCTTTGCTGTTTCCATGGTGCCCCTTGCGAAAAAAATAGCGCGTTCATCGTTGTCGGCGCGATTGCTGCCCACAGCATCTTCATCTTCATCAAGTTTTTGAAAAAAATCATCGTTTTCAATGAAATACACTTGGATTCTTGATGGTTGGAGCGACGCTACTTTAATGATAAGAGGATGATCGTTGTCGTCAATGATAATGTTCATTCCCGAAAGGCGTATCACCTCGTGAAGCTGATTTCTGCGCTCGTTGACAGCTCCGAATTTGGGCATGAAAGTTCTCACCTCGTACCCCTTTTCCTGCATGGTCTGGGGAAGGTTTTTTCCGAGTGAAGAGAGAGGTGAAGACGGGAGATAAGGTGCAATCTCCTGGCTGATGAAGAGTATACGTTTATTTGTCATGCTACTTGAATTCTGCCGGCACACATGCCGGAGGAAATGTGTCGAAAAAATCAGACGGCATCGCCACGCGGCCATAATGCCGGCTAAAGAATATGCAAAGTTAATAAAAATTTCAGAGGTAGCTGCAAAAAGAGGAGTGCAAACGATGTTTTTTAAATATCTTTAATATGTGTGGCATATTTTTCAATGAAGAGGTTGGGGAGATTATGAAGTTTTCATTAATTTTGCAGTCTGAAAAGAATTGAACCCTAAAACCAGATATAAGGGCAATGAAAATATTAAGAAAAGTCAGCGAAGTAGCCGACTATGTGGCCGAGCAAAGAGGCCGAGGGGCATCAGTGGGTCTTGTCCCCACTATGGGTGCGCTTCATGAGGGTCATCTTTCTCTTGTGGAAAGAGCCGTGGCAGAGAATGGAGTGGCTATTGTCAGCGTGTTTGTCAATCCCACCCAGTTTAATAATTCTGAAGATCTTGCCTCGTATCCGCGAAAAGAGGAGGAAGATTTCAAGATGCTTGCCGAAGCCGGAACGGCGGCTGTGTTTGCGCCGTCGGTAGAGGAGATATACCCTGACGGCACAGAAGGCCCGAGCCATAAGTTTGAACTTGGAAAGGCGGCAGAAGTGATGGAGGGTCTTTACCGTCCCGGTCATTTCCAGGGTGTAGCTCAGATTGTGAGTCTGTTGTTTAGAATCGTCACTCCCGACAGGGCTTATTTCGGGGAGAAAGATTTTCAGCAGATAGCTGTGATTCGCAACATGATTAAGAGCGAAGGCATAGATGTTGAGATTGTGGCCTGCCCGATAAAACGAGCTTCTGACGGCCTGGCCCTGTCAAGCCGCAACGCGCTTTTGAGCAAAGAGCAGCGAGCGATAGCTCCGGAGATTCATGCGGCACTGAAGGACAGTGTGGCTTATAGTCTGGATCATTCTGTGAGGGCTACTCATGACACGGTAGTGGAGCGGATTGACGCAATCCCCGGCATGAAGGTTGAATATTTTGAAATAGTCGATGCCCGCACTCTTGAATCGATTGAAGAATGGGAAGAGTCGCCATGGGTGGTTGGCTGTATTACTGTGTATTGCGGGAAAGTAAGGCTAATCGACAACATAGCCTATCGTGTTCCAAAAGAATAAAGAGATGCTTATAGAAATGATGAAATCTAAGATTCACCGAGTGACAGTGACAGAGGCGAATCTTAACTATATCGGCAGTATCACAATCGACAGGGCGCTCCTCAGGGCAGCAAACATCCTTGAGGGAGAACGCGTCTGGATTGTAGACAACAATAATGGCGAGAGGTTTGACACCTATACAATAGGAGGTGAAGAGGGCAGCGGGGTGATATGCCTCAATGGCGCTGCGGCCCGCAAGGTCCAGCCGGGCGACGTGGTGATAATAATCGCCTATGCCCAGCTCACTCCCGAGGAGGCTGTAAACCATAAGCCGACTGTGATATTCCCCGACACAGCCACCAACAGGCTGTGAACAATTCTCCAGGCACAGGCCGCCTCACCCGTCGGCGCCGAGCGGGAGATAAACACACATTCTTGTAAAAAGTAATTATGTTCAAAAACTTATCAGACCGGCTTGAGCGGTCGTTCAAGATACTCAAGGGCGAGGGACGTATAACGGAAATCAACATTGCGGAAACATTGAAAGATGTGCGCCGCGCGTTGCTTGACGCCGATGTCAACTATAAGGTGGCCAAGACTTTTACCGACACCGTAAAACAGAAGGCGCTTGGCCAGAATGTGATCAATGCCCTGAAGCCTAAAGAATTGATGATTAAGATTGTGCATGACGAACTGACAACTCTTATGGGTGGTCAGGAAACACCGCTCAATCTTTCGGGCAATCCAGCGGTGATTCTCATGTCGGGTCTGCAAGGTTCCGGCAAGACCACTTTTTCCGGCAAACTTGCAAAAAAACTGAAATCATCTAAAGGCAAACGTCCGTTGCTTGTGGCTGCCGACGTCTATAGGCCGGCGGCTATAGAGCAGTTGAAGGTGCTTGGCGAAAGCATCGGTGTGCCTGTTTATACAGAAGATGGCAATAAAAATCCGGTAGAGATCGCTCTTAACGGCATAGCCGAGGCAAAGCGCAATCATTTAGACCTGGTTGTGATTGACACGGCGGGCCGACTTGCTGTTGACGAAGAGATGATGCGCGAGATTGCGGCAATCAAAGATGCCGTCAGGCCTCATGAGACACTTTTCGTGGTTGACTCAATGACGGGTCAGGATGCAGTAAACACGGCCAAGGAGTTTAACGACCGTCTTAATTTCGACGGTGTTGTGCTTACAAAACTTGACGGCGACACCCGTGGCGGTGCGGCCCTTTCAATCCGCTCTGTCGTAGACAAGCCAATAAAGTTTATAGGCACGGGAGAAAAGCTTGAAGATCTTCAGGAGTTTAACCCTGAGGGTATGGCAAGCCGTATCCTTGGCATGGGCGACATCGTGGAACTGGCGAAAAGAGCGCAGGAACTCTATGACCAGAAAGAGGCGGAGCGTCTTCAGGAGAAAATTAAGAAAAACAAATTTGATTTTGAAGACTTCCTCAACCAGATTCATCAGATAAAGAAGATGGGCAACATCAAGGAGCTTGCTTCCATGATTCCCGGTGTAGGGAAAGTTATAAAGGATATAGACATTGATGACTCTGCGTTCAATTCGATAGAGGCGATGATCAACTCTATGACTCCCTACGAGCGACACAATCCCGAGATTCTTAACGCCTCAAGAAGGAAGCGTATAGCTAAGGGTTCCGGCACATCGCTTCAGGCTGTAAATAAATTTATAAAGCAGTTTGAAGACACAAGGAAGATGATGCGAGCAGCCTCAAATATGAAGAATCCTATGAAGATGATGAATCAGCTCAAGCAGGCACGTTCCCAGCAGCGCCGATTCTGACGTGATGCACATAATTGAAAAAACATCAAATAAAAAAGAAGGAATCACCGGTGATTCCTTCTTTTTTATTTGACTGAAAAACTAATTCATTTTTTCGACACATTGCATTGCCATGCCCATGCGTTGCGCATGGTGTCCTTGATGTCGGCTTCAGCTGTCCATCCAAGAACTTCATTTGCCTTTTTTGGCTCAGCCCAGATTTTTTCAATGTCTCCTGCGCGGCGCGGGCCGATTTTATGAGGCACCGGCACTCCTGTGGCAGTTTCAAAGGCATTGATAAGCTCAAGCACAGAAAGTCCATTGCCTGTTCCGAGATTGAAAATCTCGACAGCATCGGTTCCGGTGTTTTCAAGCATTCTCTTCATTGCGATTACATGAGCCTTGGCAAGGTCTACAACGTCGATATAGTCGCGGATGCAGCTGCCGTCGGGAGTGTTGTAGTCATCGCCAAACACGGTGAGTTCTTTACGAATGCCTGCGGCGGTCTGAGTGAGATAGGGCACAAGGTTCTGCGGCACACCGAGGGGAAGCTCTCCGATAAGTGCAGACGGATGTGAGCCAATGGGATTGAAATATCGAAGCAAGATGCTTTTGATGGGGGCGCCGCTTTTTATATAATCTTCTATTATTTCCTCAGAAATCTGCTTTGTGTTGCCATAGGGAGATGTTGCGGGCTTGATAGGAGCCGTTTCGTCTATAGGGTTCATGTCCGGCTCTCCGTAAACTGTGCATGATGAAGAGAACACGATTCCCTTGACGTCAAACTCAGGCATGAGTTCGAGAAGGTTGATGAGGGTGTTGAGATTGTTGCGATAATACAAAAGGGGCTTTTGCACGCTTTCACCCACTGCCTTAGAAGCGGCAAAGTTGATTATGCCCTTGATTCCAGGGTGTTGTCTAAAGAGCATGCGAAGGGTTTCGATGTCTGTGCAGTCACCTTTTACAAATGCCGGGCGAACGCCTGAAATTTTTTCAATTCCATCAAGAACCGTCTCATTGCTATTGGAGAGATTGTCGATGATGACAACATCATACCCTGCATTCTGCAGCTCCACAGTGGTGTGAGATCCGATATATCCGGTTCCGCCTGTGACAAGAATTTTTTCTTTCATGACAAAATGTTTAGAAAAGTTTTTCGGGATAAACGCCTTCGTCAACCAGCTTCCGGAATTGTGCCACAGTGGCGGGGCGGTCGGCTGCGTATGTCACTCCGAACCATTTTGAAGGAGTGGAAAGAACTTTCAGTTCTATTTTATTGTCTTTGATGAGTTCGTTTACAACAGTTGGTATGTAGAACTCTGATTTCAGTTCATTATGGTTCTTTTCAAGGAAACGCAGGAATGATTCTTCAGAATAGTCGAAATAGTCAGGTGTGAAACCCCACATATTCATCGACACCGGAGCTCCTTCAGGGAAGTCAACTTCCTTTTCGTTAGCAATTTGTATGAGCTTGCCGTTCTTGCGTTCAATTCCGTGGCATTCTGTCACTCCAGTGAGGTTTCCTTCCGGGCTTACTTCGCAAAGACCTCTTGACACTCCGCCATTCTCGCTGAGGGTATTTTCAACGTTGAAGCCAATCATGCAGTAGCAATTCTTCTTTCCTTCAACAGAGCGGAGGAAATCACCAAGAATCTTAAAACTTTCAGCTCCGTAATAGTCATCGGCATTGATTACGGCAAAAGGCTCTTTGATGACATCTTTGCCCATCAGCACAGCGTGATTTGTGCCCCAAGGCTTCTGGCGGTCGGGGTTGGGTTTGTAGCCGCCGGGTATATTGTTTATGTCTTGGAAAACAACGTCAACAGGTATGTGTCCTTCATATTTGGAGATCACTTTGTCGCGGAACTCCTGCTCAAAGTCATGACGAATAACGAACACAATTTTTCCAAAGCCGGCGCGAAGTGCGTCGTAAACAGAATAGTCCATGATTGTTTCTCCGCTCGGGCCAAGTCCGTCGAGCTGTTTGAGGCCGCCATATCTGCTACCCATGCCGGCAGCGAGAATAAATAGTGTAGGTTTCATAAGGTTATAATAATTAATTATGTATCTGAATCTATATATTCTTACTTTTTATTTTGTAATCTTAAATTTGTCATATCGGAAGACGCGCGGGCTTCGGCATTCTTACCCATTGAGATATGAGAAGAAGAAGATCGAACATAACGATTTTGGCGTTTGCATTTCGCTCTATGTCGGATTCGGCGCGCGAAATTTCAGATGCCAGGCCCTCCACATTTCCTTCATGGATGAAAGGCGCGAACCTTACGCTGAATTCTTCTTCGTCGGGGGTGAGTAGAGAAATCTGAGGCATCTTCATATTGTAGATGAAGTTTTCTCTCACCATTCTTGCCGCATAATTCAGAAATCTCATAAGTTTTTCGCGACCCATGGCTGCTGTTTCTTCTGAAATGGTTTTCATGCGCCGTGCTTTCAGTCCGTAGGCCATACGCATTGTCTCTTTGAAGATTGCGGAAAACTCCATGATTTCGTCAGGATGGCAGGCAAGTTCCTCCGCTTTCCCCATGCTTCCTTCAGCAATGCGAGAGGCTGCTTGCGCAAGATTCTGTCCGATGCCTCTGTTTTGAGTCAGGTGTCGGCTTATGTCGTCGCCGGAAAGAGGCCGCATGTTAAAACGTTGCGTGCGAGAGAAGATTGTGGGCAGAATCTTGGAGTCGTCGTTGCTTACCAAAATGAAAATGGTGTCTTCAAAAGGCTCTTCGATCACCTTCAAAAGTTTGTTGGCTGCTTCCGGACGCATTCTTTCCGGAAGCCAGATAAGGAATATTTTAAAGTTTTCCTGATATGCCGATAGTGAAGCCTTGTTGATGATGTCTTCGCTTTCATTCACATATATTGCCGGTTGAGAGTTGCCGGCCTGAATAAGGTCGTTCCATTTCTCAGTAGGCATATAGCTCCAATCAGTCATCATCTTTCTCCATGGTTCAATGAAGTCGGTAGATATAAGTGCGCCATCTTTTTTTACCACCGGATATATGAAATGAAGGTCGGGGTTATTAAATTTTGCATGCTGAATGCAAGATGGGCATTTCCCGCAAGAATCGCCGTTTGCGCGGTTGGAGCAGTGAATGTATTGTGCGAATGCTCTTGCAAGTCTGAACTTTCCGATGCCGGAAATTCCAGACAGGAGGATTGCATGAGGTATTCGACCCGCGTCTGCAAGTGTGCGAAGCGAGTCGATTGTTTCAATATGTCCGGCTATTTCGGAAAATTTCATGACCTAAGATTACACTGCAAAAGTACCTAAATAGTTTGATAATTGCAAATGAAATTCATAAATTATGGCATTATGAAAGAAAATAATGTATGATACATAGATATATGTGTGTATTTGGTTGATATATGCAAGGAGGATGATGAAAAGTTTGTGATGTGTTGTAGGGAAAAGATAGCATTTATGCTGTTTTCAAATTATTTTTATTAACTTTCCTCTAAAGAAAAATCATTTCTTTATTTTGCCGGTGTAGAAAACTCGTTATTTTTATCTAAATTTGCATTGGTTGTCTAATTTTGGTTGAATTTATTTGACAGATAAAATCAATGTGTAAGGCAGTTTATAATCTTACAGTAGCTTTGCTGTATTATCGGCGACGTGCGAAACGTCGCAATAATCATTGGTGAGAAGTCGCGTATGATTTTAATTGGAATAACCACGGTCAGTTGTAATAAAAGTTATTTATTTGGATTATGATACCATTCTTGAAATCGATTGCATTGGCATATGTGTCGCGTTATGCAGACTTGTCGGAGATGTGCTTTCTATTCCCAAACAAACGAAGCGGCACGTTTTTTCTAAAATTCCTTAAAGAGGAGTGCGGGCGTAAGTTGACTCTTGCTCCTGAAGTGATGACTATATCGGAGTTTGTGGGAATGCTGTCGGAAAAGGCTGTGGCATCAAGGCTTGACCAGTTGTTTTTGCTTTATGAGGCGTATAGAGAGATGTTGGGGCTTCCGGCTGCAATGAATGATGCTTGCGACGATGGAGGAGTGGATTTTGATTCTTTCCGGGGATGGGGCGAGACAGTATTGTCTGATTTCAGTGAAGTGGACCAATATCTTGCCAGCCCGGAAGAGATATTCAAGAATGTTAAGGACTATAGGGAAATATCGTCGAACTTTCTTACGGAAGAGCAGAAGGAGGTAATGGCGGAATATTTCGGGCGTACAGACATCGGCGATCCGTCGAAGTTCTGGAAAAACTTCGACGGTGAAGAGGTGCGTCTCTCTGAAGTGAAGAGGCGATTCCTTCATTTATGGAGAATAATGTGGCCGTTATATCAGAAACTTAATGATAAGTTAAGCGAGCGAGGATTGGCTACTACAGGGGGCGCCTATCGCCTGGCGCTTGAAAACCTCAAGACATCAGGAAGAGATTATCTGCCGTATAAAAAAGTGGTTGCGGTAGGGTTTAATGCCTTGAGTGCGGCGGAAAACGGTATATTCGCTGAGCTCAGAGATTTTGAAGGATATGAAGGATTTGATTCATTCGGCGATTTTTTCTGGGATGCAACAGGCCCTGTGCTTACAGCCGGCGCAAACTCGGCCTCGAAATTTGTAAAAGCCAATATCAAGATGTTCCCTGCGCCCGAATGGGCTATGCCGGCGTTGAAATTGAGTGACAATGAAAATATGCCCAGGTTGCGTGTGGCCGGTTCGCCATCTAATTCCGCGCAGGTAAAAATAGCGGGAACGATGCTTGCTGAACTTAGAGGACGGCTCACTTCTGATGAAATAACCGGAGCAAAAGTGGCTGTAGTGCTTCCTGACGAAAACCTTCTTTTGCCCATGCTGTATTCTCTTCCAGACGGCATGGGAGATGTGAACCTGACTATGGGATACCCTTTGCGGCTCACGTCAGTGGTGCCGTTTATGAGCATGCTTCGCAAACTGCATTATAACAAGCACACTGTTAAGGGAGATATGGCATTTTATCATCGAGATGTCAGATTGTTTCTTTCACACCCTTTTTCACATGCGATTTTCGGTTCAAATGCCATAGGAAAGGTTTTCGGTTATCTCGACCGTCACCACAAGACAATGATTACCTTGGATGAAATCAGGGATATTTCTGAAAAAATGGCTCTCCTGCTTGATGCTTCAGCGATTATGGCAACTCCCAAGGGGGTATTGCAATATATGGATTCGGTTCTGGAATCGGTGTCGGAGGCATTGCCAGGAATGGAGGGCGCGATGGTAAAGACGCGATTGGAAATAGGGCATATCGATGTCTATAGGGATTCATTAAGGAGGCTGGCCGACATATTAGATGAATATGCGTGCGACATGCGCCCGTCTACAGTGTTTTTTCTTGCCGACAAACTTCTTGCAGGTGAAAAGGTGGGATTTGAAGGGGAGCCTCTGACCGGGCTTCAGGTGATGGGCACGTTGGAGACCCGATCAATAGATTTTGATTATATTTTCATATTGTCGATGAATGAACGGGTAATGCCGCGCAGGGCAAGAACAAAAAGTTTTATACCCGACAGCCTTCGTCATGCTTTTGGAATGCCACCGTCGAATTATGCTGAAAGCATCTTCGCATATTATTTTTATCGCATGATAAGCAGGGCAAAAGAGGTGACTATGATTTATGACGCAAGGTCTGGAGCAGGACTTGCGGGAGGAGATGTGTCGCGTTACATCCTGCAGCTGAGGCATTTGTTTGCAAAGGGCATAATGGATGAGCAGGATTGGAAATTTGTGCTGACGGGTAAAACTCCTTATGATCCATCTGTTGAAAAAAACGATGAAATAAAAGAGGTGATCTCTTTGTTTATGAAAGAGGGTGGTAAAAACTTTTCAGCTTCGTCTTTAAATTCATACAGGGAGTGCCAGGTGAGATTTTTTTATCAGAATGTGCTGGGGATAAGCACAGACCCGGAGCCGTCGGAATATATCGATGCGATAACAGGAGGCAATATCCTTCACGACATGATGCTGTCATTGTATTTGCAAGAGGAGAAGCGTAAAAAATATCTTGAAGAGGCTGTGCTGATGACTTCAGACAAGATCAGCGGCATGCTTGCCGACAGTGACAGATTATGGCAGCTCACTACCAGGACAGTCAATAAACTGCATTTTAATATGCGCAACGAAGAGCTTGACACGCCTTTGTCAGGGGCTGCGAAGATTGTCGGGGCTCGTATCATGGAACAGGTGCAGAGAGTGCTTTGTCATGACTTGCGGCTTGCTCCGTTCAAGATTTATGGATGTGAGATAGAAGAGACATTAAGGATTAAGCTCCCTTCAGGAAGAGATGTAAATTTCAAATTTGCCATCGACCGCCTTGACGAAGTGAAAATAGACGGAGAGTGGAGGTTGAGAATTGTGGATTATAAAACCGGCAAAATTAAACTTTCGGCAGATACTCTTGAAGAAGTGATGGCAGGCGACTACCGGTCGGAGCAGATTTTTCAGCTGTTCACTTATGCCTGGCTTTTGACAAAGCGAGGAGGAGACAGGGGTGAGATTCATGTCAGGACTGAGATATATGATGTGCCCGGGATGTTGAAAATGAAAGAATCGTTGCCTGAGATCGGGAAGGAGATAATTTATGATTATTATGAATGCGCCGGATATTTTTCAAAAGAGATAGAGGCTATGATTGATGGCGTGTTTGACAATCCTCGCTTTGAGGCCACTGCTGATGAAGGAAGGTGCATGATGTGCGGGCTTAAACGTTTGTGCAGGCGGTGATGTCGTGACTTCATATTGTGAGCGCTATATGGATAGGGTGTGTGAACTCTCTATGAATGCTCATTGTTTCCTATTAAAGATGACAATAGTGTTTGTTTTATAATTGAATTATATTATGAAAGCCTATTTTAAAGAGATTATCAAGGATTCTAAGCCGACATTGGTTGTGTTTCTTCATGCCGCCGAGCAGGATGAGGTAGATGTGAAATATCTTTCTGAAGCTATGGCTGCAAAATATGGAGAACGTGTGAATGTGCAGAGAGTGGACAGTTCTTACAATCATAAGATTGCCGAAGAATACAGAATAAGTGCTTATCCGACCTGGATTTTGTTTAAGGAGGGGGAGGAGCTTATGCGCGAGAGCGGTAGTAAAACAGTTTCTGAATTGTCGGATATGGTAGACCGTGCTTTGTGAAAGGCTATATAAAAGATTCTACGAGGTTTTATCAGGTTGCTTCGTAGAGTCTTGCATCCGCCAATATCAGCTTCCCTCTGAAAAAAGAATTGCTGAAACACAGAAATGTGACTTATCATGTTTATGACGGGTTTGGGCATGAAAGAAATAATTGTTAAATTTGCAAAAAGAAATAAGATTGAATATGATAAACAGAAGACGTTATATACCTGCTGTTCTGTTTGTGTCATTGTTGCCGTTTGGCGCATGCAATGTCATGAAAAAGAATGAAGCGTCCACAGAGATTAAAAAAGAGGCGGTGCTGCCCACAGACCGGGAGAAAATAGTGCAGCCGGTGTCGGCTGTCTACACTTCTGAAGACCTTGCCAAAGGAGTGGTGAAAGGGGACTGGGCGATTGAGAAGGTTGCAGGCAAGCCTGCAATTGGAGAGACTGCACCCTATCTAAAGTTTGTTCCTTCGGAGAAGAGAGTGTATGGCAACAATGGCTGCAACGTGATTAATGCGTCATATACATATAATCCTGCAGATTCCACATTGTCATTTTCACATCTTGCTTCCACGATGATGATGTGTCATCTTGAAGGGATAACTGATGCCGAGATTGGACAGGCTCTTGACGCTACGCGCTATTACACCTGGCGCCTGAGCGGTGACGACTATTATCTTACTTTTTATAATGAAAACCGTGAGGCCGTTATGGAATTAATGCACCAGAATTTTCAGTTCCTGAATGGCACATGGCTTGTGAAGGAGATAGACGGACAGCCTGTGAATGTGCCGGATATGAAACTTGTGATAGATGTGGATGAGGGGAGGCTGCATGGCAACACCGGCTGCAACATTATCAACGGCACTCTTGAAACAGACATGGATGCCGCCAACTCTATCTCATTTCAGAAGATAGGAATGACAAGGATGATGTGTCCGGATGCGCAATATGAGACTCAGCTTGTTGTGGCTTTGGAGGAGGCTTCTCGCGCCAAGCCGCTGAAAGAAGGGAAAGTGTCGTTGCTCAACAATCAGGGAGAGGTTGTGCTTCAACTGGAGCGCACGTCGGATAAGTAATATCTTATTTGTATCGTAAAACAGGTATGCCAAAATCAGAAGAAAGAGTAGATAAGTGGCTATGGTGTATGCGAGTGTTCAAAACGCGCACCATAGCCACCGATGCATGTAAAAAGGGTAGGGTGAGTGTAGGCGGAACAGTGGTCAAGCCTTCCCGCTTGGTCAAGGTAGGCGATATAATCGATGTGAAAAAACCGCCTGTGACTTATAAGTTCCGTATATTGGCAATTGCCCCAAACCGTCTTGGCGCTCGCTTAGTGCCGGAGTATCTTGAGAATCTCACGCCTCAATCGGAATATGATTTGCTTGAGATGACAAAGATTTCAGGATTTGTAGACCGCCATAAGGGCTTAGGCCGCCCGACTAAGCGGGAGGGTCGTGAGCTTTCGCGTTTTAAGGAGGAGAGTTATGCCGATGCGTTTTTCCTTGATTGGGAAGACGATGACGATGAGGGAGACGATGATTAAGTTTTTTAAAAGTTTGTTTGGCGGCAAAAATGACGTTGCCGCATCGAATGAAGAAAACAACGTGAAAAGATTTTTGATTTTATGTCTGGGCAATATTGGCTCGGACTATGAAGGCACGCGCCACAATGCCGGATTCATGGTTGGCGATGCTATAGCGGATGAATCGGGAGTGGCGTTTAAGTCATGCAGATATGGCGACATGGCTATAGTGAAAGTGAAAAATTGTGAATTGATGCTCCTGAAGCCATCCACGTTTATGAATCTGAGTGGCGTGGCTGCCAGATTCTGGATGAACAAAGAGAAACTTCCGCTTGAGAATCTTCTTGTGATTGTAGATGACATTTCGTTGCCGTTTGGAGCGATACGCATCAGGGAGCGAGGGTCGGATGCCGGCCATAACGGTTTGAAGAATATAGCAGAGCAACTTGGCACACAAAACTATGCCCGTCTGAAATTCGGAGTGGGCAATGATTTCCCCAAAGGTGGCCAGATAGACTATGTGTTAGGCAAGTTCCCTCCGGAAGAGGCAAAAGAGCTGCCGGAGAAACTTAAAAAAGCATCAGAAGCAGTAAAAGCATTCTGCCTGTCGGGCGCCTCCTTTGCCATGACCCATTACAACAAATGACATTAGCCTCATACTCTTTCTATAGAGTGGCTTGGTGTTCATGCCTTATGGGGAATTTAAGTTTTTGTAAAGAAATAATGTTCGATTCTTGACTTTTTGTGCGCATGACGTTTGGATGTCGGATTTTTTGTTAACTTTGTGGTCAAGCTTCGATTGCCACAAGGTTAAATCGGGTGGCATACTCGACAATCCTGTTATTAACCATTAAACTTGATAAAATTATGAAGAGACATTTGACTTGTCTGATTGCCGTGATGATGTTTGGCATGTCGCCGGCATGTCGCCGGCGGCAGCGTTGACGACGGAGTTGCGCAGTATCCAGAATGCGCGATACTTCCTCCAGACTGTGCAGAGATTCAGAAGTGGGAGTTTCATTACGACTACTATCTCGTGTGCCATATGGAATCGGCATGGCGTTATAAATATGACCTTGAATGTCAGAATCTTGTAAGGCCGGTTGACTGCATAATCGATGTAAGCCATATATATATCAGGGGATTGTCGATGAACATCCCCGAATTCTGGATAAGAGGGGAAATCACGTCAGATGACGAGGTTGTGTTCCCGAACGGACAGCTCATGGGAACTTATCAAAGCAAGCCCAATGGCATTTCTCGTGAGATGTATTTTACCCCGTCTGTTTTTGGCAGTGACTCAGATGACAGTATTGTCTGGAAGTGGACCGATATTATTGCCACGCCCACATTGAAAGATCTCAGATGCTCATATGACCGTGATTCAGGAATTATTACACCGTATGCTCTGACAGGTCTGACAGGTCAGGAAGAGCAGGGGTATTGGTATTATGGTGACTTCGGGTTCAGCCTTTCCGCAGATGAGAATGAGCGATTGTCCGGAGGGTTTATTACGGAAAAAGACACGGGCAACACTGACTATCAAGATGACATGGACATGTATACTAACGTCTCGTTCCGGCGGTCAGACACAGGGGGTGTCGATGAGATTATCGGAGACGCCGACAGCGCTGACAGTTCAATTTATGACCTCAACGGAAGGAGGGTCAGCTCCCGGCCCCTGTCGCCCGGCATATATATCCGCAGCGGCAAAAAATTTGTTGTCAGGTAATAGTCGGCTCTAAACTGAGCTGTACGGAAAATCCTGCCTGGGTCTTGGACGCGTCCAAGACCCAGGCAGGATTCGGTATTTATTTTGCCTTCCTTTCTGTGTTAAGGTGTGTGGGGGTTGTTGGAATGGAAAAAAAGTTGTAACTTTGCGATGCTTTTGAGCAAAAACGTGTGATGGGAAATCTGTTGCCTGTCTTCTTTTGCAGAGTGGCGGGCCGCTCCCAAAGGCGAAATGGCCTGAGCAAAAAAACTTATTTTGAGTAACACAACAAAAAAACAATGAAGAAATTTGAACTTAGCGCAGAACCGCGCACCGAGCTTGGCAAAAAGTCGGTAAAGGCACTTCGTGCAGAGGGTAAAATCCCCGCAGTCCTCAATGGTGGCAAAATTGTAGACCTTCCTTACAATGGCACTTTGAAGGCAGGTGAGAAAATCGTGGATGTTGACGGCAAGCGTGGCCTTATCACAACTGACATCGTGGTTAAGGTTGAGGATGTTCGCAAGCTCGTTTATTCTCCCGATATTTTTGAGATTGACCTTGACATCAATGGCGACAAGCGTAAAGCTGTGATGAAGGACCTTCAGTTCCAGCCGGTGAAAGATACAATCCTTCACATCGATTTCCTTGAGGTGGGTGATGAGAAGCCTATCGTAATGGAAGTGCCTGTGCAGATCGAGGGCCACGCAGAGGGTGTTAAGGCCGGTGGTAAACTCACACTTTCACTCCGCAAACTTAAAGTGAAAGCTCTTTACAGCCAGATTCCCGAGCGTCTTGTGGTGAATGTAGACAACCTTGGCCTTGGCAAGAGCCTTGCAGTAGGCGATCTCCATTATGAGGGCCTTGAACTCATCAGCGCCAAGAATGCAGTGGTTTGCGCTGTGCAGCTTACTCGCGCCGCCCGTGGTGCCGCAGCAAAGGCAGAGAAGTAATAAACCGATAATCCTAACAAAAATATTGAGCCCGCAACTCTCTAGAGAGTTGCGGGCTCAATATTTTTCGGCATGTGAATTATTTCATTCGCTTTAAAATATTGTAGCTCGGTAGAATGCCAAGTTCTCCGGCTTTCGACAAGTCGGAGAATGCTTGCGACTTGTTGCCCGACTGAAGGTAGGCAAGTCCTCTGTTGAAGTATGCCTGCCCAAATTCCGGGTCGATCTTCAGAGCTTCTGAAAAACACTGCATTGCAGAAGTGTAGTCGCCTGCTGAATAGTAGATGTTGCCTTTGTTGAACCATGCGAAAACCAATCGAGGATTCAGTGAGATTGCCATGTCGTAGTCGGAAATGGCTTCCTGAAGAGCCGCCGCTTGTGCGCGGCGGTCAAGAAATGATTCGTTCTCACTGTTGCGGTTAATAATTGCATTTGCTTGCGATTGCGCATAGCGGGCAAATCCACGAGCCATATATGCCACGGCAAATCTTTGGTCAAGGCTGATTGCAATGTCGAAATTCGATATGGCCTCCGGGAAATTTTTGAGCATGGTCTGGGCTACGCCGAGCGCAAGGCGGTCGATCGGGCGCTCTTTCCCCGACTTGATTTGCTGCGAGATGTCATCGGCAAAAGAGAATATCTGGCGGGAGAGCTCGTTGTCGGATCCTGCCGGAAGTCCGGGCGACAAATAAAACTGACGTGAAATCAGTCTCATTTGGTTAAGGTCGTCAAGTTCGCGAAAATAGTTTGACACCGATTTCAGAGAGGCCGGCCCTTGCGCGAACGACACGGCATAAGACGGTTCCGGCTCCACTTGCACATTCCTGTCTTGAACACGGCCTTTGATTTTCTCATTATATGACAGTTGCGTCTCCGCCACTTCCGAAACAGTCACAAGCCTGTTGAATTTCTCCATGACATCAACTTCCGATTCATTTTCATCGGAAGTGTGGCGAGAGTCGTTGCTTTCAGCCGCAGCGATAGCCGGCCTGTCAAGGGGGTTCTTTTCAGGATTTGTGACATATTTTTTTACGAGGTCGTCGGCCTGAAAGGCAAGCTGCATGGCGGAGCGCATATCGCCCATGTTTCGTTTCACCTCAGCCATGGCATAATAAACAGGATAAAATTTAGGATATTTATTATGTATGGCTTTGAAGTCTTCAAGGGCCTCTTCATTTTTTTCCTGCTCCATTCGTATGAGCCCTCGGTTATAGAGAGCATGGAAGTTGAGCGGGTCAAGGCTTAAAACTGCAGACAGGTCATCTTCTGCTCTTGCAAGGTCTTTCACCTCATATCGCAGCAAGGCTCGATTGAACAATGCGGCAGTGCTTTTAGGCTCGAGTTCAAGAGAATAATTATAGTCGCTCATAGCTCCGAAGAAATCGTCGGAATTATACCTGATGAAAGCTCTGTTGATATAAAGCCCGGGAAGGTCGGGGCTTAATCTTATGGCTGCGTCCATAGCTTCTCCCGCTTGCTGCCAGTTTTTGCGTTTCCATTCAATTTCCGCTTTGAGAAGGTAAGGGTTGAGCATGCTTTTTGACAGAGCGAGAGCCTTGTCGATGTCTTCGACAGCGGCTGTTGTGTCGCCTCTTTCCAGGTTGAGCCTTCCTCTGGCCGTGAATCCTTCTTCAAATTTTGGATATTGGCGAAGCAGCACAGCAAATGTTGAGTCCGCACCGTTGAAGTTTTTTACTTCCGTCTGCGCCACCGCCTTGTAGAAAAGAAAATATTTATCGATTGGATTGTATTGCAAGCCAATGTTGTAGTCTTCGATGGCGAGCGAGTCAAGCCCGAGATTCTGGCGGGCAAAGCCTCTCACTTTATAAGCTTCTGTTTTAAACTTATTTCTTTCTATGGCCATAGAGCAGTCGGATTCGGCTCCCTTATAGTCGTCGAGATTGAGTTTTGCTATTGCTCTGAAGAAATAAGGGTCGGCCAGATATGGCTTGGCTTTAATGGCCTGGTTAAAATACTGAATTGAAAGCATGTAGTCTTCCATAGAAAGCACATTGCGCCCTATGGCAAGAACTTGCTCTGCGTTGACCTGGGCAAAAGACGGGGTCGCGCCGCACGCAAAAGCCAAGGCCATGGCGCCGGAAAGAAATGAAGCGTATGAAAAATGCGGAAATTTCATGATGGTGCAAAATTAGCAAAAAAACGTGAGTGAAACATAAAAAATATGCGTGAGGAATAATTAAAACTCCTTTAAACATATTATGAAATGTTTAAAAATGAAAAAGCCGATTAATTGTGGAAGTGTTTTATATGAAAAATGAAATTTTTTTATTAATTTTGCGCGAATAATCAAGTACTCTCCATTTCCCGAGAGGTGAATTATTCCGTTAAGTTAGAAAAACAATCTACATCAAATGATAAATATAACCTTCCCCGACGGCAGTGTCAGAGAATATGAGTCAGGGGTTACTCCCTTTAAAGTGGCGGAGAGCATTAGCCCTCGTTTCGCTGCTGATGTTCTTGCCGCAAGAATCAACGGGCAGGAATGGGACATAGCCCGTCCGATTAATGAAGACGCTGTCATAGAATTGTTTAAATGGGATGACGAAGAGGGCAAGCATGCTTTCTGGCATTCTTCGGCGCACCTTCTTGCAGAGGCTCTTCAGGAACTTTATCCCGGAGTGAAATTCGGCATAGGCCCCGCTATAGAAAACGGATTCTATTACGACATCGACCCGGGAGAGCACAAGATCACATCAGAAGATTTTGCGAAAATCGAGAAGAAGATGATGGAGCTTGTTGCAAAAAAAGAGGATATTGTAAGAGCCGACATCTCAAAAGACGATGCTCTCAAGATGTTTGGAGACCGTGGCGAGACCTACAAGTGTGAACTTATAAGCGAGCTTGAGGATGGCCATATAACCACATATACGCAAGGCTCGTTTACCGACCTTTGCCGTGGCCCGCACATTCCCAACACGTCTCCCATCAAGGCGGTGAAAGTGCTTTCGCTTGCAGGCGCCTATTGGAGAGGTGATGAAAAGCGTAACCAGCTGGTGAGAGTCTATGGCATATCGTTCCCCAAAAAGAAGATGCTTGATGAGTATCTCGCATTGCTTGAAGAGGCAAAGAAGCGCGATCACAGAAAACTTGGCAAAGAGATGGAGCTCTTTGCATTTTCACCGACAGTAGGCCAGGGCTTGCCTTTGTGGCTTCCTAAAGGCGCAGCGTTGCGCGACCGCCTGGAGCAGTTCTTGCGCAAGATTCAAAGGAAATACGGCTATCTTCAGGTAATAACTCCGCATATTGGCAATAAGGCTTTGTATGTCACTTCAGGTCACTGGGCTAAATATGGGAAAGACTCTTTCCAGCCCATTCACACTCCCGAGGAGGGCGAAGAATATATGCTTAAGCCAATGAACTGCCCGCATCATTGCGAGATATATAAGACCAGCCCTCGCAGCTATAGGGACCTTCCTATGCGTCTTGCAGAGTTTGGTACTGTATATCGCTACGAGCAGAGCGGCGAGCTTCACGGGTTGACAAGGGTTCGCGGATTTACTCAGGACGATGCCCATATATTCTGTGCGGCCGACCAGATTAAAGGTGAGTTCCTTAAAGTGATGGATATAATTCTTTATATCTTCAAGGCTCTTGACTTTAAGAATTTTGAGGCTCAGATATCATTGCGTGATCCTAATAATAAGGAGAAATATATCGGCAGCGATGAAAACTGGCATCTTGCCGAAAATGCAATTATAGAGGCTTGCGCGGAGAAAGGCTTGAAGGCAAAGCAGGTGGAAGGCGAGGCCGCGTTCTATGGCCCGAAACTTGATTTCATGGTAAAAGATGCCATCGGACGCCGCTGGCAGCTTGGCACCATTCAGGTGGATTATAACCTGCCTGAGCGTTTCGGCCTTGAATACACAGGCAGCGACAACCAGAAGCATCGTCCGGTGATGATTCACCGTGCGCCTTTTGGCTCAATGGAGCGATTTGTGGCGGTTCTGCTTGAGCACACTGCCGGCAAACTTCCGTTGTGGCTGATACCCGAGCAGGCTGTGATTCTCCCGATCAGCGAGAAGTTTAATGATTATGCCCGCAGAGTTGCCGCAGAGCTCGACGAACTCGGCGTGAGGGCTATCGTTGACGACCGCAATGAGAAAATTGGCAAGAAAATTCGCGACAATGAACTGAAAAAATTGCCTTATCTTCTTATCGTGGGAGAAAAAGAGGCCCAAAATGATGAAGTTTCTGTAAGAAAACAGGGCGAAGGTGATAAAGGTACGATGAAAATCGTTAACTTTGCAGCAGAATTGAATGCAGAAGTGGATTCAATGATAAAATAAACCTAAAAAAGAATAAAGCTGCTCTAAAGACGAGCAAAAACTGAATGGAGAAAAAACCGCAATTTTCAGGACCTCGCAAGCCATCAGGAGCGTCTCCGCGCCCGCCGCGCCCGGCAGGAGCGCCGGCTGCTCCCGGACAGCGTCAGCGTCGCGGCAATGACCGCAATAGCAAGGATCCTTATGTAATAAACGAACACATCCGGGCTCGCGAAGTGCGACTGGTTGGCGATAATGTGGAGCAAGGGATTTATCCTATCGACAAGGCATTGCGCATTGCCGAAAAAATGGAGTTAGACCTTATAGAGATATCGCCCAATGCAGAGCCGCCTGTATGCAGAATTCTGGATTATCAGAAATTCCTCTATCAGCAGAAGAAACGCCAGAAGGAGCAGAAACAGAAAGCCGCCAAGGTTGTTGTGAAAGAGATCCGATTCGGACCTCAAACCGATGACCATGACTACAACTTCAAACTCAAGCATGCTATAGGGTTTCTGAAGGAGGGATCGAAAGTTAAGGCTTATGTTTTTTTTAGAGGCCGTTCGATTCTTTTTAAGGAGCAAGGGGAGGTTCTTCTTCTCAGATTTGCCAATGACCTTGAAGAATATGGCAAGGTAGAGATGATGCCTGTGCTTGAGGGAAAACGCATGATAATCATGATATCGCCGCTTAAGGCAGCTCCCAAGAAAGAATCTAAGGAGCAACGCGAGCCCAAGGGCCCGAAGCCTGCAGATGGCGCAGAAACCGCAACTACGACTGAAGGGGGTGAAACTCCGGAGGTAGCAGAATAAAAATTGACAGAGACCGTAGGCACAGAGTGCCGAGGTGAAATTTAAAACAACTAAATTTTTACACAATGCCAAAGGTAAAAACCAATGCCGCGTCAAAGAAGCGCTTCGCGCTCACCGGCACAGGGAAGATTAAAAGAAAACATGCCTATCACAGTCACATCTTGACTAAGAAGTCGAAGAAGCGTAAAAGAAACCTCGATCACACCGCTCTCGTGAACGGTGCGAATGAAAGACAGGTTCGTGAACTTCTCAACCTTCGCTAATCAGGATTTCCTGTCTCGCTTTTTTCTGACAGCAGGACTAAGGAAAGGCTTGAATTTCTTCAAATCATTTTTATCATTCAATTATTAACCGAATGGTCAGCCCCGCAAGAGCAAAAATAATGCCGCTGACATTCAAAAACTGAACAAAAATGCCAAGATCAGTCAATCATGTTGCCTCCAGGGCAAAAAGAAAGAAAATACTAAAACTCACTCGCGGTTACTACGGAAGCCGCCGCAATGTGTGGACAGTAGCGAAGAACACCTGGGAGAAGGGTCTTACTTACGCATATCGCGACCGCAAGCAGAAAAAGCGCAATTTCCGCGCTCTCTGGATTCAGCGTATCAACGCAGCCGCACGCATGGAGGATCTTTCTTACTCAAAGTTGATGGGTCTCATCCACAAGGCCGGAATCGAGATTAACCGCAAGGTTCTCGCTGACCTCGCTATGAATAATCCTGAAGCTTTCAAGGCAATCGTAGACAAAGTGAAATAAGATTCATCATGTCTGAGGTGAGTTTTAACTGACCGAAATTTTAGCGGGCCGGTTTCGTAAGAACTCGGCTCACTTTTAATTGCATCCGCCATAAAAAACCGGCTTTATCAATCGGTTTTTATGGCGGATGCTGTTATTGTCTATGTCGTGGAGATATTATTTGCTGATGTCGTAGCCTTGCGCTTTCAGATAGTCGAGAATGCGATAGTTCATGGCATGGCGATAGTAATCGAGAATATGGTCGCACCAGTCGTTGGTTGATGTGCCGCCGGCACGAGTGGCGTTGTATTCTTTCACAACGGTGTCATATTTCTCAAGCTCGTCAACCATTTTCTCTTCATCCGAACAATAGCGGTTTTTGAAGAACACTGTCTCCTTTTGTTGCTTTGGTTTTAAGTCCGGATGCTCACGTGGCACTCCAAGTGCAAGACCGCACACAACAAACACGCCTTTGGGAAGATGAAGCATCTCGGCTACTTTTGCCGGATCGACAGTGCGCAAATATCCGACGCAATTACTTCCAAGACCTGCGGCCTGGGCGGCTACGACGGCGCTCATCATTGCGAGAGAGGCGTCTACTATGCCGATAATCACTCCGTCCATTGTGTTGGTGAAGGGAGGCACGTCAAACCCTTTTCTTTCTGCCAGCCGTGTTATTTTATTGTAGTCTGAACAGAAAATAAGAAGTCGGTTGCAGGTCTTGAGCTGCTTTTGGTTTGTGAGTTCATAAAGTTCCTCTTTAAGTTTCTGGTTGTCGATGTCGATTACAGAGAACTGCTGGCCGTTATAGCTTGTAGGGGTGTTGCGTATGGCATCGAAGATGAACTCCATGGTTTCTTCCGGTATCGCCTCTCGCTCGTAGCGGCGAACGCTTGTGCGCTCAAGTAGTGATTTTTTTACTGATTCCATTTTGGGTTTTTATGTTTTGATTATTAGATGTTGTCTTTGTCAACGCTTAATTTTCATGGTGGACGTCAGCATTTGTCTGACTTGTTAAAGAGAAAGCCGATGAAGAGGCAAATGCCAGATCATCGGCTTCTATGAAGCCACATCAAAGGCATTTGTGATGAAACTCCGAATGACAGGATTTGAGTGCCGCCGTATCTTTGTAATCCGCCTGCGTCAAAATCAATTGACAACGCTAAAAGCGTGGGGCCCGCCATCGAAGCGGCGACGTTGCTCGGTATTTCATAAATATTTGATGAGTTTCCCAATCTGCTTTGATGTGGTATGGGATTCAAGGCTCTCTTGCCTTGCGTTTTTTTATCTTTACAACGCAAAATTAATAGAATTGGTTCTATTGTGCAATAGTTGGGATTGAAAAGTTATTGACAATGCCTGCTTTTGAATCGCCAATTAAAGAATGGAGTTGCGGCGAGTGTTATCCAAGTGCCAAGAACACAGGTTGTCCGGGTTTTGATAGATTTTCGTCATAACAAAGCATATTGGAATCAGAATCCATTAATTTTTTAAAGGAACAGATGTTTTGCATAAGAATGATTCGGATCATTTTTCCTCTTAGTGCCTTTAGTTTTCCGGAATGAGGGGTTTTTATCAATCCGGATTTGTCAATGGTCTTGAAGTCTGGTTTTAAGACATTGGCGTGATTTTTTATGATTTTCCAGTCAATGAATTTTGCGGCATAGCCGGGAAGGAGGTTTAATATTTCTTGTTCTCCGGTTGCTTCAAGGCGCGAAACAATGCTTTTAGTGACAATAGGGTTCCAATATTCTATCAGGTTTGATCCATCGGGAGAGCAGTCTTTGTTATAATCAAGACGATAGGGCTTTATGATGTCTGATGGCTTCAGAATGCCATATAGCGATGACACGATAATAAAACGTTGGTCGGCATCGCTTATGGCAGATGCCGGGATTGTGTTTATGTCTAACGAGCGAAACACTTCTCCCGTGAATGCGCTGATTGCTTGAAGCCCGGTGTTTTTGAATGTGAAGTCATAAGCCATTTTTATAGCCTTTGATGCCAGTGCCGGACTGATTCCAATGCGAGAGGATAGCTCACCGGGATTCTGCGAGAGGATGAATGATATTATGGCGTTTGCGTTGGCTTCAAAACATGGTTTATGTGTCTCAAATTCATTCATGCTTACTTGAGACAGGCGATCAGACATTGTTTTGGATTCAGCAAATAGAGTTAGCATAATGGGTAGGGGGGTAGATTCGATTTGTGTGAATATGAAAAGAAAAACGGAGCTAAGGCCTCAACCTTGACTCCGTTTTGTCGCGATAGCATTGTTTTATTATTTTGGGGCAATGTCAGCGACAATTACCTTATACATTATAGACGTTTGAAATTGAAAAAAGTTTAATGGGGGCGCACTTTTTTTCAAAAAATTTTTTTCTCAATCTGAATTATGATAAACCGGTGCAATTCTGGCTTGGTTTAGATGGAGACAAGGACATTCTATTTTTTCTTTCTGCGAAAAAAAGAATACACTTTTCTTAAAGACCCGAACACCGTGAACCCGAGCATCGCGTAGTCGAGATAGTTGAGCCCTGTGAGAAGTTTCGACGCAATGTATCCTGTTTTGCCGGGAATGGAAGATGCCACGGAAGAAGCTGACAGCGGATTTGAATTCTGAAGGTTACGGAAATTTCTTGCCATTTTGGTTTTGCAGAATTCTGCCTGCAGAGCCACAAGGGCACGCTGATATCTTATTTCTTCGAGAGTGTAGCCCGAGAATTTTGTTTCGGGGTTTGTAATGTTCTTTGCCGTGTTTTTGGCATTATTAATTTCGTTCATAGGCATTAAGAATTATTTTTGGTGCGCTTGTCAAGGAAAAGACGGCTTACAAATTTAGCCACCGGATTAATCACGAGCTGATTTCTTAGCAAATAGACTAAAGCAAGCAGAATAAGCACAATCCCACCCACAGAAAGATATGCAAGCGGGGGGGCCATAAACATTTTAAACACTCCGGCGAGGGCGAATAAGAACATTATAAACACCGGCAAAAGGAGCAGCATAAAAATGGCTCCTATTATCAGCACGCTCATAAGGATGATGAGTTTCTCTGCGGCTGTCAGTTTTACATATTCAATTTCGAGTTTTGCCCAGTTGACACCTTGAGAGAAAATTTCTTTTATTTCATCGGTAATTTTAGCCTTCATAAAGATTTGGGGAGGTTAAATCAGGAGAGACAGGGGAGTTTGATTGTTTTCAATTAAAATGAGGGAGTGGATTTCCACCCCCTCATTCAGTATTGAATAGGTAAATTCCATTATTCTTCGGAATTTGCGAGTTCAGCCACAAGGGCGTCGACTTCGTCGTCGCTGATTTTGATGCCTTTCTTTTTTAGGATAGCACAAATTTTGGCGCGCACTTCAGCACCTTTTTCAGGGGCAAGAAGAATTGCAGCTCCGCATCCAACGATTGCGCCTCCAAGAAACGCATAGAGTATATTAAGGGATTTCATAACTTTAAATATATCGGTTTGACTTGTGTGGGTATTTCAACTCTCTGTCGCTGACATTTGTTAGAGCACCTTTTCAATCTGGTCTTCAATCTCGTCAACGAGTTCTTCCATCTTGTCCTTCTTGAGGCAGATGCCTTTTTCTTTGAGGGCTTTGAGGATTCTCTTGCGAGTTTCGTCACCTTTTTCAGGAGCTACAAGAAGACCGACGGCTGCTCCGGCGATAGCGCCTCCGATTACAGCGCAGATTACATGGATTGCTTTCATTTCTAAATGCTTTTATTTGTTATTTTTATAATTGTTAGCAGATTTTGAATGGTTTTATCAACCTATTCAATATATTTAACAATTAAACGTTGATTTTAGATTAACAGAAACGTTAATTTTTTAATTTTTTTTTAGAAAAATCTTTCTTACTTACTTTGCGTACATATTGTAAGAAAGATTCTGCGTATGCATAACCAACGATTTTATTGTGTATTATATTGCGTGGATTCTATGATACGTCTGTTAAATTGCAAGCGTGGAACTTGCTTTTGTAGCCTCAGCATACGCCATTATTCCGGATTCGGAGAGTTCGACCATTCTGAAATCTCCCTCTGGGGTTATCATTTTAACATGATTTTCATCAATCATGGTCATGAACGGGTATGTTTCGCCATTGGGTGTGGCTACAGCCCAAGTGTCGGATTCGTCGTCGAAGTCAAGGCGCATTTCATCTCCATTGGGTGATGTGACTGTGTAGCCTTTGCCGTCGCAGGCGATATAGTAGCGTCCGTGGTCGGTGTCGACTACTTTTGTTGATGCTTCTACCGGATTGTTGCCGCTCCAGAATTCAATTGAATTAAGCACAAGAAGGTCGGCGATTGAAGTCACCTCATAGACGGGTAGAATCCAAAACGCAAAAAATACGAGTTCGTTCACAAATTTTGAGCCAACCTGATTGTTCCATGAAAGCACTTTATTAGTGAGCGCGAATTTTCCGATGCAAGACTGGAGTGGGAGTGTGGCGGCCAGCAGGATAAGAGCGGCCACGGTGATGGAGTTTTTTTTCATATTGGATGTGGAATTTATTGTTTGGGTTATTAAGAAATTTAGTGTGCAACTGATTTAAAGTATTCGAAAACGCTCATTACACGTTCCACGAATTCTGTTGTTTCACGGCCTCTGAAGTAACCGTTTTTCACTACAGGGTCATTATAATACAGTGGCCTTGATTTCATAAGCGCCGCCTCGCTTACGTTTCCAAGCCACACTTCAGGGTTTAATCCGTGTTTTGATGCCAATTCAATGGCATCGAATATATGCCCCAGGCCGCAATTGTAGGATGCAATCACAAAGCGCATTCTTTCTTCCGGGTCGGGCACTTTGGGTGCAAGTGCTGCATCCAGTTTTTTCAGCAGGCGTGCGGCTCCGAGAATGTTGGCGTCGGGATTGCTGATGCTTTCAGGTTTTATTCCCACAGCTTTTGCCGTAGACGGCATGAGCTGCATGATTCCTCTGGCTCCGGCCCATGACTCAACATTATTGTCGAATCTTGATTCGTTGAATCCTATTGCAGCGAGCAGCCGCCAGTCATATCCGGCCACAGAAGAATGGCGTTTAAACAGATTGTCGTAGGGTGAGATGCTGCCGCCTTTTCTAATCTTCAGTCCGAATGCCAGGGCAGGGTCTTCATAAGGGGCGGAATTTTTGCTTATTTCAAAATACTTTTTGTAGATTGCGCGAAGAGTCTCCGAATTGTCTCGTCTTTTTTCCCAGCGGTCAAGCCTGGCGGCAAGAGAATCGCAGTCATTCCTTACAGCCCATGAGGCATATTGGTCAAGACTGATTTTCATATCGATGTCGAGCCGGGGGTAATATGATTTGTTGAGTTCTGCAATGTCGGAGTCGACTACCGTGAGCGGTATTTCTCCGTGGTCTACCATTTCAATGAGGTCTTCCGTTATAAGGGAGTCGCGGCTTATGGGCACAATGTCGATCCCTCCTCCGAGTTCTTTGTTGAGGTTGTTGAGCCTGTAATGATATTTTGAATCTTGCTCTACATACACTGTTTTGCCAACAAGTTCGGTGACATCGGAAATTCTGTTTTTTCCCGCCGGCTGCACAAGCACCTGCCATGTCACTTCCTTATGTCCGCAATGTTTTACTATCTTATTATATTCTTCTATAGATGGCACCGGGTAAGCAGCGAGGTCAGCCTCTCCTTCGCTCACCATTCTTAAAAGTGACTGCAGGGATGAGGCTACTTTCAGGTCGAGCACCATTCCTTCGTCATCGGCGAATCTTTTCAGGTTTTCATAATCGAATCCCATCTGCTGCCCTCTGTAATTAAAATAAGAGGTGGGCCCGTAAAGCGTTGCGGCATGCAAAGTGTCGGGCACAATAGATACATGTTTATCTTCATTGTCCTGTTTTGCATGATTTGAGCCGCAGGCAGTGAGTGCTATCAGTGCCGCAGAGATTGCAATATGAATAAAAGATGTAGCCATCTATTATGCAAAGTTAAAAAAAGATTTTAAAACTTGTTGTTATTAATTGATAAATGTTGAACACATTCAAAAGGTTCATTTTGTATGAACAAAGCATGAGTTTGCCGGAATGTGGTTTTGTCTAAGTAGTCACAACATCGCGGAGCGTTCATGATTCTACTCATAATTCTACTCATAATTCTAATCATAGTATTCATGATTCTATTCATAGACAGACGGCGCCTGAAATGATGATGAATAACCGTCGTTGTGCCCGGGATGCTCTTTGGCGAGTTGCGAGGCGAGTTTTATAAGGGGGCTTCCGATGTTGTTGTTAAGAGAATCGACCACTTTCATTAGGCGTGGCTCGAACTGATTGCAATGTTGCTCTTCACATGATGTATCCATGTCGAAAAGCGATCCTACAATCGATTTTGACGGCGCAATGTCAGATAGAATCACGCCTGCGCGTTTATAAAGATTGCCGTTGCGGAATATCTTGTCAAGTCCATATATGGCGGCATCAACAATGCCTGTTGTCTCAGATGAATAATTAGGAAGGTTCAGAGAAATTTCCGGCCGGAATTTCCCGCGTTCAGGATGAAATCTATTTGAACGCAGAAACACGCTCACAATTCTGCACGCAGCGTTCATTGCGCGAAGTCTTCGTGCGCAGTCGGCGCTATAAATGGCAATCCTCGCTCTGATGAAGTCATAGTCGCCCACATCATAAGGGAAAGTGCGAGTCTCGCTTATTGATTCTTGTATTTTTCTTGAGACATGATTAAGTTCGATGCAATCCACTCCATGCAGTTCAAGCCATGAACGTTCACCGTTGACGCCAAAGTTGCTTCTGACCCATTGCCGGTCGCGCAAGGCAAAGTCGGCTACTGTGAATATCCCTGATAGGTACATTCTCTTAGAAAGTCGTCGCCCAATTCCCCAGAGGTCGGATATTTTGACAGAGCGAAGCAAATTGTGCATGTCGTCGGTTTCGGCTAGCACGCCTACTCGCAAAAGGCTATTTTTGCAGCTTTCTGTCACGAGCTTTGAGAGAGTCTTTGTTTTTGCAAAGCCAATTGTGACCGGGATATGGATTTCATTCCAGCATGTGCTGCATATTTCCTCGCCGATACATCTAAGCAGATCTATTGGGATCCCATCCACCTTTAGGAATGCCTCATCTACAGAATAATCAATAGTGTCCGGCACATATCTGCGGAAAATATCGTGCACTTTAAGGCTTATTTCCCGATAGAGCAAATGATTGCCTGACAGCGCTATTAATTCTCCCGCGCGGATTTTGTCTTTAATTTCAAATACGGGCTGTCCCATTTTTACACCAAGTGCCTTGGCTTCGTTGCTTCGGGCCACGACGCATCCGTCGTTATTGCTCATGACCACTACAGCTTTCCCTTCAAGAGAAGGGTTGATGGTTCGTTCGCATGAAACAAAGAAATTATTGCAGTCTGCCAGTCCGATCATGATTGTGATATGTTAAGCTTGTAGGTGAAGTTTTCGCACACAATAAACCCTTCGTTGCAAAGAAAGTTAACAACAGCGGCGGTTGCCTCAGAGTTTTTTCCACAAAGTCTTTCAAGAGTAGGCAGCATTGCCCCTTGCGGGCGTTCTTTAAGGAAACCGATCACTCTTTTTGCAATGTCTTCGGATGATAATGCGGAATGCCGCGATGTTTTTCGGTTGTCGCGACAGATGTCGCATTTCGTGCATTCGCCTGAATTTTCCTCTCCGAAATAAGAGAGCATCTTTTCAACTCTGCATCCGGTCTTGCTGAAAGTGTAGTCGAGCATGGCTTCAGTGCGATGCTGCATATTTAGCATGCGTTTTTCATATATGTTTTTCCCTATGATAAGATTGTCAGTTTCTTCTCGAGATGTCGGGAAGTATATCATAGGGAGTCCGGAGTGAGGTATGTAGCTTGCAATTTTGCGGCGTGAGATCTCAAGGGCGGCCTCATATACTTTTTGTTCGGTAAAGTTGCATCTGGCCGCTATTTCGGATTCGCGGATGTAGACATAGTCGGAGAACAGGCCGGTGTATAGTCTGAGCATAGCGGACAGAACTTGTTCCGCTTCAGCCGAAAGGTCATGAATATCATAAAGGTCTTCTCTGTCGCAGATGAACCTTATTCTTGACCTGCTGTCGGGGTCTTCAATGAAATGCAAATATCCGGCTTGTGATAGAAGCCTAAGAGATGACCGGCATTGGCGTTCCTGTATTTCAAACACCCTGCAAAACTTTTCTATGTTGAATTCTCTCACAGAATCATATCCCTCACCAATGCTCAAGTGAAGAAAATTGCAGACTCTTTCGTAGGTTTTCTTTATAATTTTCCTGTCGGGGAATGCTTCTGTGACACGGCGGCGCATCACGGCCGAATCAGTCTTTGCAGCAAGAAGCACGGCAAAAGACTGAAGTCCGTCACGTCCGGCGCGCCCGGCCTCCTGATAGTATTCTTCGAGGGATGGAGGCAGGTCATAGTGAATCACAACGCGCACATCAGGTTTGTCGATGCCCATGCCGAATGCGTTTGTGGCCACCATCACTCTTACAGTTCCGGACTGCCAGTCGTTTTGGCGCTGCTCTTTGATAGCAAATTCGAGGCCGGCATGATAATATGTGGCGGAAATGTCGGCAGAGGCAAGAAATTCAGCTATCTCTCTACATTTTTTCCGGCTTCTGACATATACGATGGAAGACCCTGATGTTCTCGACAAGATGTGCAGCACGTCATGGATCTTTGTGGCCGATGATCTCACAATGTAGCTGATGTTATTGCGTGCGAAACTTTTACGAAACACGTTCTCTTTCCGGAACTTCAGTTGCGACATGATGTCTTTCACAACTTCCGGAGTGGCTGTGGCTGTGAGCGCCATGACTGGTGCGTCAGGCTTTATTTTTCTCAATGAATTGATGTTGAGGTATGACGGCCTGAAATCATATCCCCATTGAGAGATGCAGTGAGCTTCGTCTACGACAATAATATTGACTTTTATCTGGCGTAACTCAAGCATGAATCTGTCGTTGGCAAGTCGTTCAGGCGCTATATACAGGAAACGTGCGTTGCCGTTTGTGAGTTTCTCCCAGGCTAACCTTGATTCGGAGGCCGTCATTCCTGAATGGAAATAAACTGCTTTGAGATGATGGCGCCTGAGATTGTCGACCTGGTCTTTCATGAGAGATATGAGAGGGGTGACAACCAGTGTGACTCCTGATTCAAATGTTAGCCCCGGAACTTGGAAGGTGATAGATTTTCCGCCGCCGGTAGGCATTAATCCAAGAGTGTCGTTGCCTGCCAGAACGGAATTGATAATGTCTTCTTGCAAGGGCCTGAAAGAATCATAGCCCCAATATTTTTTGAGGATCAGATGAATGTTCATAACTTGTTTTATAGCGGAAAAAAGAGAGGGAGATGCCGATTGTGGCAAGAAGAGGAAGGACTAAGAGGGAGTTGTGCTGTAATGCTGCATTTGGGTCAGAATGTACGCATCGGTCACTCTGAGGGGCGGATATCGCGAATCATGAGCTGCACGGAGTCGAGATTGCCGGAATGTTTTGTCTGCTCTATAGTGTAGCAGATGTCGATTGGCTTATGAGCATGAATATGCTCAAAATAGGGAGCCATGTTGAAAGCAATAGCATTGATCACTCGGCTTGTGCTGTTGTCTTCAAGTTCCAGTTTTATATGTTCAAGATTTTTGCCAACAAGTTTGCTGGTCCCGAAGTCAAACACATTGCGTGTGCAAAACACGGGGTTTTGATTTCCAGGCCCAAACGGATTAAATTTCTTGAGATATGCCACAAGCTCAGGAGTGATGTCGGCGAAATCAATCATAGCGTCGATGTCAATCATAGGGGTGAGCTGGTTGGGCTGTATGTGGGTTGCCACATACTCTTCAAAGCGGCGTCTGAACTCAGGGATATTCTCTTCTTTTAAAGAGAGCCCCACTGCATATGTGTGGCCGCCGAAATTTTCCAGCAGGTCACGAGTTGAATTAACGGCAGAATATATGTCGAAGCCTTGCACGGAGCGGGAAGAGCCGGTAGCCATTCCATTTGAATATGTGAGCACGACGGATGGCTTGTAGTATAGTTCCGTAAGGCGGGAGGCCACTATTCCGATAATGCCTTTATGCCAGTCTTTGTTGTAGACCACAATGGAGCGTTTCCCATGAATAATGTTTACATTCTTGCCGATGAGCGTGTTGGCCTCCTCTGTGATTTTTTTATCAAGCTCTTTCCTGTCTTTGTTATATTGATCGATGTCTTTCCCCTTTTCATAGGCATCGTGCAGGTCGCGGCATACGAGGAGGTCAACGGCTTCTATTCCGCTTTGCATTCGTCCGGATGCGTTTATCCGGGGCCCGATCTTGAAAATCACGTCGCTGATTGTGATGTCTTTGTTTGTGAGTTTGCAAAGTCTTATGATGCTCCTGAGCCCGAGATTCGGGTTTGAATTCAGCCTGCGCAAACCGTGATATGCCATTACGCGGTTTTCGCCTGTGATAGGCACAATGTCGGCTGCTATGCTCACGGCCACAAGGTCAAGAAGAGATTCAAGTTCGTTATGATTGGAGAGCCCGTTGCTCAGGGCAAAGGCTTGCATGAATTTAAAACCTACTCCACATCCCGACAGGTGAGAACAAGGATAGGAGGAACCTGGCATCTTAGGGTTAAGTATTGCCACTGCAGGAGGCAAAATCTCGTCAGGCACATGATGGTCGCATATGATGAAGTCTATGCCTTTTTCTTTAGCATAAGCAATTTCATCGATTGCCTTAATGCCGCAGTCGAGCACGATTACAAGTTTTACGTCGTTTTCTGCAGCATATTCGATGCTTTTAAGCGATATTCCATATCCTTCTTCATATCTTGTGGGTATGTAATATTCGATATTGCTGTAGTAATTCTGCAAGTATTTATAGACTAATGCCACGGCAGTTGTTCCGTCGACATCATAGTCGCCATAAATCATGATTCTTTCTTTCGCTCCCATGGCCTTGTTCAATCTGTTGACGGCTTTGTCCATATCCGGCATCAGGAATGGGTCGTGAAGGTCGGCGATTGCAGGCGAAAAGAAAGCCTGAGCGCCTCTGGGGGTATTGACTCCTCTCCTTATCAGCAATTCTGCAATAGGGGCCGCTCCGCCGCATTGCGACAGCATTTCTTCGGCTTGTGTTTTTTGCTGAAGGGTGAGAGGTTGGTAGTTCCACTTGGTTATCATCTCTGACTGGAAAATATGAAGGCTGAACTCTAAAGGAGTCCGGAGCGTAGTTAATCGAAGGTTAACGCAATGTGCGTCGCCACGAGGATGCGAGATAGAGTGCAAATGTATAAAAAAAAAGTGGTGTTTGCAAATATATGGCGGGCTTGAGGTAGGGAGATTAAGGTTTTTTAAGTACATTTGCAGTCTGAATTTTGATAGCGTAAATATCGACAGATTTTGGATGCGCCTGTCAGTATTCAGCTGCGGAAAATAATATATAATGGAAAAAGATATATCTATCAATGGGTTGCGTATTCATTATGAAGAAACTGGCAACCCGGCTGGTGCTCCGG
This sequence comes from Muribaculaceae bacterium, assembly GCA_009775365.1. Taxonomy (GTDB): domain Bacteria; phylum Bacteroidota; class Bacteroidia; order Bacteroidales; family Muribaculaceae; genus Lepagella. Next base: position 43,995 of record VSPM01000013.1, read on the forward strand.
TTGTGATAATGCATGGCTGGGGATGCGACCACACCACCGTCAGGAGTGTGGCTGCCATTCTTGAGAATGGCATGAGAGTGGTGAACGTTGATCTTCCGGGTCATGGAAAAAGTCAGGAGCCGACAGATGTGTGGGGGATTGAAGATTTCACATGCCTTATGGAAGATTTTGTGATCGGCCTTGGCCTTGAATCTCCTGCTCTTGTGGGGCATTCTTTTGGTGGCCGCATAGCTATATTGATGTCTTCTCGCAATAAGGTAGGGAAAGTGGCGCTTGTTGATGCGGCTGGGATAAAGCCCAAAAGAAGACTTGATTATTATTGGAAGGTCTATTCTTTCAAAGCGATGAAGAATCTTGCTCTCTTCTTTTTAGGTAAAGACAGAGGTGGGAAACTTGTGGAAAGATGGAGGTCTAAGAATGGATCGGCGGATTATCGCAACTCATCGCCTGTAATGAGAGCTGTGATGAGCAAATGCGTGAATGAGGACCTTAGGCATGTCATGCCCGAGATAAAGTCGCCTACATTGCTTGTGTGGGGAGAGAATGACACTGCCACTCCACTTTCTGACGCAAAAATTATGGAGAAACTTATTTCGGATGCCGGGCTTGTGAGTTTTCCCGACTGCGGACATTATAGTTTTCTTGACAATCCTTATGGGTTTAGGGCTGTTATGAAAGAGTTTTTTAAGCAGGAACTCTCGTCAAAATAAGAATATAACCAACAAGTAAATATTACAATTATTTCTATTGAGATATAAATGAATGCTTATCTGACAGTGATTTATGTTGTGTGCGGCATATATATGGCGCTCAACCTTAAGCATGACATCCATATGCTTCAGCAAAACAGTTACAGGTTGCCCCGCTATTGGAAGTATCTGAAGGGCGGAGACTTAGGAAGTGCATGGCGCCTTGTGGATGTTGCCATGCTGTTTCTCGTGTCGTCTACGCTTCTTGATGTGAGGTTGTCATTGCTTATTGTGGCAATTGTGTGTGTTGCTAAAGTATGGATGATAGCCCGAAAGAAATTTAAAAAACCGCTTGTATTTACCAAGAGAGTGTGGCGCATTTATTCAGTGGCCGCAGTTTTTTCAATCGGGTCTTATCTTGCAGTGGCTGTTTCAAACGGGATTCGTGATGGCATATGGGGAATGTATAGCGGCCCAGGATTGACGATTGCGTTTCTTCTTTTGCTTTGCATCTTTTCGTGGGCGGTTGTCATGCTGTCTGTGGTGATTCTGATTCCTGTGGAAAGAATGATAAACCGAAAGTATTGGAATGAGGCGGCAGCCATATTGAAGAGCATGCCGGATCTGACTGTGGTAGGCGTCACCGGTTCTTATGGCAAGACAAGCACTAAGCATTATCTGGAAAGGATTTTGTCAGAGAGATTTGATGTTATAATGACGCCCGGTTCGTATAACACGCCCATGGGAGTGATAAGGACTGTGAGGGAAATGATGAAGCCATACAACACAATATTCATCTGTGAAATGGGCGCAAAACAAAAGGGCGACATCAAAGAAATATGCGACCTTGTAAATCCTAAAATAGGGATAGTCACGGCTGTTGGGCCAATGCACCTTGAGTCGTTTAAGACTATGGAGAATGTGCAGTCAACAAAATTCGAGCTTGTGGATGCCCTTCCGTCAGACGGTTATGCGGTGGTCAACAATGATTTTGAATATTGTGCGAATCGTAGCGTAGACAATGTGGAGTGTGCGCGTTATTGTGTTGGCTCCAAAGAGGCAGAAGAATCTTCATATGTGGCGGATGATGTGAATTACACTCCACAAGGCACCACATTCAAGGTGAAAGGCCCTGACGGTTTTTCTCTTTCACTCAGCACAAAACTTGTGGGAGCCTGCAATATATCAAATCTCCTTGCGGCGGTTATTGTAGCGTTGAGATTCGGAATGAACGGTGATGAAATCAAAAGGGGGGTAGCAGGGATAGAGCAGGTTGAACACAGGCTAAGCATCAAGCAGACTCCGGGTGGGGTGACAATTATAGATGATGCCTTCAATTCCAATCCTTCAGGCTCTAAGATGGCTTTGGAAGTATTGTCGGGTTTTAAGGATGGCAAAAGAATAATTGTGACTCCAGGCATGATTGAACTTGGCGAAAAGCAGGCGGAACTTAACGAGGCTCTTGGCGAGGAGATTGCTAGAAATGCGGATGTTGCTATTGTGGTCGGGCAATATAATCATGATGCTATAGTTGCCGGCATTAAAAAAGGTGGATTTAAAGAAGATGACCTTTATGAAGTAGGAAGTTTTGCAGAAGCGCAGCAAGTGCTTTCTGGCATATTGAAGGCCGGGGACATCGTTCTTTATGAGAATGACCTCCCTGACACTTTCAAGTGATTGCGATTACGCTGCTAAAAAGAAGGGCTTATTATGATGTAATTCTTTAAAATTCTCATAATAAGCCCTTCTTTTTAATCTGTTTTAATTATGAAATGTTAATATAGAATATGGCTCATGGCTAAGTTTTATTAATGTTTTAAATAAAGGTGTAATTGAAATGAATATATTTTTGAACATAATTTGGATAGTGTTTGGTGGTTTTATGATAGCCCTTGAATATGTGATTTCAAGTGTGGCTATGATGGTCACTATTGTGGGTATCCCGTTTGGTTTGCAGACATTTAAGCTCGCTATTGTGGCATTGGCACCGTTTGGCACTGATGTTCAGCCGGGAAATGCCGGCATGGGTGTAGGATGCCTGAATGTGGTCATGAATGTGATATGGTGGTTTGTCGGAGGAATCCCAATTGCGCTTACTCATCTTTTGTGGGGCCTTTTCTTTTGCATTACAGTTGTGGGGATACCATTTGCCATGCAGCATTTCAAACTGATGAGGCTGGCAATGTTTCCGTTTGGAAAGACTGTTTCATAGGACGATGCAGAATACGCTTATGAAGCTTCCGTTCTCGAAAACAACTTTGTCGCCTTCGATTTTTCCTTTTATCCATGCTTTAGGAGAACTTGTAACAACTCCATGAACATAAATTTTGTTGCCATTGACAACAAAATTTTAAAATAAACATGGAAAATAAAAACACAAAATATTTGCATAATAAAAAAAATAGCTTTAACTTTGCAACATCGAAAGGGGCATTAGCTCATCTGGCTAGAGCGTTTGACTGGCAGTCAAGAGGTGACCGGTTCGATTCCGGTATGCTCCACAAGTGATAAAAACCAGTTTTTCCTTGTACACCAAGGGGTAACTGGTTTTTATTATATCTATTTGAAAAATTGAGAGTTAAGCTACTCGAAATCCGATAAAAACCCTGTACACTAAGGGGTCGGTTAAGCAGTGTGAAGGCTATATCAGTAAGGCATGTGTATGATTTGTTACAAGACGAATTGAAAGTGACTAACTGATTAAAAGCAATGTAATGATCACCATTAATTATCAGGCTTTCGGAAGTAAGGGCTTCCAGCTCAGATTAAGGCTCTATCAAGATGGAGAGACCCGTTTTATCAATGTAACAAAACTGTTAAAAGGCTCCATTCAGAAGAAGCATTGGAACCAGAAAAAACAGTTGTTTATCCCCAGTTGCCCATTCAGTGAAGAAAACAATGCTATCCTTGTGCAGTTCCGTCAGAGATACGACAAGGCTGCGATTGAATGGACTGGTAGCTTATATGGAATGATGGCGGCATTAGAAATGGAAGAGTCCAGTTCCATTAAGAATGTAACCATCTCAGAGTTCATCAAGTTTATTATTGAAAAACTTGGAAAGAAGAAACATGCCGATGGTTCTACAAAGGGAAGCTTTGAAGAATATGTAAAGTGTGAAAAAAGACTACAAGAGTTCTGTGCATATAAAAGAATTGATTATTCCAAAATCCTTATTTCTGAATTGACAGCACCATTTATTGATAATGTGTTTGAATGGGTTGAAAAATCACGTAATGGAAATGGTATGAGGTACATTTCAAAAACGCTTCATTCTATCATTATGAAAGCTGAAGTGGAAGGGTATTTAAAATCGGAGGATTTTAAGAAATGCAACTGGTATAAGAAGCGTGATGTAAGCACACAGAAATATAATACACTTTCGGAAGAACAGATTAAAAAATTTGCTCAACTTAATCTTGATGAAATCTATAAGAGCAAATATAATGAACTGTTTCGGGATTTCTGTTTTTTTATTCTATACACTGGACAATCTGCTTGTGACGCATTGACCTTACGCTATTCTGACATTCAGAAAATTGGAGGTATCAGCCATTTTGTTTTCAAACGTAGAAAGATAGCTGAAAAACAATCTGTACCATGTGCCGTACCCATTAATCAGGAAATGGATCGGATTATGTTACGCTGGAAACATCTTGCTAAGGACGGATATGTTTTTCCTGTCCGAAGTAAGAAAAAAATAGAAACCCAGGGTACCAATAATGGCGATATAAAACACTTTATAGGGAATCTGAATAATTGGCTTAAAAAGATAGGTAAGGCGTTGGGATGCTCATTCCCTCTTCATACCTATACTTTTCGGCATACAGCCATTACTCATTATATCAGTAAGGGGGTGCCGGTCATCTATGTTTCAAATATGATGGGTACCAGTGTTGAAAGCTGTGAGCGAATATACTACAACAATCAAGGCGATACGTCCAGTAGAAATAAGGTGTTAACGGCGATGAAATTCTAAAGTAAACAGGGGTAGTCAATTAATGGCTACCCCTATATTTATTTGTTTGGTCGTTTAAAAGAGTAAAGCATATTATACTCTTTACAATGATTATGGAAGATTCTGAAAATCTTATTGAAATGACGTTTAATGGCCCTACGTTCTCTTCGAGGAGTGCCCGGTGCATGATATTCTTCGATAAGGTCATTCAGTTCATCACAAAGCCGACGAGCCATTTTCCATGTAGAATCCTCATATAACAATTTCTTGAATTCTTTATCAAATGAATCTATTTTTAGATTACATTCAAAATTATAAGAATTGCAGATATTAACTGGAGCCTTATCTTCTTCCGACAAAAATGATACAGATGCCACTCCGCTAAGCTGCGCTGTTTCGCCAGTTTCCTTATTAATGAAAAAGATTTCAGGATTGGTCATTATCTGATTTGAGGCATTCTTCATCTGTTGATTCTTCATTCTGACACAATCTCCCAGTCTTCAGAAAGCATATCGGTCTGAGAGGCAAGCCAGCCGGAGAGAATCTGTTTCTGAGCCGTGAACATACAGATTGTTCCCAGAGCTTCAATCTCTCCACCATTGGCTTCTGCAAGCCCCTTCAGCATCGGGTCTTTACACCATTCGGCTTTTACTGTGGCAGCCGGTTTGAGCCAAAGGAACATCCCTTTGCCGTTCCATCCCTTTCGAGCTACCTTGTGACCGGCTTTGAGTGCCTGGATTGCATGTCCGAATGTCATGCCCTCTACTTTTTTATATTCTTCATCGAATACTTCTTTAGGTTTCCAGTCTCTGAAACCATCCATGTGGATGAGAAGATACCCTAAAGCGTCATCGAACTCGCTGATATACGAGTTTTCAGGAATTAACCCACTTTCGTAGGCTTTTCTGTAGGTCATAGGTTCTGCCTTAACAACCTGAGTTTTGATGTATTGGTGCATATAATTATGTGGGTTTTACTAAGCCGCCCAAGGCTATATGATATTGTCATCGTTGAGTTGGATGAAGTTGACCTCTCCAATATATTCTACCATTTCATATTTTTCTTTAATAGTAAATTTAATGGAGTTATGAGATAATAGATCTTTGGCTATTAAATCTGCAACTTCTTCTTTTATTCTTTTATCTATGTCAAACTCTTTCCCATATCTTTCTATATAAGAAGTCAAGATTTCCCTCTTAACCATAAGAGTTTGAATCTCATGTGGGACAGAAAGAAAATGAGGTGACATGACTCTGTAATCCACTTCCAGGGTCTCGGTAGGTGGTTCTAATTTATCAGCCCATTTTCTAAGAATTTGAGCTATTTTAGTTTTCAGTGTCATTTTCAGTGTCTTTAAGTGTAACAATGAATAATACCTTGTCATTTTCATCGGTGATGGTGATCGTATCGCTACCATTTCTCGCACACACTCGTCTTAGATAATGTTCAAATAATCCAATTATCTCATTATCGGTAACAATACGTCTATCTTTACTCATTAGATGCGGCGTTTTAGTTTTCTTAGCCAGATAGATTTGTCCGCTTAACGCGGCGGGATAAAATTCGTAGTCTTTTGCTGCCATAGTTATTTGATTTCAAATTTATCACAAGCCCGATAAGAGCACACAGTAGAATAGTATCTATCAGGCCCCTGAGAAGGCTTTGGTTTCATTCGACAAATGGTTGTTGGAATGACCTGATGTTTGAACGTCAAGCCTTCAATGCAGTGCTTGCAATCACGGCACCGGATATTAGGAGGGAATCGTGAACGACGCTCTTTTTCTCGGCGTTTTAATTCATCCTTCAACTCTTCATCAGTAAACTGGGAAAGAGAAATTGCTGGAGATATAGGCTTTGAATCTTCTGGTATAAATTCTAATTCAGAAGGATAATATTCAGTCTTTGTTGATGTATCAAGCCATGTAGTATTGCCATGATAATCCATATCAGCATACACCTCCACTATTTCTCCGGTAGAAATGAGTTTAGCTTTCCGTGCCATTATTTTGGGTTGTTATTCAATTTAGCGAGTTTAATTTTACTGATGTGACCACATTGACAGCAATATTCAGCTTCTCCAGTAGAGTCAAAATGGCAAAGTGCATATTTTACTTCTTGGCAGCAAGGACATCGAAGAACAATAGTCTGAGGATATTTACGAAATCTACGGTTACTCATTTGGTAGCATATCTTTTAATTGATTGATCACCCTCGTTTTTAGCCTATCCTGAAACTTCCTACAATGTGATGTGTGGAACCCAGTAGCTAACGATCCACAGAAACAGAACATTGGTGTCAGTTCATCAAGTTCCCTTTCAGCTACAGCTCTGGCTCTGGCATATGGTCCTGGAGCGTGATGTTGAAGCCATGCAATCTTTTCGTTTATAGTCATTTTACACATATTCATCTTTTTGATAAGTATGTACGAGCACTGAATTATCTTCAGGCATTATGCTGATATATGTTTTCCAAGGACATATATCATCTATTTTATTTTTGGGGGCACCAGCATCTAAAAGAATGTTGTTGAGCTCAGGGCATGGATGATAGTCACATCCAAAGTAACGTCCATATTTATTTCTGAGATAGAAATTCTTAATGCCTTCTTTTGCCTTGTCCTTCATTTCTTTAGAAACCTCAGACATAGCATTTATCTTTAGCACACTACCGAGAGCATTCATTGCGGCACCCACATGCCCGTCATCCCAAGCCCCATTGTCTTGCAACGCAACATTGAATATTTTATTCATCCAAATATTTGCGCACAGCTCGCACGCTTCTTCTATAGTGCGAACCTCACCATTTATGCGTTTCCACAAAGGTAAATAATGATTTCTCATCCACCTTCCGATGTCATTACGCCAGTCCCAGTATTTGTTGTATTCGGAACCGTCCGTAAAATCCACCTCCAAAGGTCGCGGATTAAGGTGCTCGGTAAGAGAATAGATCATTTCTTTGCTTTGGAAGTAGAGTTTCTTTCCTAATGCTATATTGATGATCTCCTCTAATGAATTTTTGGAAATATTGCCAGCGAAAGGAAATGTTGATAACACTTCCGCCTTAGCAGTTTTGATTGTTGTTTCCATATTCTTGAATTTTTATAGTTCCTTTTGTATAGTTGATTGTCACGAGACTCTTTTCATACTTCCAGTATTTCTTCCGGAGTTTATTGAAACAGCGTTTATTCAGAGGAATACCTATTGAATAGTAATGTTGGAGTTCTTTGCTTCGAGGGTCAAGTACCTTATACTCCGGATTCACATTATCCAAGATCACATTGCCGTAATAAGGCACATAGAGATTCGCGGTATAATTCTGGAATGTGTATGGCAGTTGTTCACGTTTAAC
>VSPM01000130.1 GCA_009775365.1 Muribaculaceae bacterium
AAACCGAATAGCGAAGGGTTCTTTGCCTGTCGGATGAAGTTCGACATGAAGGCTTCGAGGGGATTCTGACCTTTGGAGAATTTCACAAGGTCACTGAGCTTCGCGGATTTTACATCCGCCATTTTTGGGGTGCCGTCGGGATTCTGTCCCACGACTGCGCCGACCTGCCCTGTTTCGTTGTTGCGGGCAATCAGCACTTCTGGTTGTTGCTGTTCTTTGTTTTGTTCCATTAAAATTATTTGGTTAAACATTACGCCGGACTTGAGGCGCGATAATTATCTCTGGTGACGTTGACGAAGTTTTGGAGAACGTAATCGTCAAACTGGTCTTGGGTCATGAATATGGTTCGGCCATCATTGCTGATATAGTATTCCATTTTCCCTTCGGCTCGCATTTTTCTGATTGTTCGGGTCGTTTTGTTAAGACCTATTGCAAGATCCTCAAGCATTATTATAGTACTACCCTTGTAGGAAAGCTGAGGCTTGTCAGATTTCTTTACGAGCTTTATCATTGAGTTGGCAATGGAGTTCAGCAAATAGACCACAATGGTCATGGTGTCCATCATCCACTTGGATAAAGGGGTTGTGTCCCTCGGTTGATCTGGTGGCTTTGTATTCATATTTGTCGTTGTTTAAGTTTTACGATGCAAAGTTACTGCGGCTTTTTCCGGGCATTGTAAGCACCGGATAAGTGCTGATGTTTTATTGCGTCAAATATTCTTTGATTGATGATTTTCAAGCAGGTACTCTTTAGCTATCATCTGGATTCATAAGTGAGTATCAGCATTTGAGTATGCTATTATGCTGCAAGTTCGGCATTTACGACATCCACCATATTGTCGAGGAAATATGTCACCCGGCTCCCCTTAGCAGGACAGCGGCGTTTTATTCCATCTCTCGCATTCTGATATTTCTTCGGGTCGAAGTCAAGACCGAAAAGTGCATGAAGTCCTTTCTTGATATGGAGCTGGTACGCCTTATTCCCTCCATTTATGAATTTGCAGGCTATTATAAGGTGGATAAGTTCACAGAAGTCGGCATAATTACCGGTGAAAGTCACATCTGATGTTGTATCAGTCACTTTATTATTCTCAGCCACTGTATCCAGTGCGATTTTCGCTGAAACAGCCATCTCTATCTGGTTTAGCAGACATTTGGCTATTTCAAGGATACGCTTTGCATATCGGCTCAACAAGCCATTGGCATAACCGAGGATTTCGGCCACCTCGGAAATAAATATCGACAGGCCGGTGTGTATCACTCGCCATTGGCTGTTGCCGTGGGCATATTCCACGATTGTGGCTCTCATATCGGCGTAGAGTGCCTTGATGTTGCTTTCATCGCCTTCTTCCAACTGGTGAAAGAACTGGCTGTTCAGGAGGGTTAATATTTCCATTTCAATATCGTTTTTGAGTTATGCCATTCTCAATATATTTAATTTCAACAAAGTTCAATATCCGATGTAAAATATCTATAACACTCTATTAACCTGCAATATAAATCTAATATAACTCCGTGCGTTTGAATTATCGAGTGTGTTAAAAGTGTTGGATTAACACAACACTATGTTGCGTATTCAACATAAATATCCGTAATATCAGCCATATTTAATTGTGCAACAGTATGTCATTCTAAAATAAAAATTGTATCTTTGTACTCAGTTTTGGCGAACAAATACCCTATACACATTTGTTATAATGGCAAAATCATTTTTAACACTCCCCGAAAGTCTTATGAATATAGACAATGATCCACCGAGTAATCGGAGCCTCCTTATCTACAGTTCCCAGATAGAGGATGGTAAAAAAATGGAAGAGGTATTTTCCAAACCGGGACGAAAAATACAGACCACCAACAGCATCAGCACTGCAAAGAAAATTCTTGAACGAAGTGATTGCACTATGCTGATAGTGGCAGTCTCAGGTAAAGACTGTGATGGTATAAAACTTCTTGAATGGACGAATGACACCATTTTAGGAATTAAAAAAGTTGGTGTGGCCATGACGGAGTCGCCGGACATATATAATAAGGTGTATAAGTTAGGTGCCGACCATTGTTTCTACTTTGATTCACTCGTTGTTGACAGACTTACAGTTGCAATAGAGAAGTGCCATAGAGAGGAACAAAGATGGTTTCAACGGAACAGTAATGCCTTTCAGGGGTGTTCAAGAAGGGTAAATACTGAGTGCAACTCAAACTCTACGCTTCTCCTTTCAGGGCCCCAAGGCGTAGGAAAAAGTGCGATAGCGCGAGTGATTCATGACAGCAGTCCTCGCCGCTCCGGACCATTCGTTGTGGCTGAGTGCGCACATTATCTGAGCGCGACTGAAAGCATGGATATATTCCGTGGCAAGGAAACAGGTGTGAAACATCCTTTGTATCGCAACCAGCAAGGCCTGTTGGCTCAAGCCAATGGAGGCACTCTTTACATCCATGAAGTTTGTATGCTGCCGTTGCACGTTCAGGAAGTGCTTGCCACTGTAATTCAACGCGGAGTGTTCACTCCTCAGAATCTTACAAAGGAAATCAAGTTTACCGGACGCATAATCCTATCAACAAAAGTAAATCTCGCTGAAAAAGTACGGGACGGTGATTTTTCCGAAGCCTTGTTTCATTGCATACACAGCAATGTTGTGATTGTTCCACCTCTTTCAGATTGTCAGGACGATATTATTCCTTTGGCGGAGTGCTTTATTAAGCAGATATGCGCTGAGTCGGGTATCAAATCCCCTCGTCTTACAAAAGGTGCTATCAACAAATTGACCAACCATATATGGACCGGCAATGTGCGGGAATTATTCAGCACAATATCACGCGCTTGTTATGAGTTTCGTGGTGAAACATTAGGGAAAGATGATATAGTCCTGAATGAGATTCCCAAGAACAGAGAATCCCATACCCGTCATTATCGTGTGCAGCGGGCATTGAGGCAGACTAAAGGCAACAAGGCTCAGGCCGCAATGTTGCTCGGCATAAACCGCTCGACTCTCTATGCTTGGATTAAGGCAGAGGGTATTCCAAAGGATTATAGATAAGAATTTGAATGGCGACGCTCTACATATCAAGAGTGTCGCCATTCAATTTATCTACAATTTGGGACCGGCAGCTCGGAAACCTCCGGGGGGAGTTACGCCACAACCACCGATAATGATGCGGGAACTTAACGGTTCCCGTTCTTTGTATGTGGTGGTTGGCTCCGCGACCATTGACTTTTTATTGTCTGTGTCCGGTGTCGGTGTATCAATTGTCTGGACAGTGTGAGGAGAATCCTCTCGCTTTACCTCCTCGCCGTCCTCCTTGTTCTCATGCTTAGGTGCTAATTCAGCGGCGATTTTGCGGTCAAGAGCTGCAAGTTCGGATTTGAGTTGCTTCAACTCGTCCTCCTTGCCCCATGTCTTAGCCATAATGCCTTCAAGTATGGGAACATCGGCTTTGAGTTTGGCGGTGCGTTCCTCGTACTGGGCGATTATGCCGGGGATTTTCTCCAAAGCATTGACAAAGTTCATACAGGCGGCGTGGGTGTCAGCCATTGCCAACTGACCGTTGTTATACTTGTATTTGTAGTTGCCCTCGACAACAAAGCGGTTCTGCACTTTCTCAACACCGTCAGCCAATACTCTTTCAGAGATAATGCTGATTGGGAAGTCATAGACCTCGCCCACACGCTGATATTGTCCGTGAGTGTCAGTTCGTTGAGCCAGACCTTGCAGGTGGATACCCATATTCTTCTCATCGGATAGGTTACAGGTGTCAATGGTGAGATTGTTGATGGGGTTGCCATCCTTGTCACGTTGCACCACTTTGTCGTAACGTTCCCAGTCTGCCTTCATCCGCTCTATTGCCGCCTCGTTGTTGGCAATATCATGGGTGATGGTCTGGAGCCTGAACTCGGAATCGCCACGTCCCTTGTTGAACGACTTTCGTTCACTCTCCAACGCCGCTATCCGTTTTTCAAGTTTTGCCTTGTCGAGCAGGTCGGTGTTGCCGGAGAGGATAGCCATGTACTCTGAGAAGTTCATGCCGTTCTTCTCGTCCATAGAACCCTCGTCGATTGTTCGCGCTCCCAATGCACCGCTTTTGAGCTGGTTGATGAATGTCGCCTTGCAATGGAGAAGATTGAACTTGTAGGAGTCCAAAGACTTCTCAACCGCATAGATAATCACATCCACCTTATTATCAGCATACAGTTTGGCAATCTCGTTGCCGGCACGGATAGCGCGACCCTCGCGTTGTTCGAGGTCGCTCGGACGCCACGG
>VSPM01000131.1 GCA_009775365.1 Muribaculaceae bacterium
TAAACTTGTCAAAGAACTCTTTGGCTTGACGGTTGATGCCGCTTAGCCTATGAATAATTTTTTAACGAACTATTGTATAAAGAATCAATTAATCAATATAGATAATGGAAAATATAAAGCTCACAGACCAAGAAGAGAAGTTCTGCCTGGTATTTGCCTGCGGGCCTTCTCCATATAACGGCAATGCGCGCAAAACCTTTGACCTTGTATTCAATGGGAATACAGGTATGCTTTTCGACCCTTCAAAAACAGGAATAGAAGATCATACTAAGAATGAGGTTGATGTCGCCATTGCCGTTAGGCAGCTTATGCTGCGAGATGACATCAGGGATCGTATCGACCAGCTAAAAAGCGAGACATTGGTTGATGCGACAACATTACGACCCCGACTTACAGAGACTCTATTGAAAATTGCCGATGAGTGCTCTACTCTTATGGTGGTTGATCGCTGGGGCAATACTCAGTCGCCAGCGGCTCTACGTTCTGTTGCTGTCAATGCAATCAGCAAACTGACCGATATGTATGGTATCAAGGAAGATATTGCTCATAAGGTTATGCTGGAAGGCGCTGATGGCGATGGCATTACGTTTAACCTGATTGTGCCGGAGGCCAATAAGGAAAATGGGATTGACAAAGTTATTGAGTAATCATTTATCATTAGAGTCATAGCCCTTATCAAGAAATGAATGAATTAAAAGTCGGGGACCAGATTACAATCCGATATTCAAAAAAACTGGAGCAAAATGGCAATAGCCTTTTGACTAATAGAACGGGTACTATAACTCGTATTTTATTTACTGGTGGTAATTTGACTGGAGTATATGTCGATGTAAAGGTAATGAGACGTATCAGGAATTTTTACATCCCCATTAGTTCTGTTGAGGGACCTGACATCATAAATAAAATGAGAACTTTAAGTATATTAAAATCAACTAAATTATAATATGAATACGATAAGAAAAGGTAGTCGAGGTAATGATGTCAAGCACTTGCAGACATATCTTCATTTAATGGCTGATGGAATTTTCGGACCTTTGACTGAAGAGGCTGTAAAAGAGTTTCAGAAAAATCATGGCTTGGTGGCTGATGGAATTGTTGGTGCAAAAACTTGGGCGATTATTGAAGCTGATGAGGCTAAAAGAGTTGCTTCAATCGTTAAAAGCAAACGCAACATCAAAGAGATAATAATTCACTGTTCTGATACCCCGGAAGGAAAAGACTTTACGGTAGCAGACATTCGTGCATGGCATAAAGCTCGAAACTTCTCAGATATAGGTTATCACTATGTGATATATCGGGATGGCTCTGTTCATTTGGGCCGAGACATCAATATTGCCGGCGCTCACTGTACCAATCACAATACCATTAGCATTGGTATATGCTATATTGGCGGTCGGGAGGCTGGGAGCACCAGGCCGAAAGATACTCGTACAAATGCCCAGAAGAAGGCTTTGCTCAAACTCTTGAAGGACTTGAAAAAGTTGTATCCGAATGCCACTATTCATGGTCACAAAGAGTTTGCAAACAAGGCGTGTCCCTGCTTTGAGGTAAAGACCGAATATTCAACACTTTAAGTTTATAGATATGTGGAAAATAATATTAAACAAATTTGGCCTATACGCGGTTATCGGAGTTCTCTGCTTCTTTTTGTGGCAAGCACACAGCCAGGTCACTAAATATCAGCAAAAGGCCAACACTCTGGAAGCTACGATAAGCGATCTGGATCAGGAAATCAAATACACCAAAATCAGACTCAACGATTCGATTTCTGTATATCAAGCTAAGGTTAAGAACCTGCATTTTACCCAAAGCAACCTTCAGGCAAGATATGATAAACTTTTGGCTGCTTCTAAAACAAAATCTAAGGATGTAAATAATGTGACTGAAGTCACAAGTGTAGTCCATAGTGTCGATACTGTGATCGCAGTGGTTGATTCATTCGGTGGCATTAAAGCTAAATTGGAAGATGCGTTTGTAGATATAGACGTTGAAGTTTTGCCGAACAGAAATACAATCATTGATTATGAAGTCCGCGACAGCCTAACGATATTTAATATTCAGAAGAAACATTCATGGTTGTTCGGATTGATTAAATGGAAGGAGCAGAAGGGTATTAAGGTAATCAATCATAATCCTAAAGCTGAAATCATCAATTTACGAACCATAGATATAATCGAATGATGAAAACTAAAAATTCAAAACCAATCACTCCAAAAGATTTGAAGCAGATTGGTAAAAATACAGTTGATAAATTGCATAATATCAAATGTCAAGATAATAAATAACTGAGTATCGTTAAATAATGAAGTTATGGCTATGGATATAACAGAAATCACAACGATGCTTGGTACAATACTTGGTATAATCACTCCGTTGGGAGGCGTTGGTGCATGGTTATATCGTAAGCAAAACAAGCGTCTCAAAGAAGCTGAAGCGGCATTAGCTGAGGCAAATGTTAGTAAGGCAAAGGTTGAGAGTAAAGCCGATGAATGGAATATCTGGAAGGAACAACTTGAAGCCGAGCGTGAGCATGTTAAGTTCAAAGATGAGCGTATCAATGAATTGCTCAGGATGAATGCCGAGAAAGAAGATCGTCATCAACAGGACATCAAAGATTGGGAGGAGCGTTTCACCAGTCAGACCACCTATCTACGTTCTGTACAGCGCGATTTATTGGCTAAGACTCAACAAGAGATAGTTTATACTAAGAAAATAGCTGATTTAGAGCGAGAACGTGATTTTTTCAAGCTATGGTTTTGCCGTAGGGAGTTCGGTAATGAAAAATGTGATCCTAAAAAATGCGGCAGACGCGAACCTCAGCAATCAATTCCAATCAAATATATTCCGTTAGATAACTCCAATCAATCAACTCCAATCGAAGTGAGTCCCCCCATTGATTAAAACTATAAAAGTCCTAAGAAAGCCGTGTCGTAAAGTTTATTACAACATGACTTTCTTTTTTATTGGACTATTATTTGGAAAAAGATGTTTATTAATGGCAAGATTGGAAAAACCGAGAGGTCTCAAAATAACATTCAAACCGTCCGCGAGACAATATGAGCTTTGGAACGCCCTGCAACCTAATCATTGTGATAAGTGTGGGGGCAAACTTGCTATGCGGCCAAATGGATTTGATAGCAAAGGTCATCAAGTTTATCGTGCTACTTGTGTGCAATGCGGCAATACAGATATTCCAGAACAAGTTTTAGGTGGGGGTTCTGCCGGTGGTGGTAAATCATATATTGGCTGCTGCTGGCTCGTGTGCAGTTGTGTTCAGTTCCCCGGTATTCGTATGGTTGTGGCCCGTAAGGTCCGAAAGACTCTTTTGGAAACCACTTGGAAAACATTGAATGATGTTCTCAATTCGTGGGGACTAAAGAAGGATATTCATTATCATGTCAACAATGTAACCTATGTTATCACGTTCTGGAATGGTTCTGAAATCATAGCAATGGATTTGACCCCCAGCCCCCAAGACCCGGACTTTAACTCGCTTGGTTCTTTGGAAATCACTGGAGGCTTTATAGATGAGGTCTCTGAGGTCTCTGAAAAGGCTGTGGAGGTGTTGGCTTCTCGTATTCGTTATAAGATAGCAGAAACTTTCATTGTTGGCAAATTATTTATGTCAACCAACCCTTGTTTGACTTGGGTGCGCTCTACGTTTGTAATGACTGATGATGGAGAACCAGTAGAACTGCAATCCGGCTATCGTTATATTCCGTTCAGTCTATTTGATAATCCAAATGAATCATTCCGAGCCATTTATTACAATAAGCTGAGTAAACTCCGTAATAAAGCTGACCGAGACCGTCTGCTTTATGGTAACTGGTTGTTCACTACCAGCAATAAAATGGCGGCATATTGGAATTTTGATGGCGATAAACACCTTGTGCATAATCTCCGGGAGCAGGCATACGACCCAATGAAGCCACTCATTCTCAGTTTTGACTTTAATGTCAATCCATATATGAGCTGCCTCCCCATCCAGATTGATTTTGACAATAAAGTGGTATATGTCTTTCCTGAGTATGTCGGATATCCAAAAGATAAAAGGAACAACACTCCGGCATTTACACGTTGGATTGCTTCTCAGCTTGTAGCAGATGGGCATATTGGTGGTGTGCTGCTAACTGGAGATCCTGCCGGACTTTCTCGTTCAACTCAGACTGAAGAGGGGGTTAATAACTTCACAATAGCCAATAAGAATATGACAAATGCTGTGCTGAAGCCTAAAATCCAACTTTTGAG
>VSPM01000132.1 GCA_009775365.1 Muribaculaceae bacterium
TTGAAAGGCCGCCCAATACTCTATGTCTTTTGCTTGGTTGAAAAACATAAAGTTCTTATCCCGAACTCGCGTTATTATATTCGGAGTGGTGATTCTTGTGTCGTTTTTCTTCACGCATAAGGTGCTGTATGCACTCGGGTGCAGCCCTGCGCTTGAAGCTTTGGCCACTGACTATCTGCTGTGGCTTCTGCCCGGCCTGGTGTTCTTTTATCTCCAATGCGCCGGCATGATGCTGATACGCCTTGACGGCTCCCCGAAATATGCCATGAGCGTGCAGATTGTGGCCGCCGTGCTGAATATATTTCTTGACTGGCTTCTGGTGTTCCCTCTGGGAATGGGAATCAAAGGGGCGTCGGTCGCAACATCCATATCGTGTATCGTCGCCGGGCTGATGGTTATAGGCTATTTCCTGTTATTATCCGACAAACTGAAATTCTATAAGCTGAAAGCAAGCAGAAAGTCGCTTGTATTGTCGTTGCGAAACACCGGCTACATGATAAAAGTTGGCATGGCCACATTTATAGCCGAGCTCTCGATGGGCATAATGATGGTGGCCGGCAACTATATGTTTTTATCCTATCTCGGGGAGCCGGGAGTGGCGGCATTCAGTGTGGGATGTTATCTTTTCCCCCTAATATTCTCGATAAGCAATGCCGTTGCACAGGCTTCTCAGCCCATCATAAGCTACAATTACGGGGCGGGGAGCTTTGACCGTGTGAGGGAGGCATTGAAAATAGCCCTGGTCACGGCGTTTGCGTGTGGAGTGCTGATCTCCGCAGGCATGTGGGTGGGGTCGCCTGCGCTGACAATGATTTTTCTAAGTCCTTCTGAAACTGCATATGAACTGGCCGTAAAAGGTCTTCCTTTGCTTGGGCTGTGCACACTGTTTTTTGCCATTAACATTACGTTCATAGGATATTATCAGAGCCGTGAGCAATCTTTGCGCTCCATTATATATATGCTTCTTCGGGGGGTGGTGTTCATGGTTCCTGGCTTTGTCGTGCTGCCGAAGATTTTTGGCTCGTCGGGATTATGGCTTGCAATACCGGCATCAGAGCTGCTCACGTTTGTGGTGATACTGGCGATTTACTTTTTAGATAAAGCAAGACGCTCCTGTCTATAGCGTTGAGATTTCTTTGGGAAAGAATCTAAGATTCCGGCAAGACTGAGATTGCCGTAGATTTCAAAACGGGGCGGGGGAGTGGAACCGATAGTGGTTGCCATCCAAGGGGAATGTGAATTCTATCATCAGGGCATGGAGAAGAAGGCGTCTGGAACTGTTGCCGGCATTTTTCCCATAAAGGCGGTCGCCGGCAATAGGCATCCCGAGTCCCATTTCAGAGGCCGCATGCACGCGCAATTGGTGGGTGCGGCCGGTAATAGGGATGAACGTTATGCGGCTCCGGCCTTCCGAAGTGTCGATGAATTCATAGTCGGTCACTGCTTCTTTGCCGCCGTTGAGGTCTATTCTCTGGCGAGGGCGGTCAAGCCAATCAGGAGAGAGTGGCAGGTCGATTCGTCCTTTACGAGGGATGCCGCGTGATTCGTGGTCGCCTTCCAGTTCTGCGACATATCTCTTATTCACCTTCCGTGTTGCAAAAAGAGACTGTATGACTTTGAATGGTAGTTGCCCGAAAGTGGCGATGAGCAATCCGGATGTGTCTTGGTCGAGGCGATGAGCCATTTTTACGAGTCGGTCAGGGCCATATTTGTCGGAGAGCCATTGCTGCACGGATATTGCCGCGCCTTTGCCCGGCACAGAGAGCATGCCCGATGGCTTGTTGACTACGCAAAACCATTTGTTCTCATATACGATTTCCGGGTTATGTGAGGCAGTTGGTTGAGAGTCATTGTTGAGAGGAGGTTCGATGGAAAGCCCTTGAAGCATCCAGTTGAGCACAGGGAGGCACTTCCCGCGACATGCAGGATAATGCTCGCCATGTATTCTCACTTCCCCGCCTTTAGGCTTTCCGTGCCAATACTCGGCGATTGCTTCGGGGTGCCAGCCGTTTAGATATGCGGTATGCAGCAGTTTCGGCGCACAACATTCGCCCGCCCCTGAAGGAGGAATCCTCATAGGGGTGTCGGCGAAGATTTCGCTTAGGCTCTTGCTTTCTCCGCGAGCGTTGAGCAGTCTGAAATTGGAAAACAGCCATTTCTGCAGGTTTTCAGAATCGGCTCGACGTTTCTCTTTCAGGGAGTCAAGATGAGATTGTGCATTCTTCAGATTGGCAGCAAACGGCTCAAGGTTAGCTGCCATTCTTTTTTTAAGACGGTGAAGTTCCGCTTTCTCAAATTGGCTCTGGCGTATCATGGCAGCTATTTCATCCTCATCAGTGATGCCTGATTCTCTTTTTGTATCCCTTTCAAATTTTGATAGGCGACATTTTTCTTTATATTCCGCCACTTCGGCTTCAAAAGAGAGTTTAGTGCGCTCATAATCGCTTTTTATCTTTGAGAACGGGCCATTTTTGAATCGGGATATTTCGGAATTAAGTCGAGAGATTTCCGCTTCTTTTGTCTTGAAATAACCGTCGGGCTGCAGGTAATCGAAGACAGGGCCTACAAATCCGGGATGATAAAATCCCCCGTTGCCTAATTGGCCGGAGAAGGCATAGAGAGTATGTGGCACGCCGCAAGAGTCAGATGCGATAAGCACGCCGAGCATTTTTCCGTCCTCAAGTTCGCGACAGAAATTAATGTCGTCAAGGCAGTCACTTTTCTTCAGTGATTCAATCTTGACAATCAATTCCCTGAAAGCCTGCTCACATGCGGCATCGGGGGTGTAATCAAACGGGTTGTTCATAATTGCTAAATTACAAAATATCGCCGATTCATACAAACAGCCCCCGATGTGTATTTGTCCTGTATTTGTCCTCCACGATTAATTGCATTAGTGATTCCCTATTGATGGGAGTCGGATATCTGCTCTGCAAAGGTCTTGATCTGATGCCGCAGCCATTCGGGATGAAGAACTTCAATCGGCCCGCCCATCCTCATGAGTTCATGCTGAAACTCGTATTCCGCGCGTAGGTGATATTCGTAGATTGTATGAGATTCGGTAGAGATTGTCTAAAAATTTGAGCAAAATAATGTTATAGGGCATAACTTAAAGGATCAAGATAATTATCAGTAGAAAGTGCCCCGTCAAAATCCAAAAATATAATTGGGCAATCTGGATTCTTCTTAATCATAAATTTTGCGACACTAATGATATTCTTCATCGTTTCTCCCATCGTCAGAATAATTCGGAGTGCGAACCGAAGCGGACGAGTTTGATGATGTTCTCCTCCTTATCCCACCATATCAACAACGTATCGCTATCGACATGACACTCCATATATCCCCTGTAATTACTCGTCAATACATGCGGTCGATTCTCCTCCGGAATGGGTAAGCCATTGACAAGAAGTTTGAGAATCCCCTCCAATTTGTCAATGACCTCGGTTTTGTGTTTGTATCGCTTAAGGTCTTTCTTGAATTGAGAGGTAAGCTTAAGAGTATTCATAGAGAGTCAACGAAACTACGGAAGTTACCAAGGTCAAGAGTCTCAAGATTATCCGAACTCTCCGCTTCTTTCATAGCCGCAAGCGTAGTCTTGTTGGGGCGCTCCGCCACGAATGCCATCAGCACACTCTCCACAAGATTGTTTAGGCTGCGGTTATGGCGCTTGGCCTCCTCCTGAAGACGCTTCAACAGATCCTCATTAAGACGAAACGAGGTCTGTTTTCTGGTTATTGATGCTGTATTCATATCCATAGATTATATTAGTAGCACAAAGGTAATGCATTTGTATAACACTTGCAAGTCAAAACAAGTTTATTTCAATACTCACAAACCTCTGAGGATTGTCGGAAATTAGCCAAGAATATTACAAAAGCTGGCCAAGAAAACGCGATTTGGCAAATAAAACTATGGGATAAAACGAGATAAAACAGCAATGGCCAAGAAAATTATCTCTTTCTTGACCATTGGTTATCAGGTGTTTATATAAATTTTATTGCTCAATATTCTTCTTCGTTGAAAAGTCATACATACTATGATTATCAGCGTCTTACAAAATGTGTATTTTAATATGGACAAACATATTTCACGGTCTGACGGTGTAAAATC
>VSPM01000133.1 GCA_009775365.1 Muribaculaceae bacterium
GCCAGCACAAATAGCAAATTGCCATCCAACTCTTGACCTCGAATTTGATTAACACTTTTTAAGAGACACTAGTGAAACAATATAATATAGCAGTTGCCGGCACTGGTTACGTTGGGCTTTCGATAGCCACTCTTTTGGCACAGCATAATCATGTCACTGCCGTTGATGTGATTCCCGAAAAGATTGATCTTATAAATCAACGTAAGTCTCCGATTCAGGATGAGTACATCGAGAAATATCTCGCTGAAAAAGAGCTTGACCTCATTGCCACCCTTGACGGAGCGAAGGCTTATGCAGATGCAGATTTTGTAGTCATAGCCGCGCCTACCAATTATGACCCGGTTAAAAATTATTTTGACACACATTGCATAGAAGATGTGATAGATCTTGTGCTGAGTGTCAATCCTGACGCTGTAATGGTCATAAAGTCTACGATTCCGGTAGGGTATTGCCGCAACCTTTATGTGAAGTATGCACAGAAAGGTGTGAAACAGTTTAACCTCCTGTTCTTCCCGGAGTTCCTACGTGAGAGCAAGGCTCTTTATGACAACCTATACCCATCACGCATCATTGCCGGAATACCAAAGATTATGGATGACACCCGCTTCGCGGAGGAAAATGACGCAATACGGGCTGTTGCCAATCTCCCCAAACTTAATGAGGCTGCACACACCTTTGCCGCACTGCTTCAGCAGGGCGCCATCAAGGAAAATATCCCCACATTATACATGGGCATGAAGGAGGCAGAGGCAGTTAAGTTATTTGCCAATACATATCTTGCTTTGCGTGTAAGCTATTTCAATGAATTGGACACTTATGCAGAGGTGAAGGGGCTCGACTCAAAGGCAATCATAGAGGGTGTCGGGCTTGACCCACGCATCGGGACTCACTATAATAATCCGTCATTCGGTTATGGCGGTTATTGTCTACCAAAAGATACGAAGCAGCTTCTGGCGAATTATGCTGACGTGCCACAGAACATGATGTCAGCTATCGTGGAAAGCAACCGCACCCGCAAGGACTTCATCGCCGACCAGGTGCTGAAGATGGCCGGGTGGTATGACTATACCGCCTCAAACACATATGGCAAGGCTCCGGAAAAGGAATGCGTGATTGGTGTGTATAGGCTCACAATGAAGTCAAACTCCGACAACTTCCGTCAGTCGAGCATTCAGGGCGTAATGAAACGCATAAAGGCAAAAGGTGCTACTGTTATAATCTACGAGCCGACACTTGAAGACGGCACAACATTCTTCGGGAGTAAGGTTGTGAACAATCTTGACAAATTCAAGCGAATGTCGCAGGCAATACTCGCAAACCGCACATCCGAAGATTTAATAGACGTAGTAGAAAAAGTGTATACACGCGATATATTTGCAAGAGACTAATTATCATGAAAAAGGGTTTAGTCAGCATCATTACTCCCACATATAATTGTGGAAATTATATTGCAGACACAATTAAAAGCGTATTGGCACAATCTTATGATAACTGGGAAATGGTTATTGTAGATGATTGTTCCACAGATAATACACAAGAAGTTGTTGCCAGTTTTCCAGACAAAAGGATAAAATATCATCGACTTAAAAAAAACAGTGGGGCAGCTGTGGCCAGGACTGAGGCTATGAGGCTGGCTGATGGCGAGTATATGGCATTCCTTGACAGTGATGACCTTTGGACTCCAAACAAACTTGAAAGGCAAATTGAATTTATGAATAATAATAATTATGCCTTTACTTGCACTGCCTACGAACAAATTGACGATAAGGGAAAGCCTCTCGATCGCATTATAAAAACTATTAAGAAAACCAGTTATAACAGACTTTTATTGGATTGCCCTGTAGGCAATTCTACAGTAATGTATAACGTAGCGAAAATGGGAAAGTTTGAGGTTCCCAATATCCGCAAACGAAATGATGATGCACTATGGCTCAAAATGCTTAAACGAGAGAAATATATCTGGGGGATGCCTGATGTGCTTATGAAATATCGTATCCGTCCAGGCTCAATATCCGTCAATAAATTTAATCTAATTAAATATCATTGGAATCTTTATAGGAACGTAGAACATCTAAGTGTACCACGCTCCCTATTTCATATAGGGTTCTGGTGTTTTTTGAAAATATCAAGATTGAAATAATTATGAAACTTTTTAATATTCCGTTTTCGCCGCCGGATGTGACGGAGGCAGAAATTCAAGAGGTGGCCGAAGCTTTGCGTTCCGGATGGATTACAACCGGCCCTAAAACCAAGGAGTTTGAAAAACTTATCGCTCAATATTGCCAGACTGACAAAGCTGTATGTCTCAATTCTGCGACTGCATGCATGGAGATGATTTTGCGCGTGTTGGGTGTTGGAGAGGGTGATGAAGTTATCGTACCTGCCTATACTTATACAGCAACTGCAAGTTCTGTCTGCCATGTCGGCGCAAAACCTGTGATGGTGGACTGCGCCCCCGGGTCGTTTGAGATGGATTATGAGAAACTTGCGGATGCCATAACCGAGCGCACAAAGGTTGTGATGCCGGTTGACCTTGCCGGCATTGTGGCTGACTATGACAAGGTGTTTGCGGCCGTCGAGAACAAGAAAGGTCTTTTCCATCCTTCAAACGACATTCAGAAACTATATGGAAGATGTATTGTTGTGGCTGACGCCGCTCATGCTTTCGGAGCAATGTGGCACGGCAAGATGTGCGGAGAAATAGCCGATTTCACATCTTTCTCATTTCATGCTGTCAAGAATCTGACTACTGCCGAGGGGGGCGCGTTGACTTGGCGTTCGCGCGAGGGTCTTGACAATGAGGCTATATACAAGAAGTTTCAGCTGCTGAGTCTTCACGGACAGAATAAGGATGCGCTTGCCAAGACTAAACTTGGAGGATGGGAATATGACATTGTTGCGCCATATTATAAATGCAATATGACCGACATCATGGCAGGTATCGGTCTGGCTCAGATGAAACGTTATCCGGAAATGCTACGTCGCCGCCGCCAAATCATTGAGCACTATAACGTGGCACTTGAACCTTACAACGTAGAGGTTCTAAATAATTATAGCAACGACCATTGCTCAAGCGGCCATCTTTATTTGGTTAGGATAAACGGCGCCGGAGTGGAACAACGCAACGACATCATAACGAAAATGGCAGAAAGAGGTATTGCCACTAATGTGCACTACAAACCTCTGCCAATGATGACTGCATACAAAAGCATGGGATATGACATAAAAGATTTCCCTAACGCTTTCCATCAATATGAAAATGAGATAACACTACCGCTTCATACACGGCTCTCCGATGAAGAGGTTGAATATATTCTTTCTAATTTCATTGACATAATTTCTAAGAATTGAAACGGATATTTGACATTATTTCAAGTGGACTCGGGCTGATTGCTCTGAGTCCACTTTTTGCTATATTGGCAATATGGATTAAGGCAGATTCAAAAGGCCCTGTTTTCTATCGACAGATACGTGTAGGAAAAGATAACACGGATTTTAAATTGTTTAAATTCCGGTCAATGCGTCCGGATTCAGACAAGAAAGGTCTCATTACTGTTGGTGGTCATGACCCGCGTGTCACTCGTTCAGGATACTATATTCGTAAATACAAACTGGATGAACTACCACAACTTATCAATGTTTTTATAGGCGACATGAGCTTGGTTGGCCCAAGACCGGAGGTAAGGAAATATGTAGATATGTACACCCCACAACAGTTGAAAGTTTTAAGTGTCAGACCTGGAATCACTTCATTGGCCTCAATCAGATACCGCAATGAAAATGAGATTCTTGCGCAAGCTGATAATCCGGACAAATGTTATATAGAGAAAGTAATGCCCGACAAATTGGCAATTGATTTGGAATATGTGGACAAAGCCAATCTTTGGAATGATATAAAACTTATATTTTCTACATTCAGGGAGATTATAACGAAATGATTAATACACATGTTCTGATAAGGATAAGCACTCAAAGTTTGTAGCAGACTGGTAAGATGCTTACTAAAATTTGGTGTTTTCTATGTTTCTAAGCAGGGCAACCGCATCAGAATCCATAATTTTTAAGAAGCGTTATCAAATATTTAGGATTCCAGGAAGCGCATCTGAG
>VSPM01000134.1 GCA_009775365.1 Muribaculaceae bacterium
CAAATTTACCCGATTCGTACTGAATCGGGTAAGGGGGCTTTTGTCGTTATTTTGTGCTTAAATGAAAGAGCCGTGTAAATAGCTATATAATAATCTATTCATTCGTATAATGCCTTCGTGGTGTCCGGACGCCTCCACATGTCACAGACGGCATATAAACCCTATATTGAAATAGAATCGGCCTATTCTCCAAATATATTTATCTGCAACTGAATTATAAATTTTTATTACCTTTCCTCTAAAGAAAAATCATTTCTTTATTTTGCTGGTGTAGAAATCTTAGGATTTTTATCTAACTTTGCACGCGAGATAATCCTCCCCTACCGTTTAAGGCCACTTCATGAAATCTGCAGAACATATATTTCTCATAGCCATCCTCATGTTTGTCGTTAACTCAGGATGCCAGCCCTCGCGTGAACGCCGGCTGCTCAGCCACGCCGAGGCGGTCATGGAGGAGCATCCCGATTCTGCATACAAAATGCTGGAGAGCATCGACACCGGCGCCCTTTCATCTGCCGGCGACAAGGCCCTGTACTACCTGCTCATGACCCAGGCAATGGTGAAAAACGACATCCCCATAACATCCGACTCGCTGATAAGAATTGCAGTGGATTACTTCTCTGACGCCCCCGTATCAGGAAATTACATGAAAAGCCTGTATTGCATGGCCTATCACGAATTCGTCCGAGAGGATTTGATATCCGCCATCTATCCGGCCACAAAGGCTTACGACATAGCCTGCACGCTTGGGGATTATTTCTGGAAGGCGAAGACGGCAGACATGCTGGGAGACATATTCTCTGATTCCTATAATGTCTGCGAGACCGAGAGATTCGGCACCGAGTCCGCTGTTTTCTACTCGCTTGCCGGGAAAGAAAGGCATCACCGGTTTGCCTTGTGCAATCTTGCAATCGCGAGAGGAAACGCAGGGAAGAGGGAAAGTGCTATAGCCACAATCGACAGCCTTCTCGGCATCGCTAAACGCCAGCCGCAGGACAGCGGGCTTATCGCTGACTGCCTGTCGGCGAAAATCATATTTTACATCGCCTTGAACAAGCCTTCAAAGGCGATTGAAAGCCTGTCAGAGCTTAAGGGGCTCGGCCGTTTTTACGAATGGAGACCCGATGACGAGTCTTATCTTCTTCTGGCGAGAGAGATGGCGAGGGACAGCACCATCTCGCCCCATCCCCTCTTGATAGAGAACGCATCCTCAATGCAGCTATCGGGGCAAGCCTCATACTATTATGCCAAATCGCTTTACTTCCGTGAATCAGGACGTTATGAGGATGCCCTGAGCTATACGGACTCATTCAGTTTCATCCAAAATGATTTGCTTGTAAAGTTGACACAAGAGTCAACCCTGTCTCCACAGCGCAACTATTACAATGAAAAATCTATTGCGGACAGAAGATGGTCAAAGGCCTTGACATTGGTGACACTTGTTATCGCAATTCTCTCCGCCATAATAATCTCTGGAGGCATGGTGATATACCGCCTTATAGCGAAAGATAAAAGGGCTTGTGAGACACGGCTCATGTGCAATATCGAGGAGTTGCGCGAAACGATAGAATCCGGCAACAGGGAAAGAGAGGAGCTGAGGGCCTCGATATCTGAAAATGAAAAAAAACATTCATCCGCTAAAGTCGAGTGGGACACTGAGCGGGGGACGATGCAAAGGAAAATGAGAGAGCTGGTCAAAAGCCAGTGGGCGACTTTCAACTCATTATGCGACGAGTATTTTGAAAAAATTGATTCTGAGAAGCAAAGAAAGGAGATAGCCTCGAGTATCTATAAGGAAATAAAGAGATTCAGGAGCAGACAGAACATGAGGTATATCGAGGACATGGTCAACATATACCTTGAAAACGCAGCGAGCCGACTCAGGGAGCAGTGCGGGTTCCTGAGTGAGGAGGATGTCAGGTTCATCACCCTTGTTTTCGCAGGTCTGCCGGCACGCTCTGTATGCGTAGTGCTGGATATGGGATACAAGAATTTTTATCAGAAAAGATCACGCCTCAGAGCCCGTATCGCGGTGTCAGAAGCACCCGACAAAGACCTTTTTATTGCTTATTTAAGCTAAACCGATGTAACGCAGCCATTTATCACTATTTCTACAAATGGCGTGCAACCCGCTGTTTTACAAGATGTAGAAAAATAAATATTCTACATTTAGATAATTGTTTGATTATTAATAATATATCAATACAGTTGTAGAATAATTAATACGACCATTCTTTGCTGTTTCATCTTGACTTGCGTATTTTTGCGCCAATAAATTTTTAAACCTAATATCAAGATGAATCAAACTTTAAAGACAATCGCAATGGCAGTGACAGCATTCTTATTCCTGCCTGGAGTTATAAATGCCGGGGACGCCCCACTCCCTCAGACCGGCTCATTGCAGACCCCTGTCCCTGTAGTAATTTCTTATAAGAAGAGAAATAATAACAACAAGCCGAAGGCTCCATCCATGCAGCATATAGAGTGCTGGTACGAGGACGGCATGCTGACCCTCGATTTCGCGATTCCGGAGGGCGACTGTGTGCTGACTGTGACCGAGGAGCAGACCGGCATGTCTTCCGGCTACTCCTTCGACTCCGCTCCTACGGCGCAGGTATATATAGGAGAAATCTGGAACGCCACAATCGAAATCAATACTGAAAACGGCCACTCCTATGAGGGATGGCTGGGTGATTGATTGAATAAACGAATCAGCTATCGTCATGATGCCTTACGCATCATGGCATATTATTAACCCATAAAAATATAGCGAATGAAAAAATTTGATTTCAGCGCAGAGGAGCTCAGCGAGCTTGAGGCCCTGCAAGTCCGTGGCGGAGCCACCGGCAACCCCGACAACCCAATGGGGCAAAATAAATGTTCAAATACTAAGCTTGGGTGCGGAGCAGGTGTGGACCAAGATGGATGCACCAATTCTGAAACAGGATGCGGCTCTATAGTCAATCTTGCATGCACAATCCAGGGCGCTACAGTTTGCTCACGCCCCGTGGATCCCAAACTGTGAATAAAATTGACAATCCGATAGTCAATTTGCATAAATAAGCATCTTATCTGTAGGGATGCATCTTAGATATGCATCCAAATCCCGCAGGTGACATTGTTCTACAATCAAACATATCAAGGTGCATGCCCTACATTGAAATGCGAATATAATCCTTTCATATATTCTGAATATTACCATTATCCCTATTAACCATGAAACTCAGCAGCTATAACCTGATTATCTATAAAAGCCCCTATTCCTATTGGTATAACACTTTCACAAAAAATTTCTTCCGTCTCTCTATGGAACTTGGAGAAAAAGTGAGCGCGCGGCTTGAAGAAGGCCCCGGAGAAGAAACCGACCTGCCCGCATCTCTCATGGACAAGCTTAAAGAGGGAGGATTCTTAATAGATGACGACTTCAATGAAACGGAAGCGGTCAAAGATCTCTTTAAAAAGGCAGTAAACCGGAAAAACTATTTCATGGTGGTGCTGCCTACACTCGACTGCAACTATCACTGCTGGTATTGTATACAAAACCATGTGGATTCAAAAATGAGCGACGAAACATTAAAACGGATTAAACTCCATATAGGCCATATGGTGAATGTAGAGAAAATAGAGTCGCTGCATCTTGACTGGTTCGGAGGCGAGCCGCTCCTTTATTTCCATGAAATCATAGAGCCGGTGAGCCGGTATGCAATGGGTGTCTGCGAGAAGGCCGGCATACCGTTCATGAACTCAACCACGACAAACGGCTACTTCCATACAAAAGATAAGGCGCAACTCTGCAAGGAACTGCAATTCCTGCAATTCCAGATAACCCTTGACGGGAACCGCGAGTTTCATGACAATGTAAAATTTCAGAAAGGGTGCGAGTCGACGTTCAATCATGTGCTGGCCAACATAGACCGGCTTTTGTCATTGTATGAAGAAATAAACTTTGTGCTGTGTGGCGTCCTGAAAAATATTGACGGGTCAGAGGGTTTGAGATTATGAATGAATGTTAAACAGTCCGAAGACTG
>VSPM01000135.1 GCA_009775365.1 Muribaculaceae bacterium
ATTCGAAGGTTGACCGCAAGGAAGCTCTGAAAAATGCCGAATATTTTGCCAATAATGAAGAGAGCATTATGAATGCTCAAGGTCAAAATGTAAAAATATACTCCACAGACGATGAAGGCAACAGAATCGAGACCCCGAAATACGACGGTCTGAAACACAATATCGAGCCCGACTACAAAATGAAATGAAAAGGATACGCATATCTATCATTGCGTGCCTTATTCTCGGGGCCTGCTCGTCTGTTCATCGGGTAAATGGCTGGTATCCAGTGACAGATGAACCAGATAACAGGATTGAGGGTAAAGCTATCGTTACAACGGAAGACTTTGATATCGCAACTCTCGATACCGTCTTTTATCCTGACATGGCTGTAATTGAGGGAAGGCTGAAAGCTGATAAGTTGCAGAAATGGGCAGATGCAACGGAAAGCAGAATAGGCAAAAGGATCGGCTTCGTGTTTAAGGACTCCGTGATAATGTCACCGACTATAAACTGCCGCATCGAAAGCGGCAGCTTCACAATCAACAGCGAGGATAGGAACCTTATTCTTGAAATATACAATTCACTTAATAATAGTTCTGAATAATTATTTATGAATAAACTACTCACAATAATGTCATTTGTCGCGTGCCTTATATTCGCAGGCTGTAGTGACGATGAACCCGACCATGAAGCTGATCTCTTCTCTCTTGCCGTGCAGTTGGAGGGTGAAGGAGAACTGGCAATGGGTATTCACGACTGCGAAATCATCGTGCCTGGCAATCAACAATACATAAGCATCGACATCATTGGTGACTATGACTATTTTAGAGTCACGGCTGTTCCCGATATAGGAATGGTATCTTCCGGCGACAAACGAATTAAAATTCTGCTCACAAATAATCTTGGAGAAACTTCACAGACCGGCACCCTTGAATTTACAGTCTATAAAGGAAAGAGCTGGAATAAAGGTACGGTCACAGTTACCCAAAGGCCACTTTCTCCTGAAGAGCCTGATGAACCCGACGTGATGCCTGACAAATACAGATTCAAACTCGCCTATGCAGGTTTCACACCTATTATGAATGACAATATCCATGTCCCGGCGCCTTTTGACAATATATCATTTCAGATATTGGATTATTTTGACCGGTTTATCCCAATGGGATTCCCTGAATTTGTTGAACCGTATGATTCGATTGTATGGAGCGCCGAGGGTATGCCGAACACAGTCCGCATCTATGAGCGAAAATTCAATGACAGCAGTTCTGAGGAACATTTCACAGCCCAATGGTCATCCCACTTCTTCAAACCCGGAAGCGTGAGAAGTTATCTTAAAGGGTATCGAGAAGGTAAGGTGATATACGCCGATTCTATGAAAACTGAAATTTATGAACGCGATTTTCTGTGCTTCAACTGGATAACCGGAGATGTTTGTATAGCCAACCCCCATGCCAAGGGTATATATTGTGGACTTGACAATAGCCGGGAGTATAGGGTGATGCCCATACGTGAGATCAACGGCACGAAATATGGTGAGATTCATGTTCGGAATCATAAAATTCTTCCGGATGATAAGTTCTTGTCTATATCAAGAGATGTTCTAATCCAACTTATGAGGGAGAATATAGGAGAAGGCGCATCTGCAAAGAATCAGATCCAGTCATTCAACTGTGTCCCGGAAGGCGTCGAGGGTGAACTTTTCTGGGAAAACAAGACCACCAGAATATTGCTTCTCCACGAATTGCCGTCCGATACCTCTCTTGAAGAGTATTATCTTCTTGTCGAGGCTAAATGAAATGATTAATCTGTTACAATTCACGTCAGTCTAAATAAGAAAAGAAACAACATGAGACAAATACGGTATATCTTCTTAATATCCTTGCTGGTGGCATTTATCGCCATGCCTTGCGTTGCACAGAGGGATTATGATGCTCATGGAAACAGACGTGAATGTCGGCATCACCGACCACAATATTATGTCGGGAATAACGATGTATATTTTGACGGTCGAAAAATAGAGGGTGCCTCGAAATCGAGTTTTTCAATTCTCCGTGACGGATACGCCAAGGATACCTGGACTGTGTATTACTGCGGCGTCAAGATCGATGGTGCCTCGGCTAATTCCTTCAAGGTATTGGGCTACGGATATGCAAAAGACACATGGAATGTCTATTACGACGGCATTAAGATAAGCGGAGCGTCAACTGATAGTTTCAAAGTTCTCCGTGACGGTTACGCCAAGGATACATGGAACGTTTATTTTGATGGAGAAAAGATAGATGGGGCCAGCCCGGACTCATTCAAGTGTGGCAGAGACGGATATGCCCGTGATAACTGGAACACATATTATTGGGGTAAAAAGATTCGATGATGAAAAGATTATATGTCTGTATTTTAAGAGTCGTAGGATTTATCGCTTCCGTCTCGGCGGAAACGCGCCCTGCCACCAGGCTTTTTACGACATCCCGATGCTTCGATCTGATTGCGTCGTTGCAGTATTTTGACAAGATAAAAAATCTGACTCAGTTCTCCCATCTTGCATCGGATTCTGCCTTTATCCGGAAATTGCAACATGTGAATGATAATGTGACAGCCTCCAAGCTATGTAATTTGTATTCATCATTTGGGGGAGACAAGGATAATGCAGATAATTGTGTCACATTCTTCAGGGAAATGGTTTCCAATGATTCGCTTGCGCACACCAATGCAGGCTGGATTGAGAATATCATCGGCTTACAACCTGAACTTGCCTACTGCCTGTCGAGGCTATATGATGCCGGATACTCCGATTATTGGGACAATGAAGTCAAGCCTGTACTTGAGAGATATATAAATTCTTATCCAATGTCCGATGAAACGCTTGACGGCATACACGATGCCTTGACGGAGTTTTCCGGATCGGAGGTTCTGCCTCAAGTCCATTCCAACATCTATATCCTCAACATTGATAATGCCTTTAACCTGTCCGACGAATCTTTCTGCTGCACTCCGCTACTGCTGGATCCGGAACTTGAAAAGAAATTCCGTCTTGATTTCCTGAAGGTCTATACCCATGAAAATCTTCATAGGCTTTCGATTTCAGAGGAACTTATGAAAAGACTTGATGAACTTATGTCCGATGATTTCTACCGAGAGAAAGAAATTGTAGCCCGAAGCCACAACGAAGGTCGCAATGAGGCTTTTGTAGTGGCATCCGAGGTTTTCATATCCCATAACATTGGTCGGAGGGATATTAAGGGGGTGTATGATGAATTTAACGAATATGTCGATGGGAGCCTTGTGCTTGCTCCAATAATATATGTACATCTTCTTGATAAGGGGAAGGAAGAATCGCTCAACGACTTCATTCTCCGACTTTTTGACAATGGAACAATAAAAGTTGGCAAAGTGGAAGCTGAATACAATAAGGCTATGTCGCAGATAAAAAATGGCAAGCGATGAAAGATATAGGATTTCAACGATTCTATTTGATCGTGCTATTGGTAATAATAACCACGTTCCCAATAAAGGCCGATGATGAATATTTCACTCATAACAGGGCTGCCTTTAGCGGAACACTGACATCTTCGGATTCATATTCACTTGAAATGTCGTATCATTATATGTTCTGTAAGTTTGTCGGCGTAGGAGGAGCATTAGGTTATTGGTCGAATTATTATGATGATGGTTGGGCATCAGGAAGTAATTGGAATATTGACGAGGATGATAACAGACCGTCGAATTTCTATCTACGTCCATCGGTCGTATTGAAATCGCCGAGTGTCAGATTCAAGCAAACGCAATGGTGCCTCTATGCTGAACCCGGCATCATGCTAAATGTACCGTACCAGCAGGTGAGTATCGAAAAAACACAAAACTGGACTCATACGGAATATGACTACATCAGCACCAATAAAGGTCAATGGTTTGCTATTGATGTAAGACTTGGCATTAATATGGATATAG
>VSPM01000136.1 GCA_009775365.1 Muribaculaceae bacterium
GATTTCGACCATACTTATGCGTCCGACTTATACCCCAAAATTCGATGTTTTCAAATTTTTGTCATCTACTTAAATCTTCTTATATAGATGGTAATCGTGATAACACAGAGCTATTGATGGAGCCGACTATAAGTTATGAAGATTGGCAACCTGAAGAATTGGCTTTTGATGCAACGAAACCCAATGCCATCTCTGATACAATTCTCGATACGCTTAACAATAATAATATTTGCATTGTACAAGGACCTCCAGGATCTGGAAAAAGTTATAATATCGCAGCCATCATTGCGCAATACCTCTCAAACGGCATGAGGGTATGTGTGACGACAATGGCGAATAAAGGACTTATCGAGCTTATTAAACAACCTCCTCTAAAAGACTTCTTATTAGTTGGGAAAATTGCCAAAACAAATCTTTCGGCTGATGAACGAAAACAAGTCGTTGGATTAAAAGCGGCACCTTCCAATCTACAAATTGGGGAAGGTGAACTTTTATGCGCAACAAATTATGTGCTTTCAAGCGCATTTAATCCTGAAAAAATAGTGATAAATGGTATCCCTCAATACGATCTCATTGTAATTGAAGAGGCTTCGCAGGTTTTTCTCACAGCTATTGTCGCTTTCAAAAGTTTGGGTAGACTCTGCTTAATTGTTGGAGACCCAATGCAGTTGCCGCCTATAGTAAAGTTGAACAATCCCCTTTATAATTCATGGAATGTTTATTCTCAGATTGAAGGTCTTAAAACAATCGCATTAGGCTCAGGCTTTAAATCATATAGGATTGTTACGACCTTCCGATTGACAAAGAAATCTGCTAACCTGACAAAGTATTTTTACGACAATCGATTTGTATCTGTAAAATCCGAGTATAAAAATTTCAGCAAGATAGATGATGCATTATTCCCCGCCGAAGGTGGCGTGATTTATATTTGCACCGATGACCTTAGAAATGGCGTTTATTCGGATTCTTGCAATGCTATCCTACATAGGATAGTTCGTAATCTTGATGAGCAATATCCAGATTATCATGTAGCTCTCATTTCTCCATATAGAGATACGGTTCGAGAAATGCAAAAGTATTTCTCTACACCAGACTACAATCTTGATATAACTATAGAAACGATAGATAGGATACAGGGGGCAACTGTAGATTATGCGATATTGTATCTTCCTGGGAGAAACCCTGGATTTGCACTCGAGGATCGGCGATTTAATGTGGCTACTAGTCGTTCGCTTAGCACGACTTTGATTATATCTGATATGCCGGTGGAGAATATTCATTCCGTCTCTCCAGTTGTGAAGCAATTTATTGCCCATTGCGATAGGCTGAGTACAAATGGAACTTTTATAGAATCACCAACAAAAAATATTTCAGAAACACCTTTAACTATTACACCATCGGCTACGGATAAGGCATATCAACTTCCTGGAGTCAAAGTTGTGGGACACGTCGACTTGTCGAAGTTCGAGCGTAAAAAGGTTGAAATTCAACCTGAGAAGAAGAACTACTACATTATTGACACTAACGTGTTCATCAATTGTCCTGACATTCTGAGTAAAATTGATACCAAGTATCCTATCATCCTCTCAGCTAAGGTAATCGATGAACTTGATAAATTTAAGATTCGTTCCGAACAAGAGAAGAAGAACGCAGAAACCGCATTGCGGCTTCTCAATCGTGAATCTACACGCGAAATTAAGTTTGAAACAGCAGAAGCTTCGCTTCTGCCACCCGACTATGATAGGCGTTCTCCCGATAATCTCATTTTATCAGTAGCTCTGAAATATAAAAAAGATCATCCGATAATGCTTACCTCTGATAATGGGCTGCAATTAAAATGCAAAGCTTTGGGGATTACAACAATCTCTTTAAAAGTTTTCCTCAAGAAACGCTAAGATATGGATTATAGAAAACAGGAAAATACGAAGAAGAAATCAGTTCGCATCATTGAGCTTTCAGACAAGGAGGCTCTTTATGCTCTGATGAGCAATGATTTCTATTGCACAACCGAGCTGCCGGAATATTTTGATTTTTCTGGAGTGTTGAAATATGCGGTTGATAGCATAGGCAACAAATCTCTGGATGAATGTGTCAATGACGATTGTCTGCCGGAATCCGTGCATGGTGTCAATCTTGATGTCATTACAAATAAGGATGGACGATATGCTGTCCGACCATTGACGCTTGCTAATCCTTTCCTATACTATATGCTCGCCCGTGATATCTGTAACGAAAATGCCTGGACGAGGATTAAGGAGTGTTTCAAGCTATACTCGCACGAGCATATCACAGCTTGTGCCATTCCTATGGTTAAAGTTGATGACAAGCCGGAGCCATTTAAAGGAGCCACAACAATACTCAATTGGTGGAATTCGATGGAGCAGCGTTCGATTGAGTTGTCATTGAAGTATGGTTATATGTTCATGACCGACATTACTAATTGCTTTGGTCAAATCAATCCCGAATCCATAGGTTGGGCTTTGGCAAGAAAAGACACGCCGCATGAAACTATCGAAAATTCTGAGCTTGCATCTGTCATACAGCGTTATCTCAGAGCTATGCAAGAGGGAAAGAATATTGGCATCCCGCAGGGCAGCTCTCTTTTCTCATTGATTGCAGAGATTATTCTCGGATATACCGATATGCTTCTTGCTCAGGATATAGCCAATGAACAAGAGTCCGGTAAATTGCCGAAAGACTTGGAATACGAAATCCTCAGGTATGTAGATGACTACCGTATATTCTGCAACGACCGTGATGCGTTGGACAGGATATCATATATGCTTCAGCATATACTTGAACGATTCAATTTCCGCATGAACACGTCAAAAACTCGCACTTCAAGTGAATTGATTACGGATTCAATCAAGCCGGACAAGGCGTTCTATATCTTCAACACTCCGATAGAAAGCAAACAGACATATAAAGATGAAGATGGATATGAACGCAAGGAGTCAGGCTATGATTTTGACGGATTCCAGAAACATCTTCTGTTTATATATGAGTTTTCTAAACGCTTTCCTAATTCGGGACAGCTCGTTTCTCAACTTGAGGCGTTTAGCGAGCGTGTCGAAAAACAGTTGTCTACAAAGACTGTAGTCTACGAAGAAGAAACTACTGATATAGAGACTGGCATTGTTACTAAAGAGAAAAAGTCAAAGGAACGGAAAGGACATCTTTGGGAAAATATCTCAACGATGGTCGCGATTTCTGTTGAGATTGCAGCAAATAATCTTCGCGCCGCTAATAATGCTCTTAAGGTGGCAAGTCAGTTATTGGCTGATATGCGGAAGGATGTTGCACAGCAGAAGAAAGATATTATAGACCTTATTTACAGGAAACTCATCCGCATACCAAATTCCGCTTTCCTACAGGTGTGGGTTCAGAACATCACTCACACTACAGATGACTGGTCGGCAGGCGACATCTACGATATGCCGCTATGTAAAGTAGTAGCCACGCAGCCCGTGACGCTATGGAATAACAGTTGGCTTAATCCGGACATAGCGATTGCCTTCCCCCAAGACAGCATTGTAGACAGAGAAGTCTTGGCTAAGACAGGACAAGTCATCACATTCAAGGCCAAACGTCAATATGATGAAAGGGAGTATTAATAACTAGGGTGTTCAGTTTGATGTTCCGAAAAACGTCATTCAAAACACCTGAAATATTAATAAAAACACGTGCTTAG
>VSPM01000137.1 GCA_009775365.1 Muribaculaceae bacterium
CTGTACATAATCATTGGTTTTGATTAAACTGTCGCGAAGGTAATACTTTTGGTCTATTTCGAACTTGGACGCTTACGTTTAATATCAGACACTGTTCTTTATCAATAAACTTTGCTTCGGGACCTGTATTTTACATTTAAAGCAGTCTGACTAAAAAGTTCAAGAAATATCTTGAACTTGCTGCATGAGCATTTCCATCTAACAACTATCCAATTAACCATCACCCGGCCAACAAGTTGGCCGGGCTTATCTTTATACCCCTATACACAATGAAAAAAGTAGCCATCATTGGCACGGTGGGCGTGCCGGCCAATTATGGGGGTTTTGAAACTCTTGTGGAGCAACTTGTGCGACATAACAGTTCTGACGACCTCCAGTATGCAGTATATTGCAGTAAAAAATCATACGATGAAGAGCGCTGGGTATATCATGGGGCTAAAACCGAATATGTCGATCTGAGCGCCAATGGAATACAAAGCATCCCTTACGATATCGTTTCTCTTATAAAGGCATCCCGCAGAAGTGACGTAATTCTGATTTTGGGGGTGTCGGGATGTGCTTTTTTACCGATTTTCCGCCTTTTCTCTAAGAAGAAACTGGTTATAAATATTGATGGGCTGGAGCATCGGAGAGATAAATGGAACAAATGGGTTCGCAGATTCTTAAAATTCTCTGAAAAACAGGCTGTGAAATATGGTGATGTAATTGTCACAGATAACCAGGGAATAACAGATTATGTCACCGAAGAGTATGGAAAAAAATCAGCACTCATAGCCTATGGCGGCGACCAGGTAATACAAGACATATCTGAAGCCGAAGCAATAAAGACACTCACTAAGTACAACCTCGAGTCTGAAGGCTATTCGCTTGCTATATGCAGAATTGAGCCTGAAAATAATGTCCACACCATTCTCGAAGCATTCAGTAAAACACCTGATAAAAATTTGGTATTCGTTGGCAATTGGACAAAGAGCGCATATGGAAAGGAAATGATGGAGAGGTATTCAAAATTCCCGAACATAAAGATACAGCCGGCTATATATGATTTGCGTATTTTGAATGTGTTACGAAGCAATTGCCAATTTTATCTTCACGGACATAGCGCAGGGGGAACCAACCCATCGCTTGTGGAGGCCATGTTTTTCGGGAAACCAATCCTCGCATTTGATTGCGTCTATAATCGGGAGTCGACTGAAAACAAAGCTGAATATTTCACATCTACAACAGATTTGATTGCCCGGCTCACTAATAAATTGGTGAATCACTCCGAAAACGGCTCAGCAATGGCTGAAATAGCCGACCGTCGTTACCGCTGGGAAACTATCTCTCGCCAGTATGAATCACTCTTCTGACTATACCTCAATAACAAAGTGGACATGTCCCTCCGGACTGCAAAAGCTCCTTCTCATATTTCGTGTAAAACCATGCATGCGATTTGCGTGTTTTGCAAATATAAAGCATATAACAGTTTGCTTTCCCTTTTGCAGAAATAGGATGTAAATATGGCGAACAAATGCAAGCAACATACAATTCTGAGTTAAACTACTGGAATCTTGTAGATGACAAAATCTATAAGGCAATCAATATACGACTATCTCAATTGATCGACTGACCATAGCCCTATAAAATCAGACTATAGTGACATGCAGTCAAGAACAAAGCCCCATGTGATTATTTTTGATTTCTCATCGGAATTAATTAACTTTGTGAAGTAATTCCCTTCTGTAATGATCACTGAGATTTCTCTACATAACTGGAAAAGCTTTGAGGATTCAACACTCCTTATTGACCAGATAACTTTCCTTATCGGCACCAATGCATCCGGAAAATCTAATATTGTCGATGCCTTGATGTTTTTGTCGCGACTAAGCGGAGGGGAGAGACTGGCTGAAGTATGCAAGAGCATCCGTGGAGGAATCGACCAGATTATTCGCAGAGGATGTGACGAAACAAAAATATCTGTAACTTTCAAATCTGAAAATTCTGAATACCGCTACTCAATATCTTTCAGCGTTGACCGTGCTGACGCTTTTATCAATGAAGAATCGTTAGAGTTGAGGCTACGTGATGACTCGTGGCGTAGCCTCTTCAATACCGACCCAATAACTCCGGGAGACTCCTGCGGACAGATAACCGCTCGTTTCGACAAAGACCGTCCAGGCCCGCGCAAGGGGATAAGCCTGCGCCGCGACATGACAGTGCTTTCGCAGATTCAGGGCCAGGTGGTGCTCAAACAAATCAAAGACGGAGCCAAGGCAACACTTGACTCTTTTGCATCAATTTACGTGTTGGATCCGTCTCCTGCAAAAATGCGTGAGTTCTCTCCTCTTTCCGAAACATTAAAGGCTGACGGCTCAAACGTTGCGGGGGTCATTGCCGCATTGCCCGAGGAGGAAACTGCCGATTTCGAGGACAGGCTTACAAAACATGTCAGCAAACTGCCGGAGAAAGATATACGCAAAGTATGGGCTGAAAGGGTCGGCAGGTTCCGGGACACTGCAATGCTTTATTGCCGCGAAGACTGGGGCGACCCTGAAGACTCTATGGAAATCGATGCTCGCTCTATGTCTGACGGGACACTCCGCTTCATAGCCATTATTGTTGCTATGCTAACTCGTCCGGCCGACTCGCTGATTGTAATCGAGGAAATTGACAACGGCTTGCATCCCTCACGTGCCGGCGAACTTGTCAGCGCTCTTACCGACATCGCATCGTCTCGCGATTTCGATGTGCTTTGCACAACTCACAATCCGGTTCTGATTGACGCTCTCGGACCGGAAATACTCCATTCTGTAAGTTGCGTTACACGCGAAGGC
Source organism: Muribaculaceae bacterium (assembly GCA_009775365.1). Taxonomy (GTDB): domain Bacteria; phylum Bacteroidota; class Bacteroidia; order Bacteroidales; family Muribaculaceae; genus Lepagella. The sequence continues at coordinate 2,817 of VSPM01000137.1, forward strand.
GCGCACGGCACTACCAAAATTTTACGTCTCACAGACCGGCCCGATTTCCTGAAGAAACTTGCTGTATACTCCCCAGGAGCCATGATGACAAAAAACATTCTATCCGATAATTGACCATGGCCCGGAAAGTTATAATATTAGACACATCTATCCTTTGCGTATGGCTTCGGATTCCTAATATGGACTCTATTGAAAAGTCGGGAGAAAAGCCCATTACTTATGATGATGTATCTAAATCTATTGAAAAGGAGACTGCCGATTCTTCAAGAATCGTGCTTCCGCTGGCAAGTATAATAGAATGCGGCAACCATATAACCCAGATAAACCGCAAGGACTCTCAAAAATATGTGAATGAATTTGCCGGATTTATTGAAAAGGCTCTTGATGGCTCTGAACCTTGGGACATCTTTACAAACCAATCGGAACTTCTATCCACCGAAGGGTTACGCAATCTTGTCAATGAGTGGAAATCATTGTCGTGCTGCGGACTCTCAATGGGAGATGTCTCAATTAAACAGGTTGCCGATTACTATTTTTCAAAAGGCTACACTGCCGAAATCTTCACCGGAGACACCGGACTCAAAGCATATCAACCCGCACCACACCCCCAAATTCTATCACGCAACCGCAACCGTCGCTAAATAGCAAATGCATACCGGCAACTTGTTGTCTCATGTAAAATTGCCATGTCGTACATTTGTACGGTTAAATGTTTTTGAATAATTTCAACTTCAAATTTCAGGATATTCAAGCATGGAA
>VSPM01000138.1 GCA_009775365.1 Muribaculaceae bacterium
ACGCTGAAATATCGTGTCTGGTTCAGAGTGCGCCTGCGTGTTTCCTGCACTTTGAGTTCAGCACCGCAGATTGGGCAACGGCAACCGCATAGGCTGTCGGCAAGGGCACTCTTGCTGTGCCATACATGACCGCAGTCGGAGCAGGTCATCGTGCCATTCTTGGTGCGGTAGGCAATGTGTTCGATGCAATGCTTGTATGCCCATTCAAACTGAGCGTCAGATATTGGGCTGAGGGTAGCCGATAGCCTTGCAACCTCTTTCTGTATCCTGGTCTTGGGTTTCATAGCGGTGCGGTGTTAAAAGTCAAAAAGACTTGGTTGAACATCTTGGGTTTTCTTCTCGGTGGTCGGCTTGGGTTGGGAGTGCTTGCGCATCTTTGCCATTTCCTCTTGGCGCAGACGTTCTATCGCGTCCTGTCGTGCCTGTTCCTTTTCTTCCTCGGTCAACTCTACCGTATGGTTTACCACCACTTTGCAGTTGATAGGATTGCCCACCTCTATCTCGTTTTCCTCAAAGTAGTGTACGGCTTTTCCGAAAATCTCATCATCGGTAAATCCGTTGCAACCGCTTTTCTTGACCTCGTTGATTATATAGGTCACGCAGTCCTCTACGGACTTTGAGGGGTTTGCGAACTTGACGGCGAAAAGCACGTCATTCTCGGCTCTCTTTTCAAGGTAGTGACGGATAGTGTCCGCAAATGCCATAGTACCTTTGTTTTCATTCTTGTTTGCCATAGTCGTAATATTTTAGAGTGTCATTAACCAATAGATTATCGCTATCATCGTCAGTATGGAGATTAGCCACCCCACACCTCGGAGTATCGGTCGGACCACAACCCACATTATCAGAGCCACGATTAAGCCGATTATGCAACCAACCATCTTAGCCAACCCTTTGATTATGCGGTATTGATGGGAGGTTTGGTGAGTATTGCCTCGACCTGAATTACTAATATGTTGATTTGTAGCTGTCATATCGGTGGGTGCTTTTTTTTAACCATGCGTCCAATGACGGTGTGGCTGTATGAGTTGCTCGACGCCTAAATGACGTGTGGCGACAAAAAGGGATGTTCATGGCATTGCGTAAAAATACTACCTCCAAGGGAGTGTGGAGATTTTTCCGCAATGACATGAATGTCACTTTCGCCTCACGTTCAATCTGGCGAGCAACTTATACCTGCCCACAAGTTAGTGTGATGCCTTGATTGAAAAGGCACCCCCGATAAATTCTGACAGCGGAAAATCAACATCTCAGTGACCGGCGACAATCAAGTCGCCTTCCTATGGGAAATCTTGCAGACAATAAAATCTGACACTGAAAAGGAAACTGCCCATCCCCGGCGAAGACGAGTCTCTGACGATATAGGGAAACGGTATAGTCAGTGTCTCGTCCCGTGGGATGCAACAACAAGCGATGAATGGTGAGACGGTCGGGAAAGTCCTTTAAGGTAATCGGCAATCAGGACACGGAATGAAGCCAGTTAGTCTTGGAGGTTCAGCGACTATAATGTCGCCACCTCCGAGGCGTTGGCCTCATTCGGTGTCCGCCGATTACCGGTTGGCATTATGCGGTCGTGAGGAGCAAGGCTTGCCCTGTTCCTCATGACTGCATAATGCCTGCAACTCTGAAGACCGCCTCACCTTTCACCGCTTTAATATAGACACAAAAAAAGGAGAGGAATATCCATTGCCGGACGTTCCTCTCCTTTTACCTAAATATGTTGATCTGATGATCTAAACTTTTGCTTGCTGACCAAGATTTGAGAAATTCATGGCATCTCTAATCTCATTCATCTCTCTTAGAATAGAGGTATCAAGCACACGCGCGTAATGTTCGGTCATCTTCACACTTGCATGGCCGAGCATCTTTGACACATTTTTCAAGCTGACTCCTTGCGAAAGGCACACAGTGGCGTAGGTATGACGCGCCACATGGGTAGTGAGATATTTATCTATCTTACAGATAGAGGCAATCTCTTTGAGATAACGGTTCATCACCTGATTGACAGGAACGGGAAGCAGAACGCCTTTCTTTGCCGCTTTTTTGTCTCCTTCATATTTTTTGAGGATTGTCGCCGGAATGTCAAGCAAAGGGATATTGCTTATCTGACGTGTTTTCTGACGATGCTTGCGTATCCATAGGTTCCCGGCATTATCACGGACGATGTGCTCTGCTGTGAGTTGGGATACATCAGAAAATGCGAGTCCCGTGAATGCTGACATGAGAAACATATCCCTGACCACCTCCAACCGTTTACAACCGGGGTCGCATTCATATATGCGGTTGAGTTCCTCTATTGTGAGGAATTCAGGCTCAGTCGGCACTTCCCGGAATTTAATGCCGACAAACGGATCCTTGTGAATCCAGTCGTTGGTTATACAGCGATTTGTGATTTTCTTAAGTGCCTTCATATAACGGATGAGGGTATTCTGCGAGAGATCTTTCTCGGTTTTCAGATATACCTCGTAGGCCCTTATCACCTCACCGGTAAACTGGGAGAGCGGGAGGTCATCGACATCATAGTTTTTCTTGATCATCTCCCCAAGATAGCGCTTCATCGACTTATATCGCAAAACTGTGGTTTTTGAATAGTCCTTACCTATGAGTTTGTCTGCTTCATCATTGTGGGCTTGAATGACTTCAAGGATTGTTCTCTCCGCTTTCTTACTCGGATTTATTCCATAGAATCTATCCTGAACAATTTTGGCGTTGACCTCTTCATTACTCTGCTGAAGTTCCGTCACAATCTGATGTACCTTGATTCTTGCTTCCTCAATGAATCGGTTGAGATCGATAGCTGTTCGGCTTGTTCCCTTGGCACGCTCCTTGGGCTGGTCCCATAGATTTGGAGCGATGCTCTTCTGGATGTTGTTCTCGGCACGCTGACCGTTTACCGTAATGCGCATAAAAACCGGCGACTCGCCTGTTTTGAGGACGTTTCGTCTAAGAAAGAATGCCACACGGAATGAATTCTTACTTCTCATATACAATTCCTTGTGTTAAGAGTTAAGCGACCGGGTGTAAGAAATTTGGCACTGTATATCTTTGTAACTCGTTGAATCATACTATCTAAACACCTTTTTGGTGTAAATTGTTCGGTGTAAAAAAATTTACACCAATTCTACACCTGCGTCTTATTTGAGTCCAAAATAAAAAATCTTCAAATTTCCGCCACCAAGTCAAAGTTCTTGTTATAAATCTCACTCAAGGAGATGCTGAGGCAAGTATGGCGTTATGATGTAATACACTGAATATTAAATGATAAATCTTTATTGTCGGTTGGAATGATGTCCTCAGATACATGTCCTCGATTCTCACACCTGTACCTTTCATCGTTCTTCAGCATTTGGCGTTACCCCTAAAACAGCAAAAACGCTGAATTCTGTTGAAATTCAGCGTTTTAACTTGCTTTCCCTTTAGGGTTCGTGGTGCCACCAGCAATATAAAAGTTAAATTATTATCAATCAGCTTAAATTGTAATTAATGCTAATATACTGATAAT
>VSPM01000139.1 GCA_009775365.1 Muribaculaceae bacterium
ATTACCAAAAGAATCGGCAGCTTTTTCAAGCTGCCGATTCAACTTTTTTATGGTGTTCCTTATCCCGAACTCGCGTTCATAGATATTCTCGACTCATTCCGTCACACAATCTTGGTTGCCACACACGACCTTGACATGGCTCGGGAACTCTGCCAGAGGACAATATACATTAAGGATGGGATGATTGAGGCAGACGGCCCCGTTTATGAAATAACTGAAAAATATATATCAGAATCAACATCGTGCCCTGATAAAACATTGTAGACTACAACGACCCGATGGAGTCGTCATCATATGTAACCCTTGCTAACGAATACTTCTCATCTTATCCGAGCGCTCTTGTTAATAGAGACACTTACCGTTTCGGGGTCATACAGCCGGAAGCAAATATCCTGCAATTCATTTATGAATATGTAAGAGAGATTCCCGCATATGCTGATATTGACATGGACGTGAATTTCACTGATGAATCAGAGGAATCTTTAACCATCAAAAATACTTCTCGTTTCGCAATACCCTCCGACAAGAATTATCGCATCGAAATTGCCTTGACAGAAAATAATGTAGACCCCTACCCTCAGACCAACTACTTTGCTGACAACTCAGAAGGGCCAATGGGTGGATTTGAAGAACTGCCAAGCCCTGTTTCTCTGAAATATAACTTTGTGGCAAGAACACTTGAGGAGGTGACAAATGGGCTTGAGACCCGCAAAGTAATCGTAAGATAAGTTATTATCATCCAAACGGCAGTATCCGTAACGATAAAGGCCGCCTTCCGAGATGGGAGGCGGCCTTTATGCCACTAACTAACCTATATAAGAGGAGTATGAGACCCAATGGTTTATATTGCAATTATTTGTTTGTTTTCTCCATCTTGACACATTCCGGCCTGCCATGATGCTTCATTTTGCCGTTAAACTTTTTGGCTTTCATAGGATTCCCAAAACGTTGACTCCCCTGGTTTCTGTAATTATTCTCAAGGAAAATCACATACTGATCGGCTGTAAGTATCTCTTTTATTCCTTTGAGATAATTCTCGCGGGTTTCTGCACGCTTTGATTCCTTCATCTTGCGAATCTCGTTTTTCTGCTCTTTTGTGAGCTCCTTGTTTTTGCAGATCTTTTCCTCAGAAAACAAACTTTCGTTGAGAGCTGAGATTTTTGCTTTCTGGTCATTGGTGAGGTTAATCCCTTCAAAGTTTTTATTCTCACATCCGGATTTGACATCCACACATTTAGCCTTCGGCGCATTCTTTTCACAACATGCATTCTTAGATGCGCAAACTGCCTTAGAAGTGCAAACTGTCTGAGGGGCCTGAGGGTTTTGGCTATTGTTGCCGGCCATTACTGAAAATGCAGATGCCGCGATGAGCGCGAGTCCGAAAAACACTTTCTTCATATTATTTTTAATTTACTGTTTTATTCTTTTTGTATGTTTTGATTGTTTGACTAAGCTTTGGATATAACGTTTAATCTCCCTATTCAATTTTAATGTTCGTTAACCCTGGTTAACATAACTTTATAGCGCTATCAGATGGCAGGCAGCGCTTAAAATATTTTTCAAGGCGTATTTTTCCGGACATATATCTTATGGATGTATCTTATGGATGCCAAACAAGAAAGCCTGTAAAAGAGATTCACTCAATGACAGGCTTTGCATACAATTTATTCAGATTAATTCTTTTTAGCAGGGTCGCAAGTCAGCCCTACGCCAAGCTTGTTGAATATTTTATGATCCACTTCTCCAAGCATTACAGTGGAATGCATCTGGCATCCGCGAAGTTCAGGAAGAGCCTCAAGAGCTTTCTTACATCTGTTGTCCTGAGTGCTGAGCACAGAGAGAGCCACCAGTACCTCATCAGAATGCAGACGCCGGTTGCGGCTGCGCAGATAATTTATTTTAGTGTGCTGAATAGGCTCTATCATTTCCTGTGGAATCAGCTTGATTGAATGGTCAATTCCTGCAATATGCTTGATAGCATTCAAGATCAATGCAGAACTCGGCCCGAGAAGATCAGTTTGCTTTGCAGTTATGATTGTTCCGTCACACAATTCGATTGCCGAACTTGGCTTCCCTGTTTCCTGTGCCCTGTCACGCGCAGCCTTCACAGGGCGCCTGTATGAAATGTCAATTTTAGCCTGCTTGAATAGAAGTGCTATCTTATTCACTTCCGCATCGTTTCCATCTCCTTGCGCAAGATGATTAAGAGCTGTAAAATAGCGCCTGATTATCTCGTTTTTTGACGCACGGCAGCACACTTCATCATCACTTATGCAGAATCCTACCATATTCACGCCCATATCAGTAGGTGATTTATAAGGATTCTCTCCGTATATTCCCTCAAACAGAGCATTCAACACCGGGAATATCTCAATGTCGCGATTATAGTTTATTGCAGTCTTTCCATAAGCCTCGAGATGAAACGGATCAATCATGTTGACATCATTAAGATCGGCTGTTGCCGCTTCATACGCAATGTTGACAGGATGCTTTAAAGGAAGGCTCCACACAGGGAAAGTCTCAAACTTTGCATAACCTGCCTCCACTCCCCTTTTGTTCTCATTATATAGCTGGCTGAGACAAACCGCCATCTTTCCGCTTCCGGGGCCGGGGGCGGTTACAATCACTAAAGGACGAGTGGTTTCAATGTAATCGTTATGCCCGAATCCCTCTTCAGAGGCAATCAGTCCCACATTTGACGGGTATCCCTCGATAGTGTAGTGATAGTACACAGTTATTCCCATCCTTTCCAGACGCTGACGAAAAGCATCGGCGCTAATTTGTCCGTTATAATGCGTCACTACCACAGAACTTACAATAAACCCTCGGTTTAGAAATTCTGTTCGCAGTCGCAACACATCCATGTCATAAGTGATTCCGAGGTCGTTGCGCACTTTATTTTTCTCGATGTCGAGCGCGCTGATCACAATCACAATCTCGGCCTGATCTTTAAGCTGCTGAAGCATTTTAAGCTTACTGTCGGGCTGAAAACCCGGTAGCACTCTGCTTGCATGGTGGTCATCAAACAGTTTACCACCTAATTCAAGATAAAGTTTGTTGCCGAACTGAGCAATACGCTCCTTAATATGTTCGGACTGTATCCTAAGATACTTATTATTGTCGAATCCGTGTATCATAACGGATTGCAAAGTTACTAAATTTCTTTAGATTTGGCAACTTTCTTATTTTAACCCAATTAAAATTTATCAATCTATTTCACTATATATTAACACATTATAAAATGTAGAAAAAATTTTTCAAAAATAATTTTGCAGATTAACACGGCTCTTTCATTTAAGATTGCTGTCTAGTCCGGAAAAGTGTTGACCGTCAGATTCAACATTTTTTAGTAAAATGTGTGAAGAAAACAAAAAATTCTG
>VSPM01000014.1 GCA_009775365.1 Muribaculaceae bacterium
TTGAAAGGCCGCCCAATACTCTATGTCTTTTGCTTGGTTGAAAAACATAAAGTTCTTATCCCGAACTCGCGTTGATAGCATAAATACGCAACCAACTTGCATGGCGGTCTCTATCCCAATTGCGAGCTTTCTCTCTACTCAACTTACTAACACGAGCATCCGTTATATCAAGCGACTTGATTTGATTAAAACTTTTGCAATGTCGTAAGAATTTGTGTAACTTTGCGTTATAAAAAAAATCATGACACGCAATATTAATATTACAGATACAGATCCTTCTTCAACTGCTATTAAATTCTTCAATGACTTGAAGGATAAAAAACATGAGCAAATAAAAAAGTTGACAAAGAATCCTGAATGCATCTTTACAGTCAAAGTTTAATGGACATATCATTCAAGATAGCAAACAACAAGGGAGACCTAATACTGGTTGCCCTTTCATATTATGATACCGAAGCTTGGAACTATCTTCGGCAACTACATGAAGAGAAGAATGAGAAGCTGGGCTATGACCACACGCGTGAACATCGCGAGAGGATAGACCGTGGCATATGCCACGGCGGCATTGTCGCCCGGTATAGTGTCAGACACATAGGTGAGCGCCATAGGGTTAGCCATTGACCCGCACAACATGCCGCAGCTTCCGCCAAAATCGAGCCCCGACACCCGCAAGGCAACCACACCCATTATGATAACCGGCACGACCGTTACCACAAATCCTAAACCGACCCACAACAGGCCGTCACCCTCCATGAGCGTTTCAAAGAAACTTCCCCCCGCTTCCAGGCCAAGGCACGAAAGATATAGCGAAAGCCCTATACCTCTGAGCATAAGATTGGCAGAGCGGGTGGTATAGGTCACAATGCGAAGGGCAGGGCCGAATCTTCCCATAAGAATCCCGACCACAATCGGCCCACCGGCAAGGCCGAGCTTCACCGGAGCGCTCATGCCGGGAAGAAAGACAGGTATCGAACCCAACAGCAAGCCTAAGAACATTCCTATAAATATCACCGCCATATTAGGGTCTTTCAATGTGGCCGACCTGTTTCCAAGCACTTTTGCCACATTGTCGATAGATTTCTCTTCTCCGACCACCGTAAGTTTGTCGCCAAGCTGCAGCACAAGCCCCGGAGTGGCAAGCAGCGTGATGCCGCTGCGGCTCACGCGGCTTATGTTGATGCCATAACTGTTGCGCAAACGGAGCGACCCGAGCTTCTTGCCGTTAAGTTCCGGCCGCGTCACAGCTATATGCCTCGACACCAGACGGCTGTCGATGGCATTCCAGTCAATTTCATCGCTGTTCCAGTCTTCGTTTTCATGCTCTCCGAAGAGCATGGTCATTACAGGCACATCCTTTTCCGTTGTGGCCACAAGCACACGGTCGTTTTCCATGAGCCTGAGGTCAGAAGTTGGTATCGTGACTTTCCCGTCGCGCCAAAGGCGAGAAATCACAAATCGCGGCCCCACGAGAGCGGCGGCCTCCTTCACTGTCTTGTTGAAGAGAGCCGGGTTCACAATCTTGAATGCGTCGATATGCGTCTTGTTGAGGTCTTCGCTCTCCGGCACCTTCATATTAGATGCCCTGGCAACGCATTTTCGTAGAAAAATCAGTCCGAGAATAACACCTACCACGCCAAGAGGATATGTCACAGCGCAACTCAAAGCCGTGCTGCTGGCCGGAAGCCCGAGCTGCTGAAGCGACTGCTGGGCGGCGGCAAGAGCCGGAGTGTTGGTGGTGGCTCCGCAAAGCACGCCCGCCATGTCGCTCATCGGGAGCGACATGCCGAGACTTATGGCCACAGCCATCGCCGTGCCAAGGAGAATCACCCCAAGGCCAAGAAAATTGAGTTGCACTCCACCCGTGCGGAAAGAGCTGAAGAATCCGGGGCCGACCTGCAGGCCCAGCTCATACACAAAAAGCACAAGGCCAAAGTTCTGCGCAAACGCCAGCATGGCCGGGTCGATAGAGAGCCCTATATGCCCGGCAAATATCCCTGCAAAGAAAACCCATGTCACGCCAAGCGATATTCCTTTGACACGTATTTTGCCTAGGCCAAGGCCCGCAGCGATAATAAGCGCGATTATCACCACTGCCTGCACAGATGAATGCTCCATCAATATGGACTGAATCCATTCCATAATATTCTCGTTATTTATATGAGCTACCGCAGCCGGAAACGGCCATAACCACTGCCGGCTCATATCAAATCTTATGATGTGTTAACAAATTAACAGGCCACAAAATTAATCAAAAATCATGATTATTATGTAATTTTGCACATAATAACGTCTTTAGGGAATCTTATGAGCCCTGCATGGCGGATTTTTCTCTTCTTGTCGGCATGAAACCGGCAAAACATGCACAAACTATAAAATGATATGAGATTAGTGATTCAGCGTGTGAGCGAAGCCTCTGTGACAATCGGAGGGAAACTCCACAGTGAAATTAAACGAGGATTGATGATTCTTGTGGGCGTGGCCGAGGGCGACACTCCTGCCGACGTGGAATGGCTGGCGGCAAAGACAGCGGCAATGCGCATATTTCCTGACGAGAACGGGGTGATGAACCGGTCTTTGATTGACATAGACGGGGAGGCTCTTGCCGTGAGCCAGTTCACGCTCACTGCCTCCACAAAAAAAGGGAACAGGCCGAGCTATATCCATGCCGCCGGGCATGACCTGGCGATTCCTCTATACGAAAAATATTGCGAAACTCTTTCCTCGTTGCTTAATAAGGATGTGAAAAGAGGTGTGTTCGGGGCCGACATGCAGGTGGCGCTCATCAATGACGGACCTGTGACAATAATAATCGACTCGCGCCTTCGCGAATGACATTTCCGGCAGTTTTGCCCCATAATCCCTCAAAAAACTCCGGCATTTTGCTTAGGCGTATCAATCTAATTATCAATTATTTTTAAGAGCAATTAAAAATTTGATTGAATTTTTCAAGCAAAAAATTTGCAAGGAATATAAAAAGTGCGTAACTTTGCATCGCTTTAATCAAGAACCCCCGCTTGAAACGCAAGTAGAGAGTGAAGGCATTTGCAAGAATGCAATCGAAGCAGCAATGCTTCTCCCCGATACCGGTTGGTCTTGATTAAGCCTATTATCTCGGGGTGTAGCTCAGCCCGGTTTAGAGTACGCGTCTGGGGGGCGTGTGGTCGCAAGTTCGAATCTTGTCACCCCGACTGAGAAAATTAGTGCTGAAGCCAATGGCTTCAGCACTAATTTTTTTATCTCCACCATGCCCCAACCCATCAACACAGCGCCAATAGTTGGGACCCAATAATATGCAACCCGGATTTTATCCTTTCAAGCTGAGCAGAACGGGGACGCTTAACACCGTTGGCATAATGCGAGAGTTGTTTCTGATTAATTCCAGATGCACGGCTGATAGCCGACATCGTAGTGTATGACCCGGCATTCCTAATAAGAGCAGCAGCATCAAGATCATAGCATATGTCATAATCCCCTGCGGCAAGATATTCAGGGAATGTGTCACCGTCAGCTATGCATCCCTGTATGTGCAGACGAGCGGACTCTTCAAAATCATCCTTTAGCATCCTGACCACCTCCTTTACTTTGCACTTGTTCATATTGTTCGTATGCAACATCACAAAGGCAGCAACATTTCTACCTTTAAACAAATTTACAAACACTTCATTTCACAAAACAACCTTATTTTGCAATACGAATCCTGATTATCAAATGTTTATTTTTACAATAAATATTTTTTCACAAAAAAGTGTGAATTTTATTTGGCAGTTTCAAAAGAATGTTGTAATTTTGCACTCGCAATCGGGAACATCGAAGCAGATTAACCGATTATCATATTGAGATATCCCTTGGTGCGGTAGTTCAGCCTGGTTAGAATACATGCCTGTCACGCATGGGGTCGCGGGTTCAAGTCCCGTCCGCACCGCCGAGGAGAGAGGAAGAGTAGCAGTGTAAACTTAGGTTTCCTGCTGCTCTTTTTTCATACCCCATCCAAATTCGGCCCCGCCACCACGCCGGACCCTGTGAATTTTATCTTTGAATTATGCAATGATGCCAACACCTTAACACAATACGAATCCTGATTATCAAATGTTTATTTTTATAATAAATATTTTTCACAAAAAAGTGTGAATTTTATTTGGCAGTTTCAAAAGAATATTGTAATTTTGCACTCGCAATCGGGAACATCGAAGCAGATTAACCGATTATCATATTGAGATATCCCTTGGTGCGGTAGTTCAGCCTGGTTAGAATACATGCCTGTCACGCATGGGGTCGCGGGTTCAAGTCCCGTCCGCACCGCCGAGGAGAGAGGAAGAGCAGTAGCGCAAACTTAGGTTTCCTGCTGCTCTTTTTTCGTACACCGGTTTCTACCGAAAACACTTAACCGCCTCGTTTCACACACCGCTGACACCGAGCGACAATAACCGAAACATATGATCTGCATTATCAACGGCCCAAACCTTAACCTGCTCGGCAAGCGCCAGCCGGAAATATACGGGACCACCTCTTTCGAGGAATGTCTCGACGAAATACATAAGGAATTCCCCGACACTGAAATCAAATATTTCCAGTCGAATTGCGAAGGCGAAATAATCGACCATCTTCACCGCCTCGGATACAACGAACCGGAATGCCGTGGAATCGTAATCAACCCGGGGGCATACGCCCATTATTCTTACGCCATTGCCGATGCCATCTCTTCAATCCCGACCCCTGTGGTGGAAGTGCATATCTCAAACATACATGCCCGCGATGAATTCCGACATCGCTCTGTAACAGCACCGGCCTGCAAAGCCATGCTCTGCGGATTCGGCCTCGACGGATATGCCCTCGCAATTCGCCATCTCCTCAACCGCAAATAACCTCGCCAAATGACCCAAGACCTCGAAGACTACATAAACTCGCATATAAGTCCGGAACCGAAGGAACTCTACAGAATAGACCGCCTCACAAATCTTAGGCTCATCAACGGAAGAATGTGCTCAGGGCATATGCAAGGACGTCTGCTCAAAATGCTCACAGCCATGGCAAAACCCCGCAGAGTGCTCGAACTCGGCACTTTCTCGGGATATTCCGCGCTCTGCATAGCAGAAGGTCTCGAAGAAGGCGCCACGATCGACACAATAGAGGTTGACGACGAGCTGGAAGACTTCATTACGGAGAACCTTTCCTCCTCTCCTCACGGCCACAAGGTGCGCCTGCACATAGGCGATGCGCTCTCAGTCATAGGCCAATGGCACGAAGAGGAGTTCGACATGGCTTTCATCGACGCCGACAAGCGCAGATATACAGACTATTTCAATGCAGTGCTGCCGCTGATCAAAACCGGCGGATTCATAATAGCCGACAACACTCTCTGGGACGGGCATGTGGTGGAGACCTGCCGGCATTCCGCCCACACCCAGGGCATTATCGACTTCAACAACCTCGCGGCCTCATCCCCCTGCGTGGAAGCAGCCATAATACCTCTCCGCGACGGCCTCACCATTCTCCGCAAAACCGGCATTCCACGGAACCCGCAACCCAATTGCCTCTAAGGCAGCCGCCATGCCGGCATAAACGAAATCGCTTCTCTCCGCGTTATTAAATCAGATGCGTATATTCGCGTCAGCAACTCAAAATTCAGACTATGGAAGGTAAACGCCAAGCAAAGATAGCACGGCTCATTCAAAAGGAGCTAAGCGAAATTTTCCGCCGCCAGACAGCCGCCCTCGGGGGCGTGATAGTGTCGGTGAGCGCAGTGAGAGTAACCCCCGACCTCAGCATCGCCAAGGCATATCTCAGCATATTCCCGCCCGAAAAAGGGCAGGCTATCATTGACAACATCAAGAAGCAGTCGAAGACTGTGAGATATGAGCTCGCACAGGCCGTGAAGCAGGTGCTCCGCAAATGCCCTGACCTGCAGTTCTATCTCGACGACTCCCTCGACTATATCGACAACATCGACCGCCTGCTCGGAGCCCACAAAGAAGGAGAAGAAGAGAGAACTGAGGTGGAATGAAACTTAGCGCACTCCCGGCCCGCATAGCCTGGCGCTATCTGAGGGCCCCGAAATCGCACAGCGCAGTCAGCGCCATATCTATAGTGTCGGTGGTGGGGGTGGCTGTGGCCACCGCCGCCATAATCTGTGTGCTTTCGGTGTTCAACGGATTCCGGGGGCTGCTCAACGACAAACTCGACACCCTCGCGCCCGACGTGCTTATCACGCCGGCCAAAGGGAAAACTTTCGCCAATGCCGACTCAATAGCCGATATTGTCGCAGATATGCCCAGCGTGGAAGAGGTCATGCCGGCAGTGGTTGACAATGCCCTGGCCATTTCCGAATCACGCGAAATGCCTGTCACTCTGCGAGGCGTAGACCCAGAGGCTTACGCACGCATAACATCTGTCGACTCCATAATTTTCGAAGGGGCAAAAATGAAAGACCTCACGCCGGCCGACGCCGTCGTGTCGGTAGGCACAGGACAGCAGCTGGCAATATATGCCACCGGAGGGACTCTCCTTCTTTTCGCGCCACGGCGCGAGGGAAGAGTGAACCTGGCAAACCCGATGTCGTCGTTCCTGACAGACTCTGTGAGCGTGGCGGGAATATTCCAGGCAATGCAAAGCGACTATGACAACAACACGGTGATTTGCGACATTACCACAGCCCGCAACCTCTTTCAATACACCACCGAAGCCACTCAGCTTGAAGTGAAAGCCACTCCGGGAACCGACCTCCCCGCGCTCGCCTCAGACATAGAACTCAGCCTCGGCCCCAATGCCCTGGCAAAAGACCGCGCAAGGCAGCAGCAAACCAACTTCAGAATGGTGGAAATTGAAAAATGGGTCACATTCCTGCTCCTTATCTTCATCCTGCTGATTGCCTCTTTCAATATAATCAGCACACTTTGCATGCTCATCATCGAGAAGCAGCATTCAATGGCCACTCTTTCGGCCTTGGGGATGTCGCGCAAATCAATCGGGGCTACCTTCTGGTGGGAGAGCATGTATGTGAGCATGTCGGGCGGAATAGCCGGAATAATCACAGGGCTTGCGCTCTGCCTCATTCAAGAGCATTTCGGGCTTATAAAGCTCGGAGGCGACCCCGAGGCCATGATAATAACAGCCTATCCGGTGGCCGTGGAATGGAGCGACGTGCTCATAGCCCTTGCCCCGGTCACAATAATCGGGCTTGCGGCCGCCTCCATCGCATCGGCATTCGCTCGCTCCCGCATAGAACGCCCGTGACAAAAGGTCAGATTGCCGAAAACCATGTAAAAGAGCCGTAAAATAGATGTTTTGACCCTTTTAAGTCAACAAAATGCTAAAAAACCGTTAATATTTTTGCTTATTTTCAAATTTTGTGATAAATTTGCAAAACTAACACAAATCTTTAACCATGGACCGTATCGACAACTTAGACAAAAAGATTCTAAACATCATCATGAAGAACGCCCGCATAGCATCAAAGGATGTTGCTCTTGAATGCGGCGTTTCAAGAGCCGCCATCCATCAGCGCATCCAGCGTCTGATTGAGATGAAAGTAATCACCGGCTCAGGATACACAGTCAATCCCAAGTCGCTTGGCTACAACACTTGCACCTACATCGGCGTGAGCCTCGAAAAAGGGTCAATGTATCGCGAGGTAGTTCAAGAACTGGAAAAAATTCCGGAAGTAGTGGAATGCCACTACACCACCGGCCCTTACTCAATGCTCATCAAAGTGTATGCACAGGACAACCAGCACCTCATGCAGCTTCTCAACGACCAGATCCAGCACATCGCAGGCGTCACTGAGACCGAGACGCTCATCTCTTTGGAACAGAGCATGAACCGCCAGGTTTATATCCCGGTTAACAAATAACCCGCTTTTCCGGTGGGGGCACAATCAAATGTGCTCCCGGCCGCCGGGGAAGGACAATATCAACTCCCGAATGAAGATGAAAAATAATTACATCTATTCCATCATGGCTGCTCTGCTACTTGCAGTAGTGGCTTTCTTGTTTTTCTTCCCTGACGACATTGAGGGAAATGTGCTTCGACAGCACGACACCATGCAAGGCATAGCCAACGGGCAGGAGGGGAAAGCCTTCTATGAAGCCACAGGCGAGACAACACGCTGGACAAACTCCCTCTTCTCCGGAATGCCTAATTTCCAGATAGCCCCATCCTATCCGGCCAACACCGCCCTTACCTGGGTGGCGAAAGCCTACTCCCTCTGGCTCCCGGCCCCGGCAAACCTTCTCTTTATCATGATGCTCGGATTCTTCATAATGGGGCTGAGCTTCAAACTCAAATGGTATTACGCGCTGTTCGGGTCTGTGGCATGGGGATTCTCAACTTATTTCATCATTATCATCGGCGCAGGACACATCTGGAAATTTGTGACCCTCGCCTATATCCCGCCTACAATCGGCGGAATAATGCTCTGCTATAGAGGTAAATATCTAACCGGAACGGCTCTTGCCGCGCTCTTCGGGGCCTTGCAGCTCCAGAGCAACCATCCGCAGATGTCTTACTATTTCTGCTTCGTGATCGCGTTCCTGGTCATTGCTTGGCTTGTCAACGCCATAAAGAAACATATGCTCAAGACATGGGTGGCGGCCACACTCTGCTGCGTGCTGGCTGCGGCCTTCGCTGTGGGAGCAAACTCCGCGAGCCTTTACAACTCATGGGAATATGCAAAGGAAACCGTGAGAGGGAAGGCAACTGACCTCACCCCGGCCACAGGAGACCGGCAGGCCGGAATGGACCGCGACGCTATCACGGCCTGGAGCTACGGGCTCGACGAGACTTTCTCGCTTCTAATCCCTAACGTAAAAGGTGGCGCCACTATCAAGCCCATGGCCGGCGACAACCAATATCTCGGCGTAGACCTTACAGACAAAGCCGACGAACTTTACCTTTCTCCACAGGAACGACAGTTCATTGGCCAGTTCCCGCAATATTTCGGCGACCAGCCTATGACCAACGGCCCGGTCTATGTGGGCTCTTTCATTCTCATTCTGGCAATTCTCGCACTGTTTGTGGTTGAAGGCCCTGTGAAATGGGCATTGTTTGCCGTGTCGGTGCTTGCAATACTCCTCTCCTGGGGACACAATTTCAGTGCCTTCACAAATTTCTTTATCGACTCATTCCCCGGCTACAACAAGTTCAGGGCCGTGGCAAGCATCCTTGTGATTGTAGAGTTCACAGTGGTGCTGCTGGCCACAATGTGCGTGCGCAAGATAGCGGAGACCCCTGACTTCCTCGCGCGCTATAAATGGACCCTCTACACAGTGACAGGGCTTGGCGCCCTTGTGTGTGTGGCAGGCTGGCTGGCCCCCTCAATCTTTGGGTCTCCTTTCAGCGCCAGAGAAGTGGAACAGCTCACACAAATGGGAATGTTCACCTCTCCCGAATACGCCCACCTGTGGAACGCCGTGCGCGAAACCCGCTTGAGCCTTGTGGCGGCCGACTCCCTTCGCTCACTGATTTTCATTGCCCTCGGATTCGGAGTGACAATGCTTTGGCTGAAAGGAGCGTTCAGCAACAATAAAGGGGTGTTTGCATGCTGCCTGACGGCTGTGGCGCTTATCGACCTATACCCTGTAGACAAACGATATGTTAGCTCCGAGAGTTTCACAGCGCCCACCTCAAACGACAACGCTTTCCGCAAGACGGCTGCCGATGAGGCAATCCTCGCCGACAAGAGCAACTACAGGGTGATGGATGTGGCCGGGTTCGGCGACGCACGCTCCTCCTATTTCCACAAAACTATCGGTGGCTATCACGCGGCGAAGCTCACGCGCTACAACGACCTCATAACACATCAGATCTCAAAGGGGAATCCCGCCGTGCTCAATATGCTCAATGCTAAATATTTCCTCAACGGCGACCAATATGAATTAAATCCCGACGCCCTCGGCAACGCATGGATTATCGATGACATCAAATATGTGGCGACCCCTGACCTTGAGATGGCCGCGCTCGACACCATCAACCCGAAGCATTATGCCGTGGCCGACCGCTCTTTTGAGCCTGTGCTCGGCAAGGCTTCTGCCAAAATCCCCGGCGACACCATCTACGAAACAGCCTACGCCCCCAACCGACTCGCCTATAAGAGCAAACTGGGGAAAGAGAATGTGGCCGTGTTCAGCGAAATATTCTTCCCCTGGGGATGGACGGCAACCATCGATGGCAAAACAACCCCAATCGGGCGCGTGAACTATGTGCTTCGCGCCTTGAAAGTGCCGGCGGGAGAGCACGAGATTGTATTCTCGTTCGACCCACAGTCGCTCAAAGTGACCAACACTCTTGCAATGATTTCCGTGGGAGTGATATTCCTGGTGTGCGCGGCAGCCGCAGGGCTATGGTTGATTCATGTGTTCGGCTCTCGCTCCGAAAAGCTTGGGGTGAAGAATGAGAGGGAGTAACAGTGAACCCTCTCGCCCTCATATGGAACAATTATCTTAGGTGGCGCCACTCAAAGGGGTTTGGCGTGCATTCACCTTTTGCCTATAATCTGGTGACAACGGTTGTGCGCCCGGGCATATACGGATATTACGGATATGACGACATCGAGAGCGCAATCTATGAAGAGACCGACAATCCCGACGGCGACCCCGCTCTGGAAAATGACGCCCGCTTGCTTCTGAGGCTGGCAGTCTGCCTGAAGACGGAAAGACTTGTGCTGATGCGCTGCGGCAATAAGCCTTTTGAGGCGGCGGCCAAAGGCGCGGGAATACACTGCCTGAAAATTGCGGGAGCCTCCGATTTTTCTGCAAAACCGGGCGACATCGTGGTCTTGGCAGATGAATCAGGCTCTCCTGAAGAAGTGGCAAGCCTTTTGAAAGCAGGAGCGGCTGTCACAGGCTTCGATTCCCCGATAAACAATTTATCAGCAACGGCGCAATCTCAGGGATATGGGCTGTTGCTGACCGGGAAACGTGTCTTCATCGCCATTCCCAACAAAGGGATGGCTTTTGTGGAATATTCCATGAGATTCTGATATGGACTCACACCTGTCACCCGGCTTCAATGCCGGCCCTCGCCCTCTGAAGCCAACAGAAAAAATACTTCTTGACTTCGAGGCCCACCTTCTGCTCGAGCGCAACCTGTCTCAGAACACCGCCTCCGCATATGGAGTGGACGTGGCTCATCTTATCGACTTTATCGAAGCAGAAGGAATCGACATCACCCGGATAAGCAACGACCATATCCACACTCTACTTGCCACTATCCGCGACATGGGAATCTCCCCGCGCTCACAGGCGCGCATGATTGCCGGGATAAGGTCGTTTTTCAGATTCCTGCGCACAGAAGGATACATAAAGACCGACCCTTCAGAGCTTATCGAGTCGCCTCGCCTCGGCAGAGACCTCCCCGACGTGCTGTCGGTGGAAGAAATCGACGCCATGATCGCCGCCATCCCCCCCGGCAAAGAGGAATCGCCGCGAAACCACGCAATCATAGAGACCCTCTACGGGTCAGGGCTACGGGTGTCGGAGCTTGTTGACGCCCGCCTTTCACGGCTTAACCTTGACGACGCTCTTCTCATAGTGGAAGGGAAAGGGAGCAAGCAACGCATTGTGCCGGTGTCGCCGGTAGCCATCGACCTCATTCGCGACTATCTCCCCATGAGGCAGCGTCTCAACATAAAGCCGCAAGGCGACGACATCATTTTTCTGAACCGCAGAGGAGCCCCGCTGTCGAGAGTGATGGTGTTCTACATAATCCGCGACCTTGCGGCCGCCGCAGGAATAGGCAAGACCGTCAGCCCTCACACCCTCCGCCACTCCTTCGCAACCCATCTTCTCGAGGGGGGAGCCAACCTCCGCGCAATCCAGGAAATGCTCGGCCACGAGTCGATTGCCACCACTGAGCTATACCTCCATCTCGACCGCTCGAAACTGAGAAAGGAGCTCCTCGAACATCACCCGCACTACAAATCGGTTAATTTATGATAAAAACATATCAAAATAACACCCACGCTTGCATATGACCGATTTTATCTATATATTTGCTGACAATCTATAAGATTTGTAAGACCCTTAAAACTTATAAGACTTATAAGACCTATTAAACCTATTAAATTAAAGACCATATTAACCTTTCTGACCTAAACGACCTTTATAACCTTTATCAAAACCCTCTTGCAAAACACCCAAGAAAGCAAAAACTCAAATCCCAAAATCAATAATCATGACAACTGAAGAAATGCAGAAAAAAATCGAGAAGGTATTCTCAGAGCGTTTTGGCGGCAAAGGCAATATCTATGCCTCTGCCGGGCGAATCAACCTTATTGGCGAGCACACCGACTATAACGGCGGCTTCGTGTTCCCCGGAGCGATTGACAAAGTGATCATGGCCGAGGTGCGCCCCAACGGACTCGACATCGTGAGAGTGTTCTCAATCGACATCGACCAGTATTGCGAATTCGGGCTCAATGAGGAAGATGCGCCAAAAGAGTCA
This sequence comes from Muribaculaceae bacterium, assembly GCA_009775365.1. Taxonomy (GTDB): domain Bacteria; phylum Bacteroidota; class Bacteroidia; order Bacteroidales; family Muribaculaceae; genus Lepagella. The sequence goes on from VSPM01000014.1 coordinate 12,436, forward strand.
TGGGCACGCTACATATTCGGAATCTGCCGCGAAATACAGAAACGCGGAGGCGACGTGAAGGGCTTCGACGCCGTGTTTGCCGGAAATGTGCCCCTTGGAGCCGGGCTCAGCTCCTCTGCCGCCCTTGAATCTTGCTTCGCCTTCGCACTCAACGACCTATATAACGGCAACAATATAGACAAGTTCGAGCTTGCACGCATCGGACAGTCGACAGAACATAACTACTGCGGCGTAAACTGCGGAATCATGGACCAGTTCGCATCTGTGTTCGGACGCAAAGGCAATCTCATGCGCCTTGACTGCCGCTCTATGGAGTTTGAATATTTCCCCTTCAGTCCCGAGAACTATCGTCTCGTGCTCGTTGACTCTCGCGTGAAGCATGAGCTCGCCGACTCTCCCTACAACAAACGACGCGAATCTTGCGAGCGTGTGGCAAAACGTCTCGGCATCGAAACTCTCCGCGACGCCACCATGGAGGCCCTGAATAAAATCAAGACAGACATCACGGCTGAAGACTTCTTCCGCGCCAAATTCGTGATCGAGGAGAAAGAGAGAGTGCTTGCAGTGTGCGACGCACTCAACGCCGGCGACTATGAGACTGTGGGCCGGAAAATGTATGAGACTCACGCCGGACTCTCCAAAGACTACGAAGTGAGCTGCGAGGAGCTCGACTTCCTCAACGATGTGGCCAAAGAGCTTGGCGTGACAGGCTCGAGAATAATGGGCGGCGGCTTCGGCGGATGCACAATCAACCTTCTCCCCAACGACCTCCACGACAAGTTTGTGAAAGAGGTGACAGCTCGCTTCAATGAGAAATATGGCCACGAGCCCAAGATCTATGACGTGGTAATCTCCGATGGCGCCCGCCTTGTGGAAGAGAGTCCAAAAGAATAAAAAAACGTCAACACCTTTTTTTGACATGAAAATAACAAAACGGGCAGTGACTTCCCCTTTCGGAGAAATCACTCTCTTCAACATAGAGAACGCATCGGGTGCCTCTGTGGAGCTCTCTTCGCTCGGCGCAGGGATTGTGGCCGCAAGAGTGCCCGACAAAGACGGACGGATTGAAAACGTGGTCCTGGCCTATGCCAACCCGGCCGACTACATGGCTGACGGGCCTTGCCTCGGCAAGATTCCCGGACGCTATGCAAACCGCATATGCAAGGGGCATCTTCAGGTGGACGGAGCCACACATCAGCTCTCAATCAACAATGGCCCCAACGCGCTGCACGGCGGCCCGACAGGGTTTCAGAACAGAATCTGGGAAGCCGAGGAACTACCCGACGGAGTGAAATTCACTTATCGTTCAGCCGACGGCGAGGAGAACTATCCCGGCAACCTGACCGCTGTGGCAGAATATCGATGGAACGACAACAACGTGCTGTCGCTCAATCTATCGACCACTACCGACAAGGCTACTGTCGTGAATCTCACAAACCATGCATACTTCAATCTTGAAGGCGCCGACTCAGGCACTGTGCTGACCCACAAGATGAAGATAAACGCTTCGCGCTATCTCCCCACCGACGAGACCCAGATCCCCACAGGCGAATTCGCCGAAGTGAAAGGCACCCCCATGGACTTCCTTGAGGCCAAAGAGATTGGAGCCGACATAAAGAAGGATTTCACACCGCTCAAAATCGGCAAGGGCTATGACCATTGCTGGGTGAACGACGGATGGGAGAAAGGAAAGATGATTGATGAGATAGTCACTCTCACAGCTCCCGAATCAGGCAGAGTGCTCACCGTCGGCTCCACGCAGCCCGGAGTGCAGATATACACCGGCAACTGGCTTGCAGGGTGCCCTCTCAATGCCTCCGGCAGATGCTATGACGACTACGACGGAGTGGCAATCGAAATGCAGGGATTCCCCGACGCACCCAACAAGCCGGAGTTTCCGTCGCAGGAACTGCGTCCCGGAGAAGAATACAGGCAGACAATACGGTTTGCATTCTCTGTGAGATAACTGCAATTAGAGCGCGCTCTTAAAGCCTGCTCAAAATAAAGAGAACCGGGAAGAGCTATCAAAGGAAAGCTCTTCCCGGTTCTCTTTATGTTATGAATTTGTGGGTTGAGTATTTTTTTGTAATTTTGTGGTATGGATAAGAACACTCCTGAAACCGGCACACAGGCTCTGCGCCCCGATGTGCTCAATTATGACGACATCCGCAAGATGGCCCCCGCTCTCGAAGGCCACGAAAAACTTGTCAACAAGGTGCTTCACCTCCTTTCTATCGACAAGGTGAACCGCATACACAGCGATTATTGCGACACTCCCGGAATCCCTTTCGCTCAGCGTCTTGTAAAAGAAGAGTTCAAATGGAAACTGAGAATCGACAATCTTGATGTGCTTGCAGGGTTTAAGGATGGCCCGTTTATCACCGTGAGCAATCATCCCTTCGGAAGCTACGACGGCATTCTGCTGCTCGACATTGTGGGAACATTCCGGCCTGACTATAAAGTGATGGTCAACCTTATCCTGAACCAGATTCAGGCCATGCGCCCCAACTTCATAGCCGTCGACCCCTTGAAAAGCGACGACCCGGAGAAGAAGAAAATCACGATGCAGGGCATACGCACCGCAATGAAGCATGTGAAAGAAGGGCATCCTCTCGGATTCTTCCCGGCCGGGGCTGTGGCGAAAGCAGACAAGACTCTCCATGTGAACGACCGCGAGTGGCAGCCTTCGGTGATAAGGCTAATCCACCAGTTAAAAGTGCCCGTGATTCCTATTTTCTTCCACGGCCACAACTCCACATTCTTCAATATATTAGGAATGATTGACTGGCGTCTGCGCACTCTTCGTCTCCCCGGAGAAATCATGAAGACGTATGGCAAGGAGGTGCACGTCTCTATCGGCAGCCCCATCTCTGTGGAGCGGCAGAACGAATGCGGCTCTGTTGAAGCCCTCGGCGAGATGCTACGGGCTGAAACCTACAAACTGAAGTCAATAAAATGACCATGGACGAAGTAACAAAGGCGAAACAACGTTTCTCTATAATCGGCAACTCTCCCGCCCTCATGGGAGCGATCGAAAGGGCTGTGAAAGTGGCCCCGATCGACCTTTCAGTGCTGGTCACCGGCGAAAGCGGAAGCGGAAAGGAGTTCTTTCCGAAAATCATTCACGCTTTCGGGTCAAGGAAACATAAGAAATATATTGCCGTCAACTGCGGAGCAATTCCTGAAGGCACTATCGACAGCGAGCTTTTCGGACATGAGAAAGGCTCTTTCACCGGCGCCATAAGCGCCAGGAAAGGTTACTTTGAAGAAGCCGACGGAGGCACAATTTTCCTTGACGAAGTGGCAGAGCTCCCTCTCACCACGCAGGCAAGGCTCCTGCGTGTGCTCGAAACAGGGGAATTCCTGAAGGTGGGCTCTTCGGTGGTGCAAAAAACCGACATCAGAGTCGTGGCCGCTACAAACGTAGACCTCATAAAGGCTGTGGAGAAAGGGAAATTTCGTGAAGACCTTTACTACCGTCTATCCACAGTGGTGATAAACGTGCCGTCGCTCCATGACCGTGGCGAAGACATCCCTCTTCTGGCCCGCAAATTTGCCGCTGATTTCTCCGAGAAATATATCACAGCCCCGATATCCTTCTCCGAAGATGCGAGAAGAGCCATGATGCTCTATCGCTGGCCGGGAAACGTGAGGCAGCTGAAGAACATCGTGGAGCAGCTCGCGCTGTTCGAGGCCGGCACAGAGGTGAACAGGCGCACTCTGATAGAGTCCCTGCCCCTCGACCATTCAGGCAACTCATCGCTAATAACCACCCCACGGGCCACAAGCTATGAGGCGGAACGCGAAATGCTCTGGCAGACTGTTTACTCCCTGCGCAACGAGCTTGCAGAGCTACGCGCACGGTTTGACGGAATCTCTCCAGAACACACGCCCTACCCCTCCTCTCATGCCGCAACCCAGTCGCTGATAAAATATAACCCCGTCGACCCCTCCATTCATTTCGGCACGCAGCCTCAGGAAAACAGCTCAACTATAGAGGATGTAGAGGCAATGCCAACTCTGGAGGATTCTGAACGCGACGCCGTGATTGCCGCGCTGAAACGCAACAATGGCAACAAGAAGCGGGCTGCCGAACAACTCAACATTTCCCAGCGCACTCTATATCGCAAGATTCATGACTTCGGTCTTGACCTCTCCGAGGGCGCCGATTCTTCTGAACAATGATAAAGACAACCAACGTGAAGAATATATTCTCTTTCCTCTTCTCTAAAAGGGCACCTGCATACATTTGCCCCCTTTTGATGGCACCGATGCTCTCCGGGTGCATACCATCCTATAAACTTAACGGCTCGGCCATAAACTACGACGTGTATAAGACAATCGACATCTCTGAATTTCCAATTCGGGCTGCCTTGGTTTACCCGCCACTGCAACAGACTTTCGAGAACAAGCTTCTCGACGCGGTGACACGCCAGACCCGACTGCAGGAAATCGACGGGAACTCCGACCTGGAGATGACCGGGGAGATAACCGGATATTCTCTATCTCCGCAATCGGTGGGCGAAGACGCCTACGCAACCGAGACCCGGCTCACGATAACCGTGAGAGTGAAATACACCGACACTAAAAACCCGGCCAACGACATCGACCAGAGTTTCTCGGCCTACAGGCAGTTCTCAAGCACCATGATGCTGACAGACGTGCAAGACGACCTGTGCAACGAGATATGCGACGAACTGGTAGACCTTATTTTCAACGCCACACTCGGAAACTGGTAATGAAAGAATACCCCTACTTCATATATCCTTGCGTAATGGCACTTCGCGACGGCACACCCGACGAGGAAGAGGCCGCACGCTTGCGCCGCATAATCGCGGCCAACATAGGCGACATGCCATCGCTGCGCCTTCTTTTAGGGATAGACCCGGAAGAATTTGCAAATTTCTATCCCGACATGGAGAAGGTGAATATCTCCACTCTCGACACAATCGACTCCTTCCTCACCAAATTCGGAAACGCCGACGCCCCAACACCGCAGGCAGCCGCAGAAATACCGGAAGAGACCCCGCCCGAAAACTATCCCGACGAAACTCAAAAACCGGCTGCAGACGAAGACATGGCCCGGGAATTGATAAAAAATCATAACTATCAGCCCGCTTTGGAAATAATTATGCAACTAAATTTGAATAATCCGGAAAAAAGTATTTACTTTGCAGACCAAATCCGCTTCTTGAGAAAACTCATTCTCAACGAGGCTAAACAAAACAAACCATAAGGCCGGAATTCTCCCGGCTTAAAAGCAATAACAACCAATAAAAATGTACATCTTTCTCAGCATTCTCATTGTGATTGCGTGCCTGCTTCTCATCGGCGCAGTGCTCATTCAGAAATCAAAAGGGGGCGGCCTCGCCTCCGACTATTCACAGGGCAACCAGTATCTCGGATACCGCAAGACCACCGATTTCATCGAGAAGGCCACATGGAGCCTTGCAATCTTCATTTGCGTGATCAGCATCCTTGCTTCTTTCACCATCAAGTCTCCGGTCAACGTTTCAAGCATCACACCGGCTCCCGCAGCAACTTCAGCGCCGGCTCCCGCTCCCGCCAACGCTCCTGCCGCAACTCCTGCCGCTGCTCCTGCAAACTAATCAGGAACACTCCTACACAAAGCATAAGTAAGCCGCATCCTGAAAGATGCGGCTTTAATTGCATCCGGCCATATCTTAACACTTCTGCAACTATGCTCTTAGCCTCGCGGGGGCTACTTCCCATCGGGCGTGTTCATTCGTTTCAGAACCTCTTCCAGGGTTTCATCGTCACTAAGGTTCAGCCTCTGCCTAAGGCGCCACCTGGCCTGTCTCACCGACTCCGGCTTGATCATCATCAACCGCCCTATTCTCTTATTGTCTAGACCCATAAGAGTGTAGCATGCAAGTTTCACATAACTGTCGGCCAGCTCTCCGCATCGCTCACAAAGCCGCTGAGTGAATGCAGGGTTCACCACGTCAAACATATCTGTGAACACCTCTGACGACTCTTTTTCCGACAAGTGCATTTTTATGGTGGATTCCAGGCGCCGGGCAATAGTTTCGCCAACGCTCCCCTCGCTGCGTATCTCCGACAATTCATCCCTCAGCACTCCAAGCAGATTGTCCATCTCCTGAATGGTAAGTGTCGATGCCGTTATCTTACGCTTGGTTTTCTCAAGAGCCATCTCAGTCTCCATGTTCGCTATTTTCTGCCGCAAATGCCGCCTGTTAAGCCAGAACAGCAGCACCCCGCCTGCGGCGATAAGCACAATCGCCAACACGGCAAGAATCATATTCCTGCGATAAATCTCGCGGTTATAGCGCGCTTCGGCAAAACCCGCCTCCCTGAGGGCGCCGAGCTTGATGATTTCCTGTCCTCTTGCATTTTCACGCACAGAGTCCATCAAGTTTTCATATTCCACCCTGTAAAAATAAGCGCTGTCGGGCTTACTCTCTGCAAAGTCGGCAATGCTCTTGTTCAAAAGAATCAAAGCCCTGTGGTCGTTATGTTTTGTGGCAGGGAGATTCATGACCCCGAGATTCGCATACATTATAGCCGAGTCCGAATTCTCGTCTTTGTTGAAATAATAGTCGGCAAGCATGGTGTAATAAAAGCCGCTTAAATGGCGCAGCCTGTTCTCCTCCATAGTCTCTTTCAAAGCCTCCCTGAGATAGCCCACCTCCCCCGTGGAATAATACAAATAGCGCAACAGGAAGTTATGAGTGACCTTGTCTTCGGCTATCACAGGATGATTTATCAAAACCCTCATCAGAGAGTCGGCCTCACGACTACGGCCCGACTGCATGAGAAGCCTTATTATGTTTACCTTGTTTTTGACTGCGAAACGATGAAAGCCCTGGTCGTCGTTGAGTTTGTCCGACAGTTTGAGCTGATGCAGCCCCTGCTCAAATTCACCTATATCCCCCAGCAAGTTCCCCAGCTGAATTGAAATCATGGCCACAGTTGCGTCGTCGCCGATCGAGCCGGCATACTCTATAAACTCATGATACCTCCTGTATTTTTCAGCCCCCTCGATTGTTTCATCCAAATCGAGTTCAAGCGATTTCAACCTTAGATAGTCATAGCGATAGGCCAAGGAGTCATTGAGCAACATTGCCTCCTTTACTATTTTCAGAGAAGAGTCTTTCTTTCCGATTCGCGACAATATTTTTGCATGCCAGTATTTCGCCCTCGAACGCTTCACGTTCAGGTTCTTCTCTCCCGTTTCGGCAAGGCTGTCGAGCACACTGATGTTTCTCCTTATACTGTCAGACGGATAAAACTCATTAAACTGATGCTCTATAAGCATCGCAACAGAGTCAAACCCGCTTTCAGTGGTTTCCCACTTGTAAGGATGCAAGGTTTCCTCTTTATGACATGATGCAATGACTATGGCCGCTATTATCAGAAACAATAATTTTTTCATGCGATCTTAAGATTTTAATATGCATAATGCAATTGCAAATTTAGTTAAAAAAACCACAATTACGCAATATAACGCTACAGTAGATACCGAGTAGACGCTATTAAGTTGCATAACCGAGGTTTTTAGAATAAATTTGCCGCAGAAGATTTGGCAACTCCGACACTTCGCTTAAAAATTTTCACCTTTTAATAATTCTTTTTATGAACAAATTTTTTCTAAACCATGGTTCCCTGCGCAACGTCCTTGCAGGACTTGCCATAGCGGCAACCTCAACAGCGGCTTCAGCGCAAGACACCGCCCTCCTTACTCATGGCGTGACTCAGAATGACCCGGTCTATCCCTATACCGGCTTTTCTGTAAACGAAGACACCAATGGCTTCTCGGCAGTTGTAAGATTCACACCGCAACAGATTGAGCACTTTATCGGAGCCAAAGTGCTGTCGATACACATAGGATGGTCGGGAGTGTATCAGAGCTACACTCCCGATGCCACTGCATTCGTCAGGACTTCGCTCGACGGCGACGACCTCGCCACCGGCACCGGCAACTTGTCGACCGACTGGAATGTCATCACTTTAGACACTCCTTATGAGATAAAGGAAGGCGAAGACCTCATATTAGGCTACACCGTAGACCTCCCTGCCGGCATCTACGGCCCCTGCACCACAGGGTATGGCAAAGTGGAAGAAGGCCAGACATACATTTCGCGCCCCGAAGAGAATGGGGAACGCTTCTGGATAGACGTCTCTTCAAGCCCGGAAATGGCATATCCCCTTATGGTTTTCGCCACAGCCGAGGTGAATGGCGACAAATTATGCAACATCGTTGCAATCGACAATCTCCTGACTCCTTCGATTATAAATAAAGGGAACGTGGCAACCGGCGGTATGCGCATATCCAACAATGGCATAAACACAGTTGAAAGCATCGAGTTGACCTACACAAACAACGATGGCGAAAACTGGAGCGAGACCATTGAACTGTCATCCGGCATTAACCCCAACTCAAGCTCCACACTCTATGTCCCTGTTCCCGGAATGTCTGGCAACGACTTGAAGTGCGTTGTCTCAAAAGTGAACGGAGCCGACAATAAAAATCTGACACCCGCAGAATTCTCCATTCTGTGTGTTGATTCGGAAATCTCCGGCCAATATGCAAGACGCCCTGTCATGGAATATTTCGCAAGCGAGTCCGAGCACAAGTCTGCAGTCTACATTGATGAGTGTATCGAGCCGGGAATAGAAGGCTACAGCAACGACATCACCAAAATCTACTGGCACTTCGGCGACCAATATCAGCTGGGCATCGCCGAGGAGAAAGACGAAGTGCTCGACATGCTCATCGACGTGTACTACGGCGACAAGTATAAACTGTATGTTCCGACATCGGCAATTGACAGAGATTTGAATCTCGGTTTGCCCACAAGCTATGTCGTAACCCTCAACAGCTATCTCCTGGGAATTGTGACCCCCATGTTTATCACCGGAGGATATGACTACGCCCTCAATATGCCTACATTTGCCGGAATAGACACAAAGGCTACTGTCAGCGACAATATTGTGAACGTGAACGTGACCGGGAATGTGGCGCAGGGTGTGCTTCCTGAAGGCGAAGACCTTTACGTCACTGTAGTTGCCCTCGAAGACGGCGTATGGAGCGACAGCCAGGAATTCCCCGACTTGGGCGACGGCCTAACTGTAGGCGAATATACCCACAATAACCTTGTGCGCGAACTCCTTACCGACCGCTGGGGCGACAAGATTGAGATTGATGCCGAAGGCAATTTCAACATGGACTTCTCTTTCGAACTCCTCGACGAATATAACGCCGACAACATGCGCGTGGCGGCATTTATCAACCGCAGCGGCAAGAACAGCAACTGGAAGAGAAACATCCTCAACTCTTCTGAATGCAGCATAATCTCCACAGGCATAGAGTCAGTGAAGCCCTCTTCCGATTTCACAGTGGAAGGAAATAGAATCGTGGCAGGAGATGCCGAAGTGGAAGTGTATGATCTCGCAGGACGCAAAGTCAACAACAACAACCTCACGACAGGTGTCTATATCGCCAAGATTGCAGGCAGCGCTGAGAGCGTGAAGGTGTTTGTGAAATAATCATAAGCTCAAGACATGAACAATATTATCAAGAATACACTCGCAGGCATGGCATTGGCATTCATTGCCGTGCCTGCGGCTGCCGAAGAGATTAGCACCTATGGCTATTGCCCGCTATCTTATCCTTCTGAAAAACTTTCTGCGCAAGGCACCGGCAAAAACGGGTATATCGAGACTGCGATATGCCTTGACCCTGCTTCCGACCCGGTCTTTGCAAGCCTGAAAGGACATAAAATCTCTGGGGTGAGATGCTATCTGCGCAGCGACTACAAATACAAGTCAAAAGGCACATCAGGCGTAAGCCTCAGGAAAGGGAGCCTTGACGCAGAGCCTGTGCGCGAGGCCGCAAACCTTTCTGAAGGCTGGAACGACGTGATGTTCAGCGAGCCGGTTGAAATCGGCGACGAGCCGATTTACGTCGGAGTGCGCGTGTATGAACTGAGCAGCAAGCCTTATCCCATGGTTTCAGCCTCTGGTGCATCGGTGGAGGGCGGCTATTACATGAGAGTCGGCTCGGAAGGCTGGGAAGAACTGAAAAAGAGCGGCATATCGTTGGTGCAGGCCATAATCGACACACAGCCAAAAGACATGCCGGCGGGCGCGATAGCCAATCTTTACAATTTCCCGAACGTGGTGGAACCTGAGTCACACTTCTCATGCTCCCTTTATTTCCATAATTTAAGCGGCGAGGAAGTGAAAGAGGCCACTATTGAGATAGGTGCAGACGGAGGAACGGTCATATTCCCGGTTGATGTTGCATTCGATGAGCCGGTCATGCCTTTCGACAGCCGCGAGATAACGGTTTCCGTGCCTACCGGCTCAGAACTTGGGACTGATGTCACCTACACCGTGACAGTAATTTCAACCGATGGCCGCGACCTTGGCAAGATGCCCGTGAACAGCGTGAACCTGCATGTCACCAACGATGCCTTCGTGAGAATACCGCTCATTGAAGAATTCACAAGCATGTTCTGCCAGAACTGCCCCTTCATGGCATATTATCTCGACAAAGCCATGGAAGAGACAAAATATCCTCACGTGTTTATCTCAAGACATTCCGGATTCATGGATGATGCCTTCACCAATGACACAGACCGCGAAATGGAGTATCTTTTCGGAGGGTCAACATATAATCCCGCCGTAATGTATGACAGATTTGTGGATTCCGAGGTCGGAGGCACGCCTGTAAAAGGCGCGAATGTTGCCGACACTGCACCCTATCTTGAAGAAATCGAGAAGGCTGCCCTAAAAGCGGCTTCTGCCAAGATACTTGTCGATGCCGATTTTGCAGGCGACAAAGTGTCGGTGACTGTGAGAGGGAAGCTGGCAAGCAATGTCTCTGCCGAAGGGCTGTATCTCTCCACTTGCATCGTAGAGAACGGCATTCCGCTCGCAAACTACCCGCAAATGGGCCTCGACCCTGTGCCGGAAGGCGCACCTGAAGACCTTGTGGAGAATTACAGACACAACGGCGTGGTGAGACACATTTTCAATAAAGAGCCGATGGGTGACTCTTTCTCTATCGATGATTCAGGGCAGTTCAGAATAGACTATGAAATAGCCGACATCGACAGCAAATGGAATCGCGAAAACCTTGAGGTCATTTCCTTCATAAGCCGTGTCAACAAAGAGAACCTTGCCGACAATTATGTGCTCAACGCAGGGGGCAACAAATGGAACTCTATTGTAGACACTTCAGGAATAGACATGCCCACTGCAGAAAGGCCACGCCTTATTGTAGGCGTCGACAGCTCCCGAATGCTGGTCACTGGCGAGAACTGCACGGATGTGGCGGTTTATTCAATCGACGGACAGAAACTGAACATCTACGAACCTCTGCCGAAAGGTGTATGCGTTGTTACAGCCCTCGTAAATGGCCACAAGACTGAAGCCAAGCTGATAGTAAGATAATCTCCAGCCGAGAGCAACCTACATTATAAGAATAGCGCCTCCGTTTCAGCCACGTAAGCGCTATTCTTTTGTATATTCGCTTTTATTTAGTCACAATATTTCCATTTACACCTGAACGCCTTTCAACTCATGTTGTTCTCAACCCCTGAAGCGCTCCACAGGAGCTTGTCGCGAAGAATAGTCGAGAAATGAGAATCTTTTCGCCTTACAAGCAATGTGCAGAAATCCGCACGCCTTATTCTCACCTTCTCTCCTGCCGGGATTGAATATGACCGGTCGTCAAGGCTAAGGCGGAAACTCTTTGCCCTGCTTTCTACGTTCAGCTCCAGTTCGGAACTGCCGCGAGCCACAAGCGGCCTGACAGTGAGAGTGTGAGGAGCCACCGGCGACAAAACCATGCAGTCGACCATAGGCTCGACAATGGGGCCGCCGGCCGACAAATTATAGGCCGTGCTGCCCGTTGGGGTTGAGACAAGAAGAGCATCAGCCCTGTAGTCGGCAAGATAATGCCCGTTGATGTATGTCTTTACAGAAATCATAGAGGCAGTGTCTTCTTTAAGCACAGCTATTTCATTAAGAGAATAAGGCCATGCCCCGGGCGGGAAACAAGGAGTGTCAACCTCAAGAAGCATCCTCCTCTCAACCACAATGTCACCTTTGCAGATAGATTCTATCATATCTTTTACATCTGCAAAATTGCAGCTCGCCAGAAAGCCGAGATGCCCTGTGTTGACACCGAACACGGGTATCTCCCTCTTCCCTACCCAGCGGGCGGCACGAAGGAATGTGCCGTCTCCGCCGATGCTTATCACCAGGCCGGTGCCGGTAGGAATCTTTTCCACCGCCACGGCGCCGCGCATATCTACATTCCGCTCATCGAGATAGCTCGCAAGCTTGTTGTGGACAGCCACACGAAAGCCCATCTCGTCCAAAAACGAAAAAAGCCCGGCAAAATCCTTGAGATAAGGCTCTTGCCTGCGGCTTCCGTAGATTGCAACCTTGTTATTCTGATTATAGTCCATTCATATCACACCCTTAAGGGCACATTTGAAAATCTTACACATTAAGCAACGTCTGCAAAGCCAGCAGACGTTCGGCTGCCACCTCCGCATCGCGCAAGCCACCTTCCGATGCGTGTGCGTCTACCACATGAAAGTCATAACGCTCCAGGCTTCTCACAGCCGCCGACGGGTCACGATGTCTCACACGGAGCGTAACCTGGATGCTGCCGTCGTCTGACGGAGCTGTAAAAAGGTCTACAAGATGTGCGTCGCTGTCTTCCACAGCATGGGCCAGCAGGCTCGCGCTATATTCTTCGGGGCGACATTCCACAGTGATCACGCTGCAGTCGTCGCGAGCGGCAATCATTCTGCCCAAGCCCTCGAGCATCGAAGCCTGGTCAATCACGCCCACCGACACGCCGCCGTCGCTCACCCCCAGCTCTCGCCCGGGGGTGTCAAGCAGACGCGGCAACACTTCCAATAAAGGCATATCAGCCTCTACCATTCGGACAGGACGCCGTTCTGCCGCCGTCTTACCTGGTGATAAAATCTCTTTCGCTGTCATAACCGTGTCTCTTGATTTATTTTATTAACATTCTCAAAGTCTTTTTTAACAGGCAGCAAAATCTGTCGCAAAGACTTCTTTTCTTTTTTTAACGTCTTCACTGCGATTTTTCTTTGTCTTAAAAGCCTTTTTTTATACTTTTGCAGTTTGAAGAGCACACCCTGAACTTTTAGCCCTCTCCGAGGGTTGAATCTTTTGGGCTCCTCGTAAGCAAAACGCTACAAAGGTCAAAATTACAAATTTTATGCCGAATTTCCTTAACGGAGAATAAAAATTTGTCATCACTGGCCCGCATGGCAACATAAAAATTAACAATTCACAATCCAATAATCTGGTAATGACACGATTAAGTGTAAACATCAATAAGGTGGCCACACTGCGCAACGCCCGTGGAGAAAATGTGCCCGACGTTGTCAGATTTGCAATAGACTGCGAACGTTTCGGAGCACAAGGGATAACCGTGCATCCGCGTCCCGACGAACGCCACATAACCCGCGCCGATGTCTATGCGCTGCGCCCCGTTGTTAAAACTGAATTCAACATAGAAGGATATCCGTCTGACGACTTTATGCGCATGGTTTGCGAGGTTCGCCCGGCCCAGGTCACACTTGTGCCCGACGCACCCTCTGCCGTGACATCCAACGCCGGATGGGATGTGATTGCCAACGCCGCTTTTCTTAAAGACATCTGCAGCCGCCTCTCCGATGCAGGCATCAGAAGCTCGATATTTGTCGACGCCGACCCCGCGCAGGTGAGAAAAGCCGCAGAAGTAGGCGCAAATCGTGTGGAGTTATACACCAAGCCTTATGCCGACAATTATTTCACAGACCGAGAATCAGCCGTGAAACCGTTTGTGGAAGCTTCGCAGGAAGCGGCCGATGCAGGGCTCGGCCTGAACGCCGGCCACGACCTGAACCTGAGCAACCTGGCCTACTTCTATCGCCGCCTTCCCCACCTTGACGAAGTGAGCATAGGCCATGCCATCATCTCCGACGCCCTCTATCTCGGCATCGAGCAGACAATAGCCCGATACCTTCTCTGTCTTCGCCCTTAATCCAAGCCAATTATAAATTACTAATTATCAATCAAACAGATGAATTCACTTTCATTCTGGTCGCTGGTGATGGACGGCGGCTACATCATGATTCCTCTTGCAGTGCTGCTTCTGGTGAGCATATACATCTTCATTGAGCGCTGTTTCGCGCTTCACCGCGCATCGAAAAACGACGACACGTTCATGAAGCGCATACGCGACTATATAATGGAAGGCGACATAGAAAACGCAGTGAATCTCTGCAAACGCACCGACACCCCCTATGCCCGCCTTATCCTCAAAGGCGTGAACCGCATCGGCCGCCCAATGAACGATGTGCTCGTCGCTATCGAAAACACCGGCAATATCGAAGTGGCGAATCTCGGCAAAGGGTTCACATGGCTATCCACTACAGCCGCAGGCGCCCCTATGCTCGGCTTCCTCGGAACTGTGGTCGGAATGATTGAGGCTTTCTTCGCCCTTGCCAACGCCGGCACATCTGCCAATATCACCGTGCTCTCTTCCGGAATATACCAGGCTCTCGTCACTACCGTGGCCGGCCTCGTGGTGGGCATCGCCGCCCTGTTTGCATACAACTATCTTGTGTCGCGTGTGAACCGCATCATGAACTCGATGGAAGCCAAAACCATGGAATTCATGGACCTCCTCAATGAGCCGGCCTGATTCAATTATTAATTATCTATTATTAATTGTCAATTAGCGAAATCATGGCTCTAAAAAAGAATTTCCAGACTCTCGACACTTTCTCGATGTCGTCGATGACCGACGTGATTTTCCTGCTCCTCATCTTCTTCATGGTGACCTCCACGCTGATTTTTCCGGCTGCCATCGACGTGAATCTTCCTCAAAGCAGCGAGCAGACTTCACTGAAGCCGGTCACCGAGGTCTATATCGACGCGGAGTCAAAACTGTGGCTCGTGGCCGACCGCAACGACTCTATCGAAGAAAATTCGGAGGCGCGGGCTGTGACCCGCGACGAACTGCTTGCAAGCCTTATGCTAATACAGCGTCAGGACTCGCTCCATGCTGTCGCCCTTTATGCCGACAGCACTGTGGCTTATGCAAGAGTTATTGAGGTGCTCGACCTGGCAGCTCGCAATCATCTCAAACTTGTGCTGGCCACTCGCAGCTCACAAAAATAAGTCTCCCCTCAGAACAGCCCGCCGGGCCAAGACTATTATTCAATGGCTAAAGACACCGAAAGAAAAGACCGAATCATAGCGGCCGCGCTCACTTTACTGGTTGCACTTGCGTTGCTCCTTGTGCTGTTTTTCGGAGGCATCTCCTGGGACCGCGAGGCAATTGCAAATGCTTCCACTCCTGAAATCATGGACATTGAGGAGCCTCTTTTCATAGAGCCGGAGCTTGTGGAGCTTGGCGAGGAGAACGCCGTCAACAACAACAAGCCGGCCCCTGCAATGAAAGGCGAGCCGGATCCCGCCCCTGAAGACAAGGCGGAGATAATCGAACCGGGGACAAAGCCTGAGCCTGCACCTCCGAAGCCAAAGCTGAACACACAGAAGAAGGAGAGCAAGGTGAAAGCCACAGAGCCTTCAAAGACCGACAAGGAGAAACAGAAGGCCACAAGTTCGGTAGCATCAAAGTTCTCTCATAAGAATGGAGCAACCGAGGGCACAGACAAAGGCTCATCCGGAGCAGGAGGCACTGGAATAGGAGTAAGCGGCAATGCCCATGGACGCACGTTCATAAGCTGCCCCAAGCCTGACGTGGCTTTGCGCCACAAAACAGTGGTGACCGTAAACGTTGTGATTGACGCAGAGGGAAACGTAACCGAAGCCAAGGCTGCCGGAAGCGCCGACGCCTCCATACGCCGAAAATGTGAAGCTGCCGCCCGCAGGGCAAAATGGTCGGCAAAAAAGGGAGCCACCTCAACACGAGGCTCCATAACCTTCACAATCACCCCGCGCTAATATATAAAATACTAAATACAGAAAACTCCGTATGACATGTTGCATACGGAGTTTTTTTGCTTACATCGTTTTTCAGATGAGCTCGCCTCGGAGGGTGGCGCTACTGGCGTCGAGGATGCATACTCTCACAAAATCTCCGGGCTTTGTTTCCCCTTTCGGGAAGACCACTACTTTGTTTTGCGATGTGCGTCCGAAATGCTCGTCGGCACTGCGCTTCGACCTCCCTTCTACAAGCACCTCCATCTCCTTGCCCACATCCCTGCGGTTGCTTTCCGCCGAGAGCTCGTTCTGAAGGGCAATCATCCTGTTGAGTCTGTCGATTTTTACTTCTTCCGACACATTGTCAGGAAGATGCTTTGATGCGAATGTGCCTGGACGTTCCGAATACTTAAACATAAACGCCGAGTCAAATCCGGCCTCTCGCATAAGGCTCAATGTCTGTTCAAAATCCTCTTCCGTCTCATTGTGGAAGCCGGTGAAAAGGTCGGTGGAGATCCCCGCGTCAGGCATAAACCTTCTGATAGCCGCCACGCGGTCAAGATACCACTCGCGGGTGTATTTCCTGTTCATAAGTTTCAACACCTCGTTGCTGCCGCTCTGCACAGGGAGATGCACATGCCGGGCAATGTTCGGATAGCGCGCCATGGTTTCAAGCGTGGCGTCACACATGTCTTTAGGATGCGAAGTGGTGAACCTCACTCTCATGTCGGGCGCGGCCTCCGCCACCATTGACAGCAATGAAGGGAAGTCTGTCGCCTCACCCTCGGGAGACACATATTTGTAGCTGTCAACATTCTGCCCTAAAAGAGTGACCTCCTTAAAGCCTCTTTCACGCAAATCAGCGAGTTCGCGGAGTATGCTCTCAGGCTCACGGCTTCGCTCACGCCCGCGAGTGTAGGGCACTATGCAATAAGAACAGAAATTATTGCATCCCCTCATGATAGAAATGAACCCTCCCACAGAAGCTCCAAGACGCCTGGGAAGCACATCACGATAAGTCTCTGTCGTGGAGAGTTCTATGTTGATTGCCTTAGAGCCTGTCTCCGCAGCGGCCACAAGGTTTGGGAGGTCGAGATAAGAGTCGGGCCCTGCCACAATGTCCACTCCATAGTCGTCGATAAGCTTATGCTTCAGTCGCTCCGCCATGCATCCTATCACGCCTATGATGATGTTGCGTCCAAGCTTCCGGCGCAAAGAGTTCCAGTAAGCGAGGCGCGAATATATTTTCTGTTCTGCGTTTTCACGAATGGAGCAGGTGTTGAGCAGCACAGCCGCCGCCTCGGTGTCGACATCTGTGGGCACATATCCCGCCAGCTCCATCATGGCAGCTACCACCTCTGAATCAGCCACATTCATCTGGCATCCATAGGTTTCAATGCGCACTTTTTTCAAATCAGTGCAATTTTTATTGTTTTTCGGCAAAAAAAATGGTTCCATATATCGATTAAATGGAATAATATGATTACTTTTGTGCAAAATTACCACTTAAATCTATAGGTTACAAATGAGTTTTCCATTTATTTCAGCCGAAGAGGCGGCCGCCCATATAAATAATGGCGACAACGTTGCTTTGTCGGGCTTTACAGCATCGGGAACACCCAAGCTTGTAACGATTGCTCTCGCCGAGCGCGCGAAACAATTCCATGAAAAAGGGGAGCCCTTCAAAATCAATCTTTACACCGGGGCTTCCACTAACGACTTCGTTGACGGTGCGCTTTCTCGTGCGAAGGCCATCGACAAGCGTTCGCCTTATCAAGGCACGCCTGACGCCCGCAAAGCTGTTAACAACGGAGAAATATCCTACTTCGACCCTCACTTAAGCACCTGGAGCCAAGATCTGCGCTACGGGTTCTGCGGAGATATTGACGTGGCCATCATTGAGGTCACTGAAATGAACCCCTCCGGCGAAGTGATTCTTGGAGCCGGAATCGGAATGAGCCCGACAATCGCCAAGCTTGCAAAAAAGGTCATAATCGAATACAGTTCTTATTACCGCACTTCGTTCCGAGGATTCCACGACAACTACATACCTCTTGACCCTCCTCACCGTCGCGAGATACCTGTCTACAAGCCTTCTGACAGAATCGGCACGACTGTATTGAAGATTGACCCCAAAAAGATTATCGGCGTTGTGCCTTCAAACGAGTCGGAAAGCATTAGCTCTTTCACTCAGATTTCTGAAACAACCGCCGCTATCGGCCACAATGCAGCCGCTTTCCTCGCCAACGAGATGAAAATTGGCAGAATCCCCCACGAGTTCCTGCCTATCCAGAGCGGCGTGGGCAACGTGGCTAACGCTGCCCTCCACGGCCTTGCAGAAAATCCCGACATCCCCCGATTCCAGATGTACACAGAAGTGGTGCAGGATGCCGTGATGGACCTTATGGAGAATGGGAAATGTAATTTCGCATCAACTTGCGCTCTTGCATTCTCCGACGACGCCATGCTCCATTTCATGGACAATATCAATTTCTTCCGCGACAAACTTCTGATGCGTCCGTTTGAAATTTCAAACCATCCGGAGGTGGTGCGCCGAATAGGCCTTATCGCTATGAACACCGCTCTCGAATGCGACATTTTCGGCAACGTCAACTCTACCCACGTCAACGGCAGCTACATGATGAACGGAATCGGCGGATCCGGCGACTTTGCCCGCAACGGCTATCTCTCGATCTTCCTTTGCCCCTCTATCCAGAAAGGGGGAGCGCTTTCTGCAATCGTGCCTATGGTCACTCACATCGACCACAGCGAGCATAGCGTGAAGGTGATCGTGACTGAGCAAGGCGTGGCCGACCTCCGAAACAAAGACCCGTACCAGCGTGCGCGCTGCATAATCGAGAACTGTGTGCATCCCGACTACAAGGAACTCCTCTGGGATTACCTTAAACTCACCAAGACAGGACACATCCCTCTCAATCTTCGCGCCGCTTTCGCTCTTCACGACACATTCGCACAGTGTGGCGACATGCGCCTCACAGACTTCTCGAAATACGTCTGACCCGAATTGCAGGAATATCTTCGCAATTAAGCAATATAGATTATAAAAAGTTGTCGCTTGTAGATTCCCGCAAGCGACAACTTTTTTCATTATCCTTGTAGCCATCTCTTCCAATGCCTTAGCATTTGACGGACGCTCATTAATTAATCACATTTGTTTTTAACAAATTGTCACCCCCTAATGTTAAAATTGACTAAAAATTAGAATGCAGACGAAAAAAATTGTAAAGAAAACAGGGAAATTTATGTTTGGTCTCATTTTTTTGTGTTACATTTGCACTGAAATTTATATATCATATTTGAGACGATAAATCAAACCATGAAAACTTGTTATAGCCGCTGACTTATTAACCGTCACGGCTGTATATTAGAATGACAATTAATTAACATAAATAATATATGACACGATTTTTATCTTTAAAGAGAGTGGCTCTTTCCATAGTTGCGACATGTGGCGCTATGGGAGCCGCAACAGCTGCCGAGCCATATGATATGGGGGTGATGGAGCCGGGAGTCACGTACACTTATCCCGCTTATGCAGTGGTTACAGGAGAATACACTCCTTCTGTTACCGGGCCTGTGAAATTTGTTTACAGCACAAATCCATTAGCTTTGTACACTTCAAAGGGACATGAGGACGAGTCGTTTGTGGCTGGCAAGCATGCCTACACTTCCGGAGGGCAGGTCATGACTTATTCGGAATTGCAGGCCGGGACAACCTACTACATTTATTCTGCATTGAGCCTGATGGAAGGTTCTGTCACTATTCAAGAAGGCGCTTCTGAGTTAAAAGTTGTGACAATTTATCCTCCGACAGACACCGATGTCCCTTATTCTGTAAGTAAAAATTATACGGTAGACATAACATTCAATTATCCTGTAACCGTCGACAATGCGCTTCTTTTGGTGAACGGCGCGCGCAAAACAATTTCTGCTGTTCCCGATAACACATGCGTCACTTGTGATGTGTCAGGCGCAATGATGGACTTTTATCGCGACGGCACCATGAAAGAGGGAGACGAAATCACATTGCGTCTGCTTCAAGTGAAAGATGCGAGCGATCCGGATAATAAGTTTGAAGAGAAAGGGAAACTTGAAATCAAATATAAAATGGCTGCGAAGCCTGCAGAGATTGTCGATGTGGTAAATGCAAGCCTTAAAGGAGACAATGTGTTCAATTCATATTATACAACCAATGATGAGAACGCAAAAATCCATTTTGTGTTTGACAGAGAGCTATCTTCCGAGAAAACACCTGTGGCGAGGCTGACTTACGGTAACGCCGACAATATAGAAGTGGGGATATACACTGAGGATGTCAAAGGGAATAATGAAGGCAACACAGCATCATTTGATTTTTCGGGGAAGCTGCGCCGTCCGATAGATATGCTTCCTTTATCGACATCCGCCACTCAGCCAGATTTCATACATGGCTCTTTCGCAGACATCTATACGCCTGACGGACAACGAGTATACACTGGCAGCATGTCAAATCCAACCGGATATTCGCTTTCATTCTCTATAAATGTTCTTCAGTTTTCCATTGCCGCAGACTTCACTCCGGCCCGCGGGTCGGCACTTGTGCCTGGACAAGAGATGGAAATATGGGTTATGAACGGAGACAAGCTGAATTTTTCAGGCATACGATTTGACTACATCTTAAACAATGAGCAGTGCGAACATATCATTCCTGTCGAAGACATAAAGATCGAGGCGGACAGCATGAGCGATGACGCTATGCTTTACACTTTTAATGTGCCTGCAATTAATATTGATCCCGACAGTAAGGTGACAGTGTCATTGGCAGACCTTGAATGTGCTGACGGCCTTGACCACAATAACGATGTCATGGCAGAATTCTCATACAAAACTTCAGGTGTCGAGGAGATTGAGGGAGATGCCCTCAAAGGCAGTTTCGATATATATGACATAGCCGGTGTGGCTGTTATGCGCGGCGCGACACGCAGCGATCTCCGGAATCTCAAGAAAGGCATTTATATCATCAACGGGAAAAAGGTTATTATTTAAACATTTACGGGTGCATGAATTGTCATGCGCCCGTAAACAACAATAAACTATTTTTTATATGAACATTAAATCGTTACTTTGTACTGCGGCTTTGCTGTCAGTTTGCGGTGTGACCTACGCATTCCCGAGCTATACATTGTATCCTGCGGACGGTTCCACACTTGACTCTAATCTGAGTCTGGGCAACTTCAACCTTACTTTCGGCAGTTCAGACGAAATCGTAGTGTCTGACGGAGCTGAGGCCAGCCTTGAGAATGAAGAACAGGGAGATTTTATCTCCAGTACGCGTGTAGGCACGTTCCCCGGCATGGGCGGAGTTCTTATTGTCAATTTCGATTCAGACGAGATTGTTGTGAACGGCACATGGAATCTTGAAATCCCGGCCGGCACGTTCACTGTCAACGGAGAGGAGAATCCTGTGATTCGTGCTTCTTATGATTTGAACGACAGAAATCTAAACATCAGCGAATATCCTCAGATTGAACTTGTTTCAATCGACCCGGAAGAGGGTTCGAAACTTCCTTTTTGGGGAGGCCCGGATTTCACACAGCTGAGAATAAAGACCACAGATGATTCAGCTGTAAATTACATGGAATGGGTTCTCTATGATGTTACCAACGGAGAGGAAGAGGGTGTCCGTGAGTACATACGTCAGGGCAACGATAACCGTTATGACCCGAACCGTTATGGAGGTGACGAAAGTGACCTTTGGGCTGACGGCCTTTTCTGTGCAATAGGTGGCGACACCAAACTTTTGCTCGACCATAAGTATATGCTCACTCTCCGTTGCGCCGGCATCGGATATGATCTGGCCACAAACCAGTATCCTTCCGGTTTCCAGATTGAGCAGTCTACAGAAATGTTTACGAAGGTCTATTATTATGGAGCCATTCCCCCTCAGGAATACAGCCCTTATAAACTTGAAAGCATCTCTCCGGACCCTGAGAATTATGAGATAACCAATCCTGACCTCGGTTATTTTGAGGTGACTTATTCCGGTCCGGTAAAACCTGTCAAATTTGAATATTTCGTAATGACCTCAGTTAACGCATCTGCCGGCACTTATGAGGCCATTGACCCGAATGAGGACGGCTATGCGTCCAAGTGGACATTCACGTTCGACAAAAGTGTGATCGAGTCTGCCCGTGCTGGCATTTTTGTCACTATCAGTGCCATGGACGCTGACGGTCTTTATGTGAGAGGCAATGCAAACATGGATTTTGACGACATCAATTATTCAATGAACTGGCAATGCAACTGCGGCGCTGACGTAGTGATTTCCTTGTCGCCTGAGGCAAGTTCAGTAGTAGAGGAACTGTCGTCAATCACTGTAGGCAATGAGGAAGGCAAGCGAATGAATTTCTCATATCTTACAAGTGAGCCTGCACAGATTGTATCTATGGAACGTGAGGTGATTCGTGAACTTGGCGAGCCTGTAAATGGTGAAGACGGCACTACAATGATTTGGAATTTTGAGCCTATCACTGAGCCCGGCACCTATGTCCTCATGATTCCTAAGGGATATTTCAACATCGGAGAGGAATATGACGGCACAAATTCTAATGCCACTCAGTTCACATATTATGTTGAGGGCGTTCAGACAGGAGAGCTTGCTTATGATTGGGTTCCTTCCTCAATCACTCCGGCAGACAATGCTACTTTAAATGACCTCTCTGTGATGGTTCTTGATTTTGAGAATGTTACTTTTGCTGATTTTGAAGCTGTAGCATCGGTCTACAAGGTAGAGGAAACTGAGGATGTATTTGTGACAGAGGCAACTTTCTCAGACAATGCAAATTCCGATTATTGGAACCCCACTATCTATGATTTGACACTGAAGACTCCTGTCTCAGAGTTCGGCACATATAAGGTGGTTATTCCTGCCGCTTCATTCGGTGATGGACAGTGGTTTGAGACAAGATTCTATGAAGCAGTCGGACGTACTAATCCTGAGATTGTACTCGTTTACAATATCGGATCTGTAGGTGTTGATTCTATTTTGAGCTCCAATGAGAATGCCACAGTCTATAACATACAGGGTGTAGAGGTGCTTCGTGACGCTGACGCATCTGCTGTCAAGGCTCTTCCCGCTGGTTTGTACATAATAAACGGGGAAAAAGTCGTTGTAGGCAAGTAAGATATTTTTAACCGAGAGGTCTGTCTCATGGGCTTCCGGTTAATTGGAAATGGCACGGGAAATGTCGGCATTCAATGCCCGGTCATTCTTCCCGTGCCATATTTTAACTGTAAAAAAGTTTAACTACAATATTTTTAATAACCAAACACCATTTATCAATTATGATGACAAAAAGTTGTGCATATTCATTCATAGCCGCCACTATGCTTGGTGTCGGAATGGCATATGCTCAATCTCCGGTGTTCACAAAACTCGAGAACCGGACAAATTCCGGCTCATTGGAGTCTGTGTCTGACAATGGAGAGTGGGCTGTGGGATATGGCAAAAGTCCATTGGATGAGATGTTGTATTCTTATCCGCGCCTTGTGAACGTCAAGACCAAAGAGTCCAAGTTCCTGTTTAAACCAGGAGAGGAAGATAAAATTGCCGAGATGATGGCCTGCGATGTCACAGATGACGGTTCAATGGTCATTGGCCAGTACAAAGGGCAGCCGGCACTTTGGAAAGCCTCTACGGAAGAATGGACAATTCTTCCGGTTTCGACCAAAGGATTTACCTCCGGCCGAGGCACTCAGATTACACCTGACGGAAAATATGCCATAGGCACTGTCACAAATCCAAACTGGAATGAGACCTTAGTGCTTTGGGATCTAACAGGAGAAACGCCTGTCGACATTACTCCGGACAATCTTCCCAAGCCAATCAGTCTATATGGCCAGCCGCAAAAATATGAGCAAATCCGTTCATGCGACTTGTCGGACGACGGTTCCAAGTTTATTGGCCTTGTGGCATTCTCTTATGCCGGAGAGTGCTGGACATTCATTTATGATATGAAGAGCCGTTCTTGGGAAGCTATCGGCTATGAAGTTTCTGAGAATGGTAAAAATTACGAATTCAAAGCTACAGGAGATGGCTACAACTTCCTCGAGGGAGGAAAATTCCGTCCCGGCACTGATATTGTTGCAGGCCCTGCATATCTTTCCGGAGACATTGAGTCAATTTACACTTACGACCCTTCCGACAAAAAGGTGGTGCTGGTGGATGGCGCTGAAGGAAAAGTGTTTGGAAGCATTGATGCAGACGGAGCCATTTATGCCTCTACACCAAGCGGCAACCCTCTTCGCAACTGGGAGGTGAAAGTCGGTAAATATTGGTATGACTTTAAAGTTGTTGCAAGTCAGCTTTGGGACGTGAATTGGGCAAATGATGTGGCACACGATGATTATGGTTATAGTGGCACGTTCTCTGCGACATCAGACAATGGTTGCGTCTTGATTTCGAATGATTATTCATCGACACCATATGACGTATATCTTTTGGAGATTCCGGCATCATTGTCAGAATTATGCCCCACAGTTAATCTCCTTGACAATTATATAGTGTCTCCTGTAAACAACTCTGCGTTCTCAATACTTAAGGAAGTGAGAGTTGTCTTTGACAGGAATATTGATGTTGTCGGAGACTATAATGCTGTTTCTCTGCTTGACGGAGAGGGACAGGTCGTGGCTAATTCTATAAGTCTTTCTGCTGATACAGGAGACTCACGAGTATTGACAATGGCTTTCCGCAATCGTCGTCTTGAGGTAGGTGAGAATTACACAGTTGTGATACCTGCCGGTGTTGTGAATATGGCCGGAGATTCTGAAAAGGTTAATTCTGAAATCAGAGTGAACTATAAGGGGCGTCCTGCAGAACCGGTTAATCCTGTTGCGGTTTCTCCTGA
The DNA here is from genome assembly GCA_009775365.1 of Muribaculaceae bacterium. Taxonomy (GTDB): domain Bacteria; phylum Bacteroidota; class Bacteroidia; order Bacteroidales; family Muribaculaceae; genus Lepagella. The sequence continues at coordinate 37,314 of VSPM01000014.1, forward strand.
GAACGGGGCGTCAGTTTCAAGAATCAATGCCTCGTCAAACCCGGTTGCCTTCACATTTGATGCAGAAATAGCTCCTGTGGAAAATGGAGGCAGCATCTATCTTTATAGTGTAGACAGCGAGAGTGACAAACGCGAGCGCATCGCCCAGCTTAGTGGCTCAATAAATGGCAATATGCTGGTTGTATATCCTGTTATGGAGCAGCGTCTTGCCTTGGGCACAACTTATGAGGTGGTAATTGAGGCCAATACAGTTTCAGACATTTCAGGGTCTGATCCTAATGTGGAATATGCTGTACGTTATGACGGTGCCTACATTCCCCAGCAGCAAGGTGGATCGGAACTATTCTCGGCTGATTTCAACGGCGGCATTACGTCAGATAAGTGGATGCTTTATGACGGCGACGGCCTGGAGCCTGCAGACACACCTGCACAATGGGGCTTTGTGAAGGAATATCCATGGTGGGTTGCCCGTGATGACGAAGGAAGCACAGAGATGGCTGCTGTGTCACATTCGATGTATTCGCCTGCCGGCCAGTCTGACGACTGGATGGTGTCGACTCAGATTTATTTGCCGGATAACACCGGAATGCTTTCGTTCAAGTCCCAGAGTTTCCGCAAGAACTGTGTAGACAAGCTGAAAGTGTATGTGTATGCTACTGATGATATATATACCGCTCTTACTCCCACTATAATCGATCGTTTCCGTTATAGCGGCGACTTGATTTATGATGAAGTGCAGTCTCCCGGAGAGGTAGAGAATCTTCTTGCAGGCGACTGGAGAGAGAATACAATCAAGCTTGACAAGTATGCCGGCAAGAACATCTATATTGCTTTTGTGAACGATAACCGTAACCAGTCGGCAGTATTTGTTGACGATGTTTTAGTGAGTCGCGATCTCAAGTTCTCATTGATAAACCTTACACCGGAATCAATCCTTGCCAAGGATCAGGTGGAGGTTAAGGGTATACTTTCAATAGAGAGTATGACAGACACTTACAAAGGATATGCAATCAGCCTTATCGACAGCGAGGGTAATACGGTATCTACATTGGCTGATGCTGACGAGGAAATGTCTAAGGGCTGGACTAAGGAATTCACATTTGACGCCCCTCTTTCTACCGAGATTGGCAAGGAAGTGAAATATTCAATTGATGTAAAAGTTGGCGACCTTACAGACCTGCTTTCCTACTCAGTCAAGAATCTTGCAATTCAGACCACTAAACGAGTTGTGGTGGAAGAATACACAGGGCAGGGTTGTCCTAACTGTCCTCTCGGACATGTCGCTCTTGATATTCTTGAAAAGGATTTTGGAGAATTGATTCTGCCGTTGGCAATACATACATACACCGGTGATTTCTTCTCAACTCCTGAGGCGGTGGCTCTGACATCGTTCCTTGGCATGAATGCAGCTCCTACAGGCCGTATTAACCGTGGCCCCATTGTTTCTCCGATTGATGTTTCAGATAAAGGGGACTATGCTTATAAGAACTGTGGAGTATGGTATGATTATGCTGTGGCAGAGCTTGAGGATTATGCTGTGGCAGATGTAGACATCATTTCAGCCACATTTGAAGATGGCAAGTATAATGTGAATGTCGAGGTTAAGTATGCTCTTGACATGGACAATCAGAATGTGAATATCTTTACTGTGGTCACAGAAGACCAGTTGAAAGGATTCCAGGTCAACAACCGTTACAGTGTAGCAGACGAACTCCTTGGAGAATGGGGTGCAGGTGGTCTTTATGGACAGCCCACAGTGCCTTATACCTTCAATGACGTTGTTCGCACATGGGCCGGAACCACTTGTAACGGCACAGGCGGATATGTGCCTTCATCAGTGAAAGGTGGCGAGGCTTATACTGCCACGATTGAGATTCCGAACCAGTCAAGCATTATGGATAACAACAATACAAAGGTTACCGTAATGCTTATCGATGCAGAAAGCCAGCGAGTTATCAATGCCGCACGTTCGGATGTCGCTGTGGCTGGCGTAGATGGTGTTGATGCTGATAGAAACGGCATTTCGGTTTCTGTTGAGAATGGAGTGATTGTTGTCAAATCAAACGAGTCTGCTACAGCAACTGCTTACTCGGTTGCAGGCAATGTTATTGCCACAGCATCCGGAGAGGGAGTATTCAATGTTGATGCAGAGGGCTTCAATGGCGTTGCAATCGTAGTGGTTAAGACATCAAATCGCACAGAGTCGTTTAAAGTTGTATTGAAGTAAGAAACGTTCAGTCCCGTCACTGGCGGCTGAATCTTTAATTCCAGTTCCGCGAAGCAACGTTACAGTTGCTTCGCGGAACTCTTTTTTGAACCAAGATTTCATTTGGCGGCTTGAGACTTTTTAGTCAACAATGCAGACACACAGGGTCTATCACAGAGAGTCAGGAAGGGTAAGCAGCCAATCGTCAGGGGTGGCCGGCTTGGGGAATTCTTCAGGAAGTCCCGGCGCTCGTTTTTCAGGTTGCGCCTCCTTGCGTGGAGAGCCGGCATCCCTGCTTGAATTCTCCAGAAGAATAGCCTTCTCTTTCGCTTTACGGGTGACACTGGCGCCATGCTTTTCTTCCGGATTCACGGCATTAAGCCCCTTTTTCATATCTATTGACTCAAACAGATCGTAATTATCCTCCTTTCCGAGTCTGGCGCGGGCATCGCGCAGGCGCGCCTCAAGTGTGGATATGCGTTTTTCATAAGAGCGCTTCATGTCTTCCACTTTTGAAAGCATCCGGTTGAATTCCGCCAGCTTGATGTCTACGCTTTCCTGTTCGTCAAGGATGGCTCGTGCCTTGGAAAGTTCCGCACGAGTAGACGCAAGCTCGGACTCCACCTGCAGCAGACGACGGCTCATCTCAGCCATGTCCACAGTAAGCCTTTGGCATTCCGTCCGTTGACGGTCGGCGAATTCAAGAGCCTCTTTAAGTTTATTATCTAAATTCATTTCTGTCATACCGGCATCAGTAATTGCCTTACATGCCTTATACGGATGAACCCACACCCTCCAGGGAGTCCAGTTCAGACAGTAGCCTCCCATCTTTTCACAATTCCTCTCCCCTTCCTGCCGTTGATGGCAATTGTGAGAGGCGAAGGAAATTCCACAATTCTTATAGCATCGCTTTCATACACAGCCGGGAGCGCATCAAGATAGTCGCTGTCATAAAACCCGTTGCCGTTCACCGGGTCTACTGTGAAATAGCCCACTCCGAACGAGGTGAGGTTCTGGAAGAAATGAGTGCCTTGCGACGGCTCCACATGATAGCCGGGAAGAGCCGACTCCACAATCAGGCGGGCCCCGGCTATCTGAGGCCAGCGCACCGGCACACCCAAAGCCGGGTCGGAAGAGCCCCATCGCCCGGGGCCTATCAATATGTATGGCTCGCCACGGTCAACAAACCCTTTGTTGATTCCCTCTATTTCGCGCGCCACCTCCGGGTTGCGGGAGCTGTCGAAAGTGCCAGGGCGCACATACACCACATAGCGCACATTGTCCATGACGCCATGCCCTAAAGCCGTCTCGGAGCGCAATATCAGCTCACTGTCGTCTACATCAAGCACAGAGTCGTCGAGCATCTCCTTTTTGTCGACAATAGGGCGGATCTGAAGCCAATATATCTTCCCCTTGTCTTCCGACGTGTTGGCACCGGACTTGATTATTCCGGCAAACTCTATTTCCACGGGGCGCCCCATTTCATATTGGCCTGTGGATAGCATAAAGTCAACTGCGTCGGCAAGCGGGAAAACCCTTTGGCGAAGCACATTGGCAAACGTCACCAGTTTTCTTCCCTGTCCGAATTCAGAATCGCGTATCATGCGGTCGTTGAAATCGAATGTCGACACAAGATACTTCAAAGCCCCTGTCTTGAACGCCTCCGCCACGGGGAGCTTCACAAGATTGAAGCTGTCGTCGGGCTTAAAGTCCGCGCTCTCGGGCACTGCTCCCGAAATCGCATACAGCTGCGTCTGCGTGTCGCGCAAAGCAAGGTCTACTGTCGATGTCTGGAGCACGTGGTCAGGATGCTTGGGCGAGAAACGAAGCGCCATGCCGCCGTCTACGATATATTTGCCGAGCCCTGCGGCCACCTCCACTACGCCGTCTTCGGCCACCTCGTCGTTGAGCGGATAGTAATTGAGCGACCTTCCCACTCCCGAAAAGTTCGGATAATAGTAGCCGGAATGATCTTCGCCTACAACCTCCTGAAGAATCACTGCCATCTTTTCCTGGTCAATCACATTGCTTGTGGCATTCATGTAGGCTTTTGAATCGGCGAAGAACACCGACGCATACACCCCTTTCACTGCGTCGCAAAGCATCCGGAGCATCACTTTCTTGTCTTTGAGATGCGGAATCATATATGTGGAATAGATTCCCGCGAATGGCTGATAATGTGAATCTTCGAGAAGCGACGAGCTTCTCACGGCCAGCGGCCTGTCAACCACGTCAAAAAGCGACAGGAAGTCATCAATCAGCGAGTCGGGCAGACGCGCGCCAAGAAAATGGCTCAATATCTCCTCGTCGGAGCGGTCGGAAAGCGCCACAGGATATAGATTATTCATCTCCATGAACTGGTCGAATATGTCGGTGCACAACACGACAGTGCGCGGAATCATTATTTGCACTCCCTGAAAGTCGTCGCAAATAGGATTATGCTTGATAATCTGGTCAATAAATGCCAGGCCGCGACCTTTTCCGCCGAGCGACCCTTCTCCTATGCGTGCAAAATTGCTATAGAAGTCAAAGCGGTCTTTGCGGAAAATAGCAACCACGCCACGGTTCTTCATCCTGCGGTATTTCACAATACATTCAAACAGGAGCTTTCTCACCGCAGGAGCCTCTTCAAGCTTTGTGAACCGATAGGTCTTCACTGCATCGGCAATAGGGAACAACGCCCGCGAATAAAGCCACCTCGACACCTCGTTGCGGCTGCAATGATAGAACAAGGCGTCACTGGGGATATTAAACACGTTTGTCTGCAACCCCTTGAGGTCTTTTATACGCATTATCTCCATCCCGGTGGCGGGGTCTTTCACTATGAAATCGCCGAATCCGAAATGCCGGCCCACCGCATTGCGCAAATCTTGCGGAAGGGTCTTTGAATTTTTGTCAAGAAACACATACCCTGCCTGCTCCACTCTCTCGCGGTTTGCACTCTCCTGGCTTTCCACGATCACCGGCATGAAGGGATAGTCTTTTCTTATGTGCGCCGCGAATGCCATTCCTGCGTCGGGGTCTTTCTCCCCGCCTCTCGGAAAGCGCACATCGGATATCACTCCGAGAATGTTGTGGCCATATTTTTCATAGAGCGCCATGGCCTCCTCATAGTCTCGCGCAAAGAGCACTTTAGGGCGACCTCTCATTCTGAGCATTCTCTCATGATCATTGAGAGCCTCGGTAGAGAACTCCATCGACTGCTTCAAGAGGTATTTAAACAAGTGAGGCAGCACAGAAGAGTAAAAGCGTATGGAGTCTTCTACGAGCAATACAGCCTGGACGCCGACATCGAGAATATCGTTGTCGGCGTTCATGCGGTCTTCAATAAGTTTTATTATGGCCAATATCAAGTCAACGTTACCAAGCCATGAGAACACATAGTCCACCCCGGCAAGATCTTCGTTGGCAATCCTCCTCCTCACCTCTTTCGAGAATGGAGTCAGCACCACAAACGGAATCTCCGGATAAAGGGCATCCATATTTCGGGCCTCGCGGAATGTCTCGCTCACATCCACGCCCGGCATTGCTATTATGAGGTCGAAACTCCTTTTGGATAGCTCCTCATATGCCTCTTCATAATTGGCCGCCTTCACAAAACGCGGGGGCGACGAGAGATTGAGCGAGACGTATTCAAAATACACCTGCTCCTCTACCCTTCCGTCTTCCTCCATCATGAAGGCGTCGTAAGGGGTGGCGATAAGAAGCACATCAAAAATGCGCTTCTGCATGAGCTGACGGAATGCCGTGTCTTTAAGATAAAGACGCGACAGCATAGATTCGTTGACGTTGATCATCGGCGCACTCTCAGGCGTTTTCGGACTTTGTCAGGAAAGCATCGAGAGCGGCTGTCATCGACGGAGTGGCCGGTGTCGGAGCCTCGATGTCAAGGCGCAGCCCGGCGTCTTTCACAGCCTGGGTGGTGGCAGGGCCGAAAGCCCCGATACACATGGGCTGCTTCCCGTCTTTTCCGAAATCGGGGAAATTCTTCAACAGTGAGTCGATTCCCGCAGGGCTGAAGAAAATTATCAAGTCATAGTCAAACGGCTCGTCGGGAGTGAAGTCGTTGCTCACGGTGCGATACATCACGGCCGGAGTGAAATCAATTTTCAGATTTGAAAGTGCTTCTGTGCCGTCTGTCTGAATGTCCGACATCGGGAAGAGGAACTTCTCTTTGTGATTTTTCTGGACCGAGGCAAGGAACTGCGAGTCGTTGAGCTTGCCGGTGGTGCCGTATGAAATTTTACGTTTGCGATACACTATATATTTCTGGAGATATAGCGCAATCTGCTCTGTGGTGCAGAAATAACGCATCGTATCGGGCACACTCACTCGACATTCCTCACAGAGGCGGAAGAAATTGTCGACAGCTGTGCGCGAGGTGAAAATCACGGCGGTGAAATCGGCGAGGTTTATCTTTTGCTGGCGGAACTCCTTGGCTGTGAGCCCCTCCACCTTAATCATCGGACGAAACACAATCTCCACATTATGCTTCGTGGCTATGTCATAATAAGGCGATTTCTCTGATGCCGGTTTTGGCTGGGATACTAAAATCTTCTTTATTTTCATCATCTTATTGTTTTAGCGCCTCTGACGCTGCCTTCATGCCCTTTGTCATTTCAAAAGGCCGCAAAGCATAGTGGCTGCTAAGTAGGTAAGAATCAACGGAACTATTTCCAGACTGCAAAGGTAGTACAAAAAAAGCACCCATGACGAAATTTGGGTGAAAAAAATCCTAAATCCTTTCCAAATAAATACGATTTTGGCCAAAACAAAGGTGCCGAGGGCCACCCACAGCAATGGCTCCACCCATTGAGGATAGCATATAAACAGCAACGCAAGCGGGAAATATATGAAGCTCAGAAGCCCCTGGCTGGCGGAATACCCTTTCAGCCACATCTTCGCATAGACGCTTCCCGAAAAGACAGTGCCCACAAGATAATAGGCCAGAGCCATGAACCCCGTGTAGGCCACGCCCACACCCATGCATATGGCCGTGGAGACGGCTGCCCTGCTCTGCAACGCCGGAATCCCGAAACTGTCCGAAGGGTCAATATGAATCGTATAGCAGAGTATGGAATACAATATTATCCCCGCCGAACAGCTCCACATGAGATTCAGAAGCACAAGAAAACTCGTTTCGCGCACAGTCTCGTCAAAAAGATTGTTGCGCACCCTGACCTCCACAAGGTTGCGCAAAAGCATGGTCACATATTTCCTGTTGTTGCGAAACCTAAGCCCGATTATGCAGAAGAGAATAAACATCCCTCCGAGGACATATGACATTCCCCATGACGAAGAGGCATTGGGCTCCACTTCCGGAATGCGGGGAGGGGTGAGTGTTATTCCATAGGCATGGTGCTCCGCTATGCTGTCAGATGCCACTGAATCGGAAGCCACATACACGCTGTCGCCGGGTGTCGATATGCGTATCGGAGAATGAACAGCCACCGGCGGCGCCACATGGCGCGACGGCTCCTCCGCAGATTTGACCGGCGCCGCCATGCGCAGCCCGGAAGGATCAGCGGCAGGCACCATGGAGGGAGCCGCCACAGGCGCTGAAGCAACCGATGTTGAATCTGACTGAATCATAGCCATCCCTCCTGCTTATACCATGTCACGGAGCGTTCCACACCTTCCCGAAGGTCTACCTTCGGATCGAAGCCGAACATCTTTCGCGCTTTCGACACGTCTACCGCCCAGTTGCGCTGCTTCATGATGTTGAACTTATCGCGGTTTAATGTGGATGGCTTCATGCGGGCCACACCCCATTTCTCTGCCACAAACGACACAACCCTGACTCCCCACAAGGGCATCGACACGGCAAGCACATGCTTTCGCCCTACTGCCTCTGAGGCTATCTCGCGAAATTCTTTCTGGGTGTATGTGCGTGGCTCCGCAATGTTGTAGACCTCTCCTGTGGGAGCTTTCTCAAGGGCATCGTAAACGGCCCGCGCAAGGTCTTCCACATAGATAAAACTCAACAGCTGCTTCTTATATCCCACAGAGAAGTCCACACCTTTCTTTATGGCCTCGAACATCAGGAAATAGTCTTTATCGCGAGGGCCATATATGCCGGTGGCGCGAAAAACAATATATGGTATGCCGCTCATGGCAAGCTGCATCTCGGCTTTAAGTTTTGAAGCCCCGTAACGTGTGTTGGGATGCGGAATCATCTTCTCTGTGAATGGAGTGTAATCCTTCTCGTCGCCGGGCCCGACAGCCGACAGAGAACTCATATACAGAAGTTTGCCGGGAACTTTCCCGGAGGCCGTCAAAGCATCGGTAAAGTTTCGCAGATACTCATAGTTTATTTTTGAGAAATCTGAAAAGCTCAGGCATTTTGTGGCGCCGAGATTATACACAATCCAGTCCCATTTCTCCCCTTCAGGCAAGGATTCAGAAAGAGCGCGAGCCAACGTCTCCGGCTCGTCGAAGTCGAGTTCCAGAAATTTTATTCGGGAGTCGGCAAGATACTTACGCGATGTGGAGGCTCTGACACCGGCCCACATTTCATAGCCCCTTTTAAGACCCTCTTCAACAAGGAATCCGCCGGCGAATCCGCCGGCTCCAACCACAAGCACTCTTTTCTTATCCATATTCTAAAAGTAGTCGGAAATATAAATTAAGCCACATTCTCCGATTTGTTACAAAATTACACCTTTTATCTCAAATCGCAAAAATCTTTTCTTTCCAATGACAATTCTTTCTATAATTCTCCCATATTTCCATCAGGCTCTTGAAAATAGAGTTCTCGATTATCGAATATATCCTGAAAGTATTATAATCTATTACAAGTCATGCTTCCAACCATCTTTTGAAATCTTTCGACCTTCTTCTACTAACAAATATATCCTCATCGGGATAATTTTTTAAGATAATTTTAAGCCGACGATCCCAGAAATTAACTATTTTTTTATAGAATTTATATTTACAATGCATTGCCTGTTAACTCGAAAAAACATATTGTTATCCAACAATTTCTCACAGTCATCTATCGAAAGTTCCAAAATATAGTTATTCTGTGAAAAATCATAAAGAGAAAGTGCGCTATCCCTATAGTAAAAATGAGACACGTCTTTAGTCGCCACTACATAAAAGTCACCTTTATGATTTATGTCGATGGTTTTCTGCATCGACTCAATCTGGGCGGATAATCCGCGCAGCACTTCTGTTATGTCATTAACCGGCTGTTTCACAGATACAAAGATAGCGGTTTTATCTGACAAAAGCAAATAAAACCACATCTAATTTCTTTAAAATAAACAAATTAAACGCCCTTATAGGTGTGACATCAATTCGACATTATTGCCGTAGTGTGTCCGCTGAATAGTTACAATTATGCCTTTCAATGGTTAATTTTAACTAATAAACGTGTAATTTATAAAATAGGGAAAATCTTTTAACTATATTTGTTGCGGCCTATGAGTCGAGCAACATAAACTCGTAGCCTTGGTCTCGAAGCCATGAAAGAGATTCGGGAAGAGCAGTGCGCAGGCGCTCTATGCTCTTCAAAGAATCATGAAAAACAATAATCGAGCCGTCGCGGGCATACTTTTTCACGTTCCCCACCACGTCTTCCTCAGTCATATGCCGGCTGTAGTCACGGGTCACAAGGTCATACATAATCACCCTGTAATGCTTTTTCAAGGCCATAAGCTGACGCGGGCGCAGCCAGCCGTGGGGAGGCCGAAACAGCGCCGACCCTGTGAGGCTCGCACCCTCTGCGGCATCGCGCATATACCTCATAGTCGTGGCGCTCGCGCCTTGAATGTGATGCAACGTGTGGTTGCCAACCGAGTGGCCGCGCCTTCTCACTTCATCCAGAAGCTCCGGATGACGCTCCACATTCTGCCCTACCATAAAAAAGGTGGCCTTAACCCCGAAGCGGTCGAGAGTGTCGAGCACCCACGGCGTAGCCTCAGGAATAGGGCCATCATCAAAAGTAATATACACCCTGGGGCGCTCCCCTTTGGGGGCCGGGAGCCGAAACACGGCTCCCGGGAAAAGCCACCTGAACCATTTAGGCGGTCGTTCTATAAACATATCTACTTTTACATTCCCATTTCCGGATGGTTGCGCGCAAATTCCTCGCTCAGACGGCGCGTGCGCCCCATGTCCAGACGGTTGTAGTTGTCATATTTTTTCAGCAATTCATCTTTGCCTCCCACGCTGTGATAATACTCTATGGCCTTGAAGAGCATAGAGTCGATCGAGCGCTCATCTTCTGTGCGTGAAGCATATTCCTCAGCCGGAAGGGCGGCGAGCTCGTTGGCTATCTCGCAGTATTTCGCAATCTCCTCAGCGTAGCTTTCAAGCATCTCGTCTGTGGCGCCGGGAGTCGCCGACGTATAGTCGGAGCCGCCATTGCCATAAAGACGCTCGTAGTTCCCTTTAAGCTCTGCCACGCTAAGGCCGTAAGGCTTGACAAGAGCGTCAACCTTTTTCTCGTCGCCTCCAAACTGCTTATAGAGCTCGATGAAGCGATAATACTGATAAGGCACAAGACGCGACTCCATGGTGAGCGACGGATTGCCGAAACTCATGGCCATCTCGCGGTTGTAGGCAAGATAGGGAGCGTAACGCTCCATGAGATTCCAAAGGATGCCAAGACCCTTTTCTGTGAGTTTCTTGTCGTTCAGACGCTTCTCATCGCCAAGCTCGCAATACACCTGCCCGAGCGTCGAGGCAATGCTGAGTCCATAAGGAGCCGTCGACTCGTTAAGATTCTTGTCGAGAAGGTCGACCACCTCAAGGGCTTTCTTATATTCGGCCTTGGCCACAGTGTCATTCGCAGCGATGTCACCTTCGTATACAAGCTCGGAGGCAACATCAAGCATAGAAGAGCGCGTGGTGAGCAGCATCCGCCTTGCCGTCTCATCGAAATACGGGGCCTTTCCTTCTTTCACATCGGCCCCGCCCCAGCGGTATTTCTTTGTCACCACATCATATGCACGGTCGGCACGGGCGGGAAGCCCTTCCTGAATGGTGGGCACAAGCTGATGGGCCATGCCGGTGGAGCGCATATATGGGGTGAGACCCACGTGATAATCGTCGCCCACAGTAGTCACCCAATATATAGGCCGCTTCCATCCATTTGCCGCATTCGTGGCAACAATGTCGAGCATTAGAATCTCGCCAAGGCTGAGATAACCCTTGTTTCTGTAAGTGGCGGTGTTGCGTAGATTCACAAGGATATTGTCTACAATGTCGGCAGTGTCTTTGGGAGCCACGAGCCCGCGCTCTATCACAGCCTTCTTGTCGACAGGTATGCTCACCACAGAGCTTGGCATGGTGGGGTAGCCGTTAACATTGCGCCCGCCACCCTCGTACACAATCTTCAGGCTGCTCAGGAGATCGGCCGGAGCAGTCTCGCGCCCGAGAATAGTCACATCAGTCTTTCCGTAGGCATAATCCTTGGGAGTGGCCGTGAAGTCCACAGGGGCTGAGTCATAAGCCTGGCGCAGCATCTGGTTGGCATACCAGTCAGAGTTAAGATAGCTGAGATTGATGATGCGCACATCCGGGCGCACGCCTTCCACTTCCTGCGCATACCACAGGGGGAATGTATCGTTATCGCCATTGCAGAACACTATTGCATTCGGCTCAAGGCTCTCAAGATAGTTGATTGCGTAATCACGCGCGGCAAAACGGCGGGAGCGGTCGTGGTCGTCCCATGTCTGGCTCACCATCTGCACAGGTATCACCATGCCTATCACAAACGCCACTATTGCAGCCATTCGCGAAGACTTGGCCAGCCTTGCCGGCTCGTCTACGATAACCGCCGGCTGCAACTCCTCTTCCGCAGCATTAACCTTGCGCTTCCCTCTCTCGGGATCCATCAGATAAAGCAGGCATCTCCAAAGCGCGGCGACACCCATGCCTATCCATATGGCATAGGCATAGAACGAGCCTGCGAATGCGTAGTCGCGCTCTCGCGGCTGGTTCGGCGGCTGGTTAAGATAAAGCACAATGGCTATGCCGGTCATGAAGAAGAGGAAGAATACAACCCAGAACTGCTCTATGCCGCGTTTCCCTGCAAACGACTGCCAGATAAGGCCTATTATGCCAAGAATAAGCGGGAGCATGAAATAGACGTTATGTCCCTTGTTCCCCTTGCCCAGATCATACGGAAGCAGGTTCTGGTCGCCGAGACGTGAGTTGTCGATGAAAGGTATGCCCGAAATCCAGTTTCCGGCATCGAGCTCACCTTGCTGGTTATTGATGTCGTTCTGACGACCCGCAAAGTTCCACATGAAATAGCGCAGATACATGTGGGTGAGCTGATAGTTGAAGAAGTAAGCGAGATTTTGCGAGAACGACGGCTTGAACACATATTTTTCAGGATATGCGAATGTACCGGTTATCTCGTTGTAGCGAGGCTCTTTCTGAAGGTCATATTCAGGAAGTTTCTCACCGGTGGCGGGGTCTATGGCATGAATCCCTACGAGCTGGTCAGGCGTGGTGTCGAGGCGCACCCACTGATTGTAATAGTCGCGATGCATGCGGCTGTAGATTCGCGGGAACAGCATGTCGAGCTCGGGGTTCATCTTTGCCTCGGGCTTATAGTCGCGCTTCACATAATAGTCGCCGCCGCGCTGTGCGAGTGAATTATTGCTTGCCATCTCTCCTTGCGAAAGGAAGCCGTATTCCGACACCGGGTCAGCACCGGCCACACCTTTGGCATAAAGAGCCTTTCCGGGGTTGATCACCGGATTATAATATGGTGTGGATAGAATCACCGGGGTGCCGTCTTCTCTGTAGGTCACCGTGTCGCGAGCCACACCGGCAATCTCTTTCATAGGGGAGGAATAGAGTGTTTCGCCGTAGAGAAGGGGGTTCTCTCCATATTGTTCTCGGTTCAGATAAGACGCCAGGTCAAACACATTGTCAGGGGCATTCTGGTTCATGGGCGTGGCCGCGCTCGAACGAATAAGAATCAGAGCGTAGCTCGAATATCCCACGAATATCACAGCCATGCTCCACATGGCCACATTCATAACCCTCACAGGGAGCTTACGGCCATATTTAGTGAACATAAGCACTGCTATGACAGCAAGGACTATAAAGCCAATGAGGAAGCCGCTGCCGAAGAAGAACATGCCCGACACGGCGAGCGCCGCAAGAAACGAAAGGCGTATCATAAGCCCGTTCTTCTGGCGGTTGAGCTCCCAAAGTGCCCAGCAGAACACAAGGCTTGTCACAACTGCATAGAATAGTGCACCGCTGTTGAAGCTCATGTGGAAAGTGTTCACAAACAACAGCTCGAACTGCTGCGCCACTTTAATAAATCCGGGCACAAGGCCGTAAAGCACAAGCACAACAATAACAAACGACACAAGCAAAGTCAAAAGCGATTTGACCAGGTTCATATCTTTCCATTTGCGATAAGCAAATACGAGCACTATAGCAGGAATACACAGGAGGTTGAGCAAGTGAACTGCAATGCTCACGCCTATTACATAGGCGATTAAGATCAGATAACGGTCGGAATGGGGCTCGTCTGCCCTGTTTTCCCATTTCAGGATCAGCCAGAACACAAGGGCCGTGCAGAACGAGGAGAAGGCATACACCTCACCTTCCACAGCCGAAAACCAGAATGTGTCGCTCCAGCAATAGGCAAGAGAACCGACAAGGCCGCTTCCCATGATTGCAATATATTGCTGTATCGAGGGTTCCTTCCTTTGGCCATCTTTCACTACGATGCGCCGGACAAGATGGGTGATGGTCCAGAAAAGCAAAAGTATCGTAAGCGCGCTCAAAAGCCCGCTCATGGCGTTGACCATCACAGAGATGCTGCCCGCGTCAGGCGCGAAATTTGCAAAAAAGCGCGCGGTGAGCATAAACATCGGGTTACCAGGCGGATGGCCCACTTCAAGTTTATCTGCCTGGATGATAAATTCACCGCAGTCCCAGTAGGAAGCGGTAGGCTCAAGTGTGAGCCAATAGGTGAGAAGCGCAATGGCAAACACAAGCCATCCTCCCACATTGTTAATCAACTGATATTTTTTGGTAAACATTTGAAATGAATATCATGAATCCCTCAAGGGACAAACGCATAAACTAAGAAACCACAAAGATAGTGATTAATCCTCAACTTACAAAACAACAAATTCTGAATCTTATTGCATTAAATTGAATCTTACTGCATTAAATAAGGAGGCAGAGGCAAATTACCGAATTTTTATCTCGAAATTGCTGCGCTCCCAATCGCCCTGCTCCAATAGTTGGCTCCCTCCCGATTGTCCTAAGCTCCCCTGTGCCGCGCCCCCCGCGATGGCCGGGGGCCGCGCCCGCGGGCGGGGAGATAAAAAAAAAGCCTCCGGAGGCAATATGTCTCCGGAGGCCCTAAGGCGGCGATTACCTACTCTCCCGCTTTCGCAGTACCATCGGCGTGATAAGGCTTAACTTCTCTGTTCGGAATG
>VSPM01000140.1 GCA_009775365.1 Muribaculaceae bacterium
AACTACATTAAGAACAGAACGATTATATTATGATGGACGATGATTTCTAAGTTGTTTATGCATTAAAAGAATATTTTTGATATGGCATTACCGATAAATATAGAAGATTTGCTCAACAAGCGTAAGGTTGAATCCAACCGCATTGAGTTTAAGGCCGGGTGGAATCCTGATAAAATTTACCATACTGTCTGTGCTTTCGCTACGGATCTTGAAAATACAGGTGGCGGTTATATCCTCGTCGGCGTTGAGGAGGAAAACGGCGTAGCCAAGCGTCCGGTAAAAGGTTTGAACGAAAAAGAGATTGATGATATTCTCAAGGATATGGTCGGTTATGATGCAAAGATTGAGCCAGCATACATGACAAAAGCATCTCCTGAAATCGTTGACGGAAAGCCAATTCTTGTTATATGGGTGCCATCCGGTCTTAATCGACCATATTCGGTTATGGAGAGTGTTGTCGCAAAGAAGTCAACTCCAAAATTTTATGTGCGCAGCAAATCCTCAACCATTGAGGCCAAAGGAGAGATTCTTGATCAGGTGAGAGCCCTTGCCAATCGTGTGCCATTCGATGAGAGAGGGAACGAAGTAATAAAAATTGACGATATATCCGGGGTGCTTGTATATGATCATCTCAAGACCGTGAAAAGTAAACTTGCGGAAAACTTTATCAGTCGCCCGCTGATAGAGATTCTTGATGAGATGGATCTATTGACCGGACCACAGGAAAATCGCCTTATCAAGAACGTTGCGGCAATGATGTTCTGCGAACACCCAGAAAAGTTCTTCCCCGTAACTCAGGTAGATATTGTGATATTCCCGGAAGGAAGCATTGAGAATCCTGATTTAATGATTGAGGCGCCAAGAATTACAGGTCCCGTTCCCAAAATGATCAAGGATACTTTGTCATACCTGCGTACCAATGTCATAAAGAAAAAGATTGCCAAACCGTCTGACCGCGAGGAGTCAGACAAGACCTTTAATTACCCCTATCAGGCATTTGAGGAATGTATCTCAAACGCTCTTTATCATCGTGACTATCAAGAACGTGAGCCGGTGGAGATTACTGTTGAGCCGACTCATGTCGACATTCTGAGTTACGCTGGTCCGGACCGCTCCATAAGCAGCGACGCTATTAAAGCGGCTAAGAAACTTAAGGCACGGAGATATCGAAACCGACGACTTGGAGATTTTCTTAAGGAGCTTGATCTTACTGAGGGTCGAGCCACCGGCATACCTACCATACAAAAAGCTCTTAAGGACAACGGATCTGCTCCGGCCACTATCGAAACCGATGATGACCGTACATACTTCTTAATGACAATCCCATGCAGAGATGGCTTCGCAAGAAAACTGTCTGAGGATGATTTTGAAGGGAATAGCAACTGGACCAACCGACTTGGACAAACACTTGGACAAATATCTGTCCAAGTTCAAGAAGCTATAAAACAAAGCGTTATAACTGATAAGTCGCAACTTGGACAGTTACTTGAACAGATGACTGTAGAAGTCTGGAATAAGTCCAAAAGGAAAGAAGACATCTCAAAAATGTCAGAATATGTCATAAATATACTTAGTCTGCTTAAAGAGAACTCATACTCGGCAAGTTCATTAATCAAAATCCTGGATTTCGGAGACTCAAAGGATTTCAAGAGAAAACTACTTAATCCTATGCTCAGCTTAGGATATATCGGCATGTTATATCCTGATAAGCCCACAAGCGCAAAACAGGCATATCGGTTAACCTCCATCGGATTAAAGCTATTTGGCTCATGAGTATTGATATTGTTTGTCTTATGCCTTCCGGAATGTGTAACCACTACTAATATTTGGCTATGCACTTAAATGATATAAGAAAAGAACTTCAAGTCTGGATTCTTGCAGAAGAAACAGCCGGACGAAGTGTTGACATCAACCGTGTCAACGAGCATCTTCAAGAAATAATGATACGACAGAATTCTGCTCCCCGCAGCGATCTCAACGGGTTATCTCCTGAGGACATGCACAATATAATGTATAATCCTTTTAGAGACCAATGCGTGGTTCAACTCAATAAACTTGATAAAAATCAATATGAGTTGGTACCACTGATAAGACAGGCTCTTTTCCTATTAAACACACTCAATGAAAAAGATTTGAAGCTCACAAAACTCGGATGGCTCCCTTTAAAGATTGTAGCCGACGCATATCGTATAGGTCAGCCTGAATGGATAATCGAAGAGCTGAAACAGAAACGCATAAATGAATATGAGGTAGGAGCTGTCTGGATGGCAAGAATCATACTTGAACTGCTTGGCTGGATCAAGACAAGGAAAGGAGTTCTTTCTCTAACCGTAAAAGGAAGAAAGGCTTTCTCTAACATCGATGCAGCTGCCAATGAAATATTACGGTTCTCGCTCGTTGGAGTTGGACTACATACTTTTGACGCGGTAGAAGACGACAGAATAGGTAACTTGGGAATTGCGTATAGCGTATGGCTTCTCAATCAATTCGGTTCCGAATGGCATTTCGGAAGTTTTTACCAGGAACATTATCAGAAGGCATTCAATTTCCCGGATAAGTACACCATTTACGAAACTCGCGTTTTTAGTCGGTTGTTCTATTGGCTTGGAATTGTTGAAATGAGACTCAACAAACAAGTCGGCCCTCCATTTCAGTGGGAATATCGTAAGACAGACCTGCTTCCGATGATTTTCTCATTCAAATAATATCGTAATATTCCAATTTAAAGTATCCCGAAATGTCAAAAGCAAAATTAAAAAAATATATTCAAACACTCTCGAAAGAGCAAGTTGATGATATTGTATTGCAATTATACAGTGCGAGCAAGGAGGCAAAGACATGGCTTGAGTTTTATCTTGAGCCGAACAGTGACACTGAACTTGAAAAATATAAGAAAGCCATCTATCGTCAGTGTTATGGTCGCAACGATTGGCCTAAAAAGCCGAATCTTCGTGAATGCAACAAGCTTGTAAGCGCATTCAAGAAACTAATTGCCGATCCTCATGCAGTAGCCGACCTGATGCTTTATTATGTCGAGCAGACAACAAGTCTTCCGGCTCAGTTCGGCGATTTTGGTGAAGCGTATTCAATATCATTGGAAAACAATTATGTCAAGGCCATAGATTTTATCGCGTCGAATGGACTTATGACAGAATTCGCACCACGCATCAAAAAACTGATAAAAGACGGTGATGCAAGTGGCTATGGTCTTGGAGACGTGTATCGCGATTATTACGAAGATAACAACGACAGATAATAATGGATAATTTCGTCAACATATTTCAATCG
>VSPM01000141.1 GCA_009775365.1 Muribaculaceae bacterium
GGACTTTTACAAATTTAATCGCCTAAAGATTAGATGTTTAACAGCATAAATTCAATTTTTGTCATCTACTGAATAATCATATGTAAAAGCTTTTATGTAACTTTCCTCTAAAGAAAAATCATTTCTTTATTTTGCCAGTGTAGAAATCTCAGGATTTTTATCTAAATTTGCGAAGGGTATTTTTTTTTTTTGATTATTAAACGGATTGTGCAATGGAGCAGACAGTAAGATACGGCATAGGTGAACAGGACTTTCAGTCGCTGCGAGAACGTGATTGCGTGTATGTCGACAAGACAAGGTATATTGACACAATCATCAACTCCGGAAGCAAGTATTATTTCCTTGCGCGTCCTCGTAGGTTCGGTAAAAGTCTCTTTCTTTCAACTCTGCAATATTTCTTTGAAGGAAGGAGGGAACTTTTCAAAGGACTATATATCGATTCCCGGAATTGGGACTGGGTGAAGTATCCGGTTTTGCGTATAGACTTGAATACAGAGCGATATGCGCATCCCGGTCTGCTTGATAATGTGCTTGACAATTTGTTCAGAAAGTGGGAGGCTGCTTATGGAGTTGTTGCTAATGACAATACATATTCACAACGGTTTAGTAACATCATACAGGCTGCTCATGAAAAGACAGGGCGCCAGGTGGTCATATTAGTAGATGAATATGACAAGCCCCTTGTGGGAAATCTTAATAAAGATGAAAATTTAGAACACTACCGTGAGAAATTGGCTACCCTTTATTCCAACTTCAAGAGCAGCGCAAGCCACATAAGGTTGGTTTTTTTAACAGGTGTAAGCCGTTTCAGTAAGCTGAGTGTCTTTTCAGACCTCAACAATCTCAAAGATATCACATTTTCAAATGAATTTGCCGACATATGCGGCATTACAGAAGAAGAGCTTGTAAGCGACTTGAAAGATGGTGTTAAAAAGTTGGCGCAAGCTAATAAAACTTCTGTTGAAAAAGCGTATTCTGACTTGAAAAAAAACTATGACGGCTACAGATTCGCAGAGGAAGGAAGCGATATATATAATCCATGGTCGTTGCTCAACTGCTTGGATCAAAGCAAAATAGATAATTATTGGAATGACACTGGTTTGCCGACTATAATTCGCGAAGCTCTTCAGAGAGTTGATGCAAATCTTGAAGAGGCTTTTGATTTGTATTGCACATCAGATGACCTCAAAGGGTTAGACCTGCTGAATCCAAATCCAACGGCATTGATGTATCAGACAGGATATCTAACCATAAAAGATTTCTTTAGTGAAACAAATGAGTATTTGTTAAGTATTCCCAACTGCGAGGTTAAGAGAGGATTCTTTAATTATCTTCTTCCATATTATGTGGATTGCAAAAGTGTAAGCACGAACAAGGTGGTGGCGGATACAATCCGAAGTTTTATACTTGGCAACCCGGATGCTGCCATGAAGGGTATGCAGGCTTATTTTGCAGGTATAAACTTCAAACTAAAAATGGATAACGAAAATAATTTTCACAATGCTTTCTATCTTCTGACTGATTTGATTGGGCTTAATGCCTCAACGGAAGTCTGCACTCCGGATGGTAGCATCGACATAATGATTCAGACTTCAAAATATATCTACGTAATCGAACTCAAATATGACGGCAAGGCTGAAACTGCCATCAGGCAGATTGAAGAGAAGCGTTATGCACGTCCGTATCAAACCGATTGTCGTAAACTCTTTAAAATAGGAGTAGACTTCTCTTCAAAGACCCGTTGTATAGAAAATTGGATAATCGTAGAAAATTGAATTCCATATAGGAGATGTAGGTTCGGCATTGATTTTAATCTTGGCAGGCTTAGAAATAAAACCAATTATAGGATTATGTTGTGATTCAGAATTGAATATTAGCGAAAAAACAATCTCCATGCCCGATTATTAGGCATGGAGATTGTTTTTTGTTATGCTATTGAAAAATAGTTCGATAGAATGTTCTAAGTGTAAATATAGAATGTTCTATGTGTCTATAAAGATAGCATTGTCGCCGATTAAATAAAGCTATTAAGTCTTACAATCGTCATTAAATTACCAGATGATTACGCGCTCTGATTCAGGACGGAACATAGGGTCGCCTTCCTTGATGGAGAATGACTCGAAGAATGGCTCTATGTTGCGGAGCGATACGTTCACACGGTTTTTGCCGAGAGAGTGAACGTCGCCGGAAGTGAGCGAGCGAATTTCCTCATCGCGAATGTTGCCTGCCCAAAGATTGGCGAAGTTCATGTAGAACACCTGCATCGGGTCGAATCCGTCGATTTTTGCTGCCGGAGATGTGATGTCTACACCTTTCTTCTTCTGAGAGTCAAGGAATGCAGTGCGAGCAATGCGGAGACCACCCTGGTCGGCGATATTTTCACCGAGAGTGTACTGTCCGTTAGCGAAAAGGCCGGGAAGCACTTCAATTTCATTAAACTGCTCAACAAGACCCTGTGTGAGTTTGCCGAAAGCCTCTGCATCCTCGGGAGTCCACCAGTTCTGCATGTTGCCTGCGTAGTCAAACTGGCAGCCCTGATCGTCGAAACCGTGAGTGAGCTCATGGCCGATTACCACGCCGATGCCGCCATAGTTTTCAGCGTCGCTGGCCTCGGGGTCGTAGAACGGAGCCTGAAGGATTCCGGCAGGGAACACGATTTCATTGTTGAGGGGATTGTAGTAGGCATTGATGGTCTGAGGAGTCATGCCCCATTCAGAGCGGTCTACAGGCTTGCCCCATTTAGCGAGAGTCTGTTTCTGGCTCCAGATGTTTGCGTTGTGAACATTCTCCCAATAAGACAAGGAGGGGTCGATTTCAAGATCTGAATAGTCTTTCCACTTGTCGGGATAGCCGATTTTCACAGTTATGGCATTGAGTTTCTTCATGGCCTGCACCTTTGTGTCGTCGCTCATCCAGGGGAGGTGCATGATATGCTTGCCAAGGGAGTTGCGCAGGTTCTCAACGAGGCCGATCATATATTCCTTTGAGCTCTGAGGGAAGTATTCCTCCACATAAAGTTCGCCGATGGCTTCTCCGAGGTAGCCTTCAGTTACACCGAGAGCGCGTTTCCAGCGGGGACGCTGTTCTTGCACGCCGCTCATCACTTTGTTGAATTCAAAATTGGCATCGCCAAAAGTGTCGCTGAGGAAGGGTGCGGCATGATTGACATATTGCCACAGATAATAGTCTTTCTTTTCGCGGTCAGTGAGTGAGCCGATGAGATTATCCGCCTGCTTCACAGTGTTGATCTCGGTCACGATAACCTGGGCAG
>VSPM01000142.1 GCA_009775365.1 Muribaculaceae bacterium
GAGGCATGACTATTCTCAAATAATCTAAGGTGGATGTAATTTTTGCCTCATTTTATTTGGATTTTAATATAGTTCGTCCTTAATCCTGGCAAGAATGATTATTCCCGGTTGTTTTCTGTCGCTTTGTTTTTGTCATCGTTATCTATTTTAAGGTTTGTGTCGCAAGTGGCATTGATTGCGTCGATGATGTCTTCGGCAGAGCCCTCAAAACTCAATGTCAGCCGCATATCACCGGTGTCAGGCACATTTCCGACCGACACTCCGTATGTTGCCTCGATTACGTTGATTACTTCCTGAATTGGAGCATCAGTAAATTCCAGTCTTGCGCTTTTTGCAGAATCTGAAACCGCCGGATTCACTGTTGCCGTTGTTTCTATCTTGTCGGCATCCTTTTCCGGGCGTGAGGTTTTTATTATGTTATACACAAAAGCAGAGGCCGCTATTACGAAGCAAGCCACAGCGGCGGCCACAGCCTTCCTTTTCCATTGCCATAGCGAGTCCGATCCGGCAAGTTTGCGCCATGCTTCTGTTTTGGAGAAGGCTCCATGTTTATAGTGAGAGGCTACGAAATCTAATTCTTGCTCAAATTTTTTATCATCTTCGGTCATAAGAGTGATGGTTTTATTCTATGTAGCGCTTTACTGCGAAAACCCCTATATATAACTGAAAAATTTTATCAGAAAAACAAAGCCTCAGGAATCTTAAAAATTCATGAAGAATCCTGCATTATTTATATTGCCTTTGACAAGCGGGATTCTTGCTTTGTTACAGAAACGGGAGGAAGAACACTTTTCTCCCGGCCGGATTCAGAGCCTCGCGAAGTCTGAATAGGCTTTTGTCATTTGGTTCTCCACGGTTTTTACAGATATTCCCATTTCTTCCGCTATCTGAGCGTTGGAGAAACCGTCTTTCTTGCTTAACAGGAAAACTTTTCGGCACTTTTCCGGCAGGTCGCTGATTGCTTGCCAAAGTCTGGCATCTCGTTCAGAAGTGTCAATGTCATCAGCCGACACGCTTTCTCCATATTCGGAGCCTGATTCCAATTCATCTATTTTGGAAGAACGTTTCAAGAAAGTCAGTGACATGTTTCGCACAGCTCCATACATGTATGCCCGGATGTTCTCAATGTCATCTCCGTTACATATTCTTTCCCACACGGATGTGAAGCATCCTTGCACGATATCTTCAGCCTCCTCTCTTATGCCTACTATTTTCAGTGAATACATGCATAACGGGAGGTATAGATTGTCGAACTGCGCTTTAAACTGAGATTTATTCATTCCGCAATAAATTATTGTGAGGCGGCATAGTTGCTTCGACCTGTAAATGATTTGCAAAATTACAAAAAAACATCTATAAATCTCTAATATCGCGACATAGAATGCCAAGTTATTCATCTTTTCACTAATTTTGCAAATTGAATTTATAAACCAAAATATAAACATCAATGCAAGACTACATAGCGTTGCGAATAGATGCCGTTCCATGCTTGGAAGACATCACAGATCTTTTGGCGGCATTCCTTTGTGATGAAGGTTTTGAATCATTTAAACCTGACGACTGCGGGCTTACTGCATATGTGAGGACAGACTTGTATGACGAAGGTGCTGTTAAGAAAATATTAGAAGAATTCCCGATAGATACAGATTTTACATTCTCTTCTGGGACTGTGAAAGGTGAAGACTGGAATGAAGAATGGGAAAAACATTATTTTCAGCCAATTGTGGTTGACGACAAATGTGTGGTTCATTCCTCTTTCCATAAAGATGTGCCTTCTGCGGAATATGACATAGTTATCGACCCGAAAATGGCGTTCGGCACAGGCCATCATTCCACCACGAGCAACATGATGCGCCACATACTTTCGTCAGACATGGAGGGCAAAAGCGTGATTGACATGGGCACGGGAACCGGAATCCTTGCAATTCTCTGCAAGATGAAAGGAGCCGACAATGTGACAGGCATAGAGATTGACCCCTTCGCCTGGGAAAACGCAGTGGAGAATGCCGCTCTCAATAATGTAAAGGTAAACATGCTTTGTGGCGATGCCGGATTGCTGGCCGGACTGGATCAGGCAGACTATTTCCTGGCCAACATAAACAGGAATGTTATCACATCTGACATTGAGTCTTATGCATCATGCCTGAAACAGGGAGGAATAATGTTGCTTAGTGGCTTTTACAGGTCAGATATTCCTATCGTGGAAAAGGCGGCGAATGAATATGGGCTTTTCCTGGAAAGTGAAAAAGAAGACAACGACTGGGTGGCTTTGCGGTTTAAAAAAGTGAGATAGAGGCAAACTTAAAAAAACGTTAGTTATTGTTGCGTTAATATTTTTTTACATATTTTCTTGTTTGAATATTTGGAAATGGCAAGGTATTTGATTACTTTTGTGATGTAAAAACAATAACCCATAAAATATCTGCCTATTGACGAACTCTACTTAACGAAAACTAAGAACAGAAAAGAATGGCAAAAACTTTAAGCGTGACCGACGAACAATTGGTCAAAGCTTATGCGCAAGGCAATAATGAAGCGTTTGATACCCTCTTGAAAAGACATCAGGACCGTATCTACAATTATATAGTCCGCATCATAAAGAATGAGGATATTGCCAACGATATTTTTCAGGAAACATTCGTGAAAGCGATTCTTACCATCAAGCAGGGCCGCTACACGGAAAACGGGAAATTCCCGGCCTGGATTTCGCGCATAGCCCATAACCTGATAATTGACTATTATCGTCAGGAAAAATCGGAAAATATCCAAAGCGCCGACCTTGACGATGTAGATGTACTTAACAGAAAGGAACTCTGCGAGGAGACAATTGAAGATGCAATTATCACTGAGCAGATAAGGGACGATGTGAAGTATCTTATTAAAGAACTTCCCTATCTCCAGAGAGAAGTGCTGACAATGAGATATTATCAGAACCTCTCTTTCAAAGAAATTGCAGAACTCACCGGCGTGAGCATAAACACTGCCTTAGGCAGAATGAGATATGCAATTCTCAACCTCAGAAGAATAGCCACTGAGAAGGATATTGTGCTTACGCTCTGACGTGCAATATTGTTGCATTCATTTGCTTGCGCAGTGATAATAGATGCAAGACATTCATTCGGCCTGATTCCTTTCTTTCGCTTATAATAACTGACACTCTGATTTTTATTAATCGGGTGTCACGGCTCTTTCATTTAAGCACAAAATAACGACAAAAGCCCCCTTACCCGATTCAGTACGAATCGGGTAAATTT
>VSPM01000143.1 GCA_009775365.1 Muribaculaceae bacterium
TGCAAAGGTAGACATTTTCGCTATAAAATACCACTATTTCTGTAAACTTCGGCCGATCTTAAATGAAAGAGCCGTGCCAGATGAAACGATTATATTGCAAAACAGGCTCAGATTTAAAGAAAATTTCTTACCTTTGCATTTAAGTTGTCATCCTTAACTAAAATCATACATTATAATCTCTTCCCATACCTACTCTTATGAATAGATCATCACAATTCGCGCTGTCGGTAAAGACAATAATATTATCTCTCATCCTATCTGCGGCAATTGTCTCCTGCAGCGACGACAATGACGAGCCCGCAAGATCGCAAGACGACATAATGGGCGTGTGGGCCGACATCGAAGGCAGATACATGCACCTTGCCGAAGACTTCAAGGCTTACAATCTCTATGTCACCGACAAAGACGGCAAGCCTTCTGCAGAATTTGAAATTCCCAGGGCCGGATATTTCTATGAACCGGGCTACGACATCCTGCTCTACATGTCGGCAGGAAGCCAGCCTGAGGTATATAAGATTGTAAAGCTCACTCAAGACGAACTTGAGTGGTGCCTGGTCGACAACCTTCTCAACGACGAATATAAAGACCTCTCAAAAAGCGAGATAATCGGCCTTATAATCAAAAAGGCCCATGAGGGATACACTATAAACCCCGACAGCTGCCAGACATTCACTCGCGTGCCGGAAAGCGTATACTACGACATCCTCAGCGAATTTGAGCTCGACGAGGAAATGGTGCCGTAAGTATCCGCCTCCCGCATAACACTGTCAGAAGAACCTCTTGTCCTCTCCCGTCATGGCGGCGAGAAGACTATTGGCAAGGCTGCTCGCCCCGATACGGAACAAGTCGTGGTTAAGCCATTCGTCGCCAAGCACCTCCTTCACGATTGCATAATAGTTCACAGCCTCTTCCGCCGTGCGTATCCCTCCGGCGGCCTTGAAGCCCACCTTGCGCCCGGTCTGGGCATAATATTCCTTAATGCACTGACACATAACCCAGGACGCCTCAAGCGACGCTCCCTGATAGATTTTGCCGGTGGAGGTCTTGATAAAGTCGGCATCGCTCCACATAGCCAGCACAGACGCCGTTTTTATGGCCTCTGCCGTCTTCAAAGCCCCGGTCTCGAGTATTACCTTAAGTTTGGCATTTTTCGCCGTGTGCTTGAGCTCTATGAGCTCGTCACACAAGTCTTCATAGTTGCGGTCGCGAAGATAGCCCAGATTCATCACCACGTCAACCTCATTGGCCCCTCCCGCCACAGCAAGAGCCACGTCCGCCACCTTCACAGCCGTAAAAGTCTGGCTCGAAGGGAACCCTCCGGCCACAACGGCCACATCCACTCCTGTCACCTCAAGCGCGCTCGACACAACCTCCGCAAAATTGCTGTAGACGCATATCGCGGCCACATTCCTGAACTGCGGATACTCATTGTCGAAATCGTTCACACGCTGCGTGAAGGCCGTCACACTCTCCTGGCTGTCCTCAGTGCTCAGAGTAGTGAGGTCGATTGAGCTGAAAAGAAACTGATACACCTCGGGAGTGGCATAATCGCCGGCGCTCTCCAATATCTTCTTCACCTCGGCGGCAACCACACTGTCGTCGCCCGTCACCTTGCTGTCTGCAAGGGCTTTTTCATATCTGTCCATATTTTGTTTTATTTCAAGTTTTTCAATTATAGGCATTTTAATTCTTTGAGCCGGGTCCCCCTCTGCGCGGAGCCACGCGGTCAGGGTTCTGCCTTAGAAACTGCTCCCACGACTTCGCGCCCTTCTCGATCTTAGGCTTGCCCGTTTCATAGAAATGGGTCAGAGCGGCCGCCAGGGCATCAGTGGCGTCGAGAAGATGAGGCATCTTGTCCTGCGGAATTTTCAGAATATGCCGCAGCATATTAGCCACCTGCTCCTTCGAGGCCGACCCGCTGCCGGTAACCGACTGCTTGATCGACAGCGGCGCATATTCCGCAATCGGGATGTCGCGAGAAAGAGCCGCCGCCATGGCCACTCCCTGCGCCCTGCCCAGTTTCAGCATCGACTGCACATTCTTTCCGAAGAACGGGGCCTCTATGGCCAGCTCGTCAGGCAGATACTGCTCTACAAGCCCTGTGACCCTCTCAAAAATGCGCGACAGGCGAAGATAGTGGCTCTCCATTTTGTTGAGCTGAATCACCCCCATGACAATCACCTGCGGGGTCTTGCCGTTGATGCCGAGCACCCCATACCCCATCACGTTCGTTCCGGGGTCTATGCCCATTATCACTCGCTCATAATCAAGCTCCCCTCTTATCCGCTCCATATCTTTCATAACGGAAACACCTCTAAAAGTGTTGTGAAGAACAGGGCATTCGGCCCGAATTTAGATGTGAACTCGCCAAGCACAGCCGGCAGACTGCTGTCATGCCATTCATACGCCTCCTCCTTCGAGCGGAACATGGCCTGCAGGGCTATGCTCAGCCCATGGTCGGCAGCAGGCTTCTCGCCGCCGGCCTCTATCACTGTCTGCACACGCGGCTCAAGAGCCTTTGAAGACTCGCCAAACAGCCTCGGCACAGCCTCCGAGCGCATCCAAGTCAGAAACCGCTCCCCCTCATTGGGGAGCATCACAAAAGTTATGTTATAAACGTAGTCCATCTTATTTTAATTCAATATCCTGTTAAAAGATGAAAAAGACACTCAGCCTCAAGAATTGCAACATAATGCATCATTCTGAAGGCCACAAAAAAAACGGCATGCTTTCACAAACACGCCGCCAAAACAAAATTATGAAAAACATTCAACGCTATGCTGCAAGCAGCATTTCTTGAGCCTCTTGTCGGATTCGAACCAACGACCCCGAGATTACAAATCACGTGCTCTGGCCAACTGAGCTAAAGAGGCAAATGGGCGAGCGATCTACATCGCACAGCTCAACCCGCTACCCTTGCTTCGGTCAAGACCTGGGGGATTTACGGGGAGCAAGTCGTGCAGGACTCACCCGACTGCAAAGTTACGCATTATTTTGAAACTGGCAAAATAATTCAACGTTTTTTTGCGTCTGTTTTATCACAGACGCTCATAAATAGCTACACGGCTCTTTCATTTAAGATTGCGTTGCATTCTCAAAGATTGTGCTATTTTATAGTGGGAAGATGTCCCGATGGA
>VSPM01000144.1 GCA_009775365.1 Muribaculaceae bacterium
AAACTTGTCAAAGAACTCTTTGGCTTGACGGTTGATGCCGCTTAGCCTATGAATAATTTTTTAACGAACTATTGATTAAGTGTTGATAAAAACAAATCAAGTTTCTCAAGTCTTGACGCCTACGAGAGAAACTTGATAGTTCTTACTCTAAATAACTAATAACTAAAGCTCTTTCCATCTTGTTTTTGTCGATGCAAAATTATGAAAGATTATATAGTCTCGCAATCCCTACATATAGGTATTGTCATTATTCCATATAGCATGTGATTGTGATTCCGCCGAGCATCAAATGAAAGAAGCCTGTTTTAGCAGAGTCTTGTCTTATTTTTTTACAGAAAAACCGAATTTCCCTATTATCTCTCCGAGTGAGTGATAGAGCCCATGGGAATAGGCGAGAAGGTTTGCGTCCTCAAGAGAGAAGCGCCCGGTTTCAGGGTCGAGAAAACGGGAGTCTGCCCTGACATTTATCACTTCCGAGATAAACATGTCGTGAGAGCCGAGTTTCATCACGGATTTCACTTTGCATTCAATGCTCAGAGGGGATTCTTCAATAGTTGGTGAAGCCACTTTTTCTCCCGGCAGTGGGGTTAGTCCGGTTTCTTTCCATTTATCATAGTCGCGTCCGGAACGCACTCCTGCCCAGTCTGTGGCTCGTGCC
Source organism: Muribaculaceae bacterium (assembly GCA_009775365.1). Taxonomy (GTDB): domain Bacteria; phylum Bacteroidota; class Bacteroidia; order Bacteroidales; family Muribaculaceae; genus Lepagella. The sequence continues at coordinate 659 of VSPM01000144.1, forward strand.
ATATCTGCTGTGGTCAGGTTTATTGTGAATTCCATGTTCTCTGTGATGAGTGGGTAGGAGGCTCTTTCAGGCCTTACGGAGATATAACACATGGCAGGGTCGGAACAGATTGTGCCTGTCCATGCCACAGTGAGCATATTCCAGTTCTCAGGTTTGTCACCACATGTCACAATCACTGCCGGAAGTGGATAAATCTGGGTGCCAGGGCGCCATGAAATTTTAGACATATTTGATAACGTTTTTGGAGTTGATTATTTTATGTATTCTTATTCAAGAGGCAACATGCGAAAGATGTTCACAATGTCAAGATGTTGTTTTGTCCGGCTTGGAATCGATATGAATTTTTTTTGCCGGCCACTAATTTGCAAAAGTATATAAAATCTTGGGATTTTTTACTTATCTTCCCGAGTTTGGGAGTTATACCATATAACAATCGGGCACTCAGTTGATTATGAGTGTCCGATTGTGCTAACAAATTTCAATGGCTAAATTTTAACATTTCTTTAACATTTTGATATACTGTCGCATTTTACGGTTCACTACTATCTGCGTGTCAATGTGTACATTGGATACCTCGCAACATCTTGACCTGAGTTCGGTGGCAGAGTACGCAGGCACATATCCGGTTCCCCTCACCACGTTATAGTCCATTCCCGCAAGGGCGTTGATAATCTGCTCGGTCGAGTATTGGTGCTCTTCGCTCAGGCCGTCATTGATTTGCTTCTGGAAGGCCTTGAGCAGCAGCAACGCCACAAAGCAGATGGCAAAATGAGCCCGGATCCTGTCTTCGCGTCGCAGATATACGTGACGTGCATCAAACTCTGTCTTGGTGACCCTGAACAGATGTTCAATCTCATACCGGAAGCCGTTGACGTGAAGTATCTCGCCGACCGAGTCCTCAAGTCTGGTAGCCACACAGTTAAGACCGTCCATGGCACTTTCCTTCTCTATCGCCTCCAGATCGAGGCTCATAACACTTTTTTCAGCCACTTCACCGTCTGCGGTACAATATGTCGTGGCAATCAGCCTGCGCGGATCCTGTTGCGTCTGACGAGATTTCTCCGATTTTTTCTCTATCATCTTCAACGCTTTCTCAATGTGCTGTGCACGAAGCTGTCGCTGATACAGAGCGAACTTGGGGGAGAAGGTGACTATCAGTCGTTCTTCGTAATTCTTCACGTTCGAGCGGTCTTCCTTGAACCAGCGCTCATGGTAATAGAGATGTTCCTTTTCCGATTCAAGGTCAATATCCGATATGTCATAGGTCCGGTCCTCCTTATCTCCAAGTCTCCTCCAGCCTGTCTTTTCGAGGGCCCATTCCTTCATCAGCTTTGGAAGGCCCGGTATGGACTGTGTCACTATATAGTTCCGTCCCTCCGTAGTATTGTACTGTCTGTTGTTGATGCTTGCCAACCCTGCATCTGTGCAGACCACGAACTCGCTGAGATTAAATTCATTTGCAAGTATCTCCTCGAGCGGCTGCAAGGTCTGCTGCTCGCTTGTGTTGCCGGGATTGATGCAGAACGCAAGAGGAAGTCCGTCCGCATCCATGAACATACCCATCTGTACAATCGGATTAGGACGGTGCTCCTTTGACTTGCCGTATCTGCGCAGACTGTCTTCCCGTTCTATCTCAAAATAGTAGTTTGTACAGTCGTAGTAGATCACGCCTGTCCTGCGGGACAGTTCATTTTTTGTCGCATCATACAGACTCTTCTGCAAGGGTGTGATTTCCTTTGCCAGAACCCCCAGGAAGTTGTATATGTCATCAAGCGAGAAATCAGGCGCATCGACAAAGGCTGTCAGGCATTCCCTGGTGGCTCGCTTGGAATCGGGGAAAAGGATCCGGCACATCACCAGCTTGCACATGATATCGGCAAAGTCGAACTTAAAGCGGTGGCGCGCAGTCACCTCTGCCGAGAATCTGGCCATCCCAAGCTTATTGTACAGAGGCAGAAGTACCATGTGGCCGCAATGCACGCTCCTCCACTGGCCTGATTCGATCTTTTTATTAGGATTGTACGAGACAATCACAGAGGCCTTGTCCTCCTTTATACTGTCGTTTATCTCCTTTAGTTTCTGGCGGGCCCATGCCTCGGCATCGGCGCAGCCGTACTTCTCCTTTATATCGGATTCCTTCCCTAATTTCATGTAAACTTTCGTAGAGGTTCCGCCACCCTTTACGCGAAATCCCTGCATTATGTAGAAACGGCGATCTTTGCCTTTGCGAATGTCTAAATACATACTTTTTATAATTAGAACACTGTAGAACAAAGATACAAAGAAAAATTGACTCTACCAAATTTAAAGCCAATTATTTACAAATTATTTTTTAATGAAACTCCCAAACTCCCGTTCCCTATTATCTCTCCGAGTGAGTGATAGAGTCCATGGGAATAGGCGAGAAGGTTTGCGTCCTCAAGAGAGAAGCGCCCGGTTTCAGGGTCGAGAAAACGGGAGTCTGC